>NZ_CFHJLR010000001.1:0-311380 GCF_984348125.1 Thalassolituus sp.
GCCGCCGCCGCCGCCGCCGCCGCCGCCGCCGCCGCCGCCGCCGCCGCCGCCGCCGGGAACTATTGTTGGTGGGGTGGGCGGACGAGAGGGACCCTCAGTTCTCTCAAATACGCTTTCCCCCCCGCAGGATGTGGCTCCCGGTAGACATAGCTTGTAATTAATTGATTTGCCCAGGTTCCCGGTACATTCTGAAATCGCATCGTTACTATTTACTGCGAAGGTACTGAAGCGGACGATACCATCGAGGGTTAGCGAACGAGCAAAAGCTTTTTCTCCTGTGGCGGTGAAATTCACGAACCAGCCGGGAACATTTACAGCAAGATTTGCACTGGTCCATTCTTTCAGGTCGGAAAGATTAACTTCTGGATATACGGGTTTACCTGTGTTCGAGTCGAACTGTGTTGAATCTTTAATCACAAAGAAGCGGTCATCAACAGCAGTCTCAAGCGGATGTGCCCTATAGCCGGAACCTATGCTGATATACACAGTATCTTTAAGTTTAGTGACATCAGGGCTATAGAAGAAGCGTCTATTACCACTACGGCCCTCTACCTCGCTCGTGTTGATATCGAGAATCACCCCCCCGTAGATGTCCGCGGGCGAATTGCCTCTGAGGTCAAAGCGCCAGACCCGTCCTCCTACATCCGCTGCATAGATTCTGTCCACGTTTCCGTCAGTATCCGTGTCTACTAATACGGGGTTTGCTACAAAGCTGCTGGTCATATCTCCGTTAAGCGCTGAGAGGTCTGAATACGCGTCCCAGAGAATGGCCCCTGTTTCGGGGTCAAGGATATAGATTGTGTTACCTACATCGTGAGGAAAGCGTTTTTCAGTCCCCTCGCTGCTCGTACCATCTTCATCGGGGTCGTAACCCCCACTTGCAATCAGGACAACCTTGTTTTCCTCGGTTCCCCAGCGAATCATAGCTGGGCGTAAGGACGACCAGGTCTGACCAAGACGGTCAAAGCCAGATGAAACTGAAGGAGCATTTTTAGTAATGCTGTCGGAGTAGGGACCATTCTTCTGCCACGCGAGTGAGGGCGACGTAGGATTGGATACGTCGAATGCATAGTAACTGTGGCCGCCACGTCTCATGCCTACATACAGATATACTTTTTCGCCGGATTCAATGAGGCCATTTAAATTAGTGTCTTTATGCCAGTACGTGATCGGCCCATCAAAACCGTATGTCTTCTCAGCGTATGCAAAGTTTTCACTATCCAGGTAAAAGAGCGGATTATTTAGCAGCTCATGGGGTATGAGTGAGAAAAGCTCAGCGCCTGTTTCTGTGTTAAATGCATGTAGGTAACCACTGTTTGTGCCCACAAAGACCACTGGTCCACTGGCATAGTTTAAAACCAGGGGGCGGCTGTGAATGGGATCTTCCATTTCCTGGCGCGGGGTGTCGTCGTCATTTTTACCGACAATCCACTTAGCTAAACGCTGTCGCCCCGTGAGGCCAGTCTCCGGGCTGTCTAACAAGTCGTCAACTTGAAGCAAGTCTAATCCAAGAGTCTCATCACTGAGGGTTAATACCCGCGCCTCAGTCAAAGTTTCTACACTACCGTTAAGTACACCCAGAATATTACGCGAGCTGGTGAACAGGCTAGCGGCTCCACCTTTGGTAACGTCAGCGCCATCTGGCGCAGTGCTCCAAAAGCTTTGAGCTGTGTCCTTGAAGTAACCGGATGCAGAATCAACTGCAGATCTTCCATCGGCGCCAACGACACCCTCAGAGGTTACCTTGTACTTCTTCAGATTCCCTTTCCAGCCACCTTCGATCGCAGGTTCGAATACCGCGTAATACAGTTCGTCGCTGAGCTCAAGGCTATTAAATGAACTGACGGCAATAGCTGGAGACGTAAAGGTGGCAGGTTCTTCTAAGGGATTGCCGTTAATTGCTTTGGTGAATGACTCTACCAAAGCATCATAGTTATCGGCTAAATAGAGGTTGCCTCCTCCAGCCTCAGCAATGTTACGAAGTTTTTCTTCAGCGACTGTGGAGCCTGTTAGGAATCCACCGATGGTATCAATTGTGACCAATTGACTGCCCGCAACATCGAGTGGCCTGTGATCGACATTTTTGAGGTAATTGGCCATTTCTTCAGCACATTCACCCCCAATTCCGTCGGATGTTTCACAGTCTCTACTGATATAACTGGCGGAGTCTAGAGGGGCTGTCCGAATGAGGGGTTCAATGTACTCACTCGCATCATCCTGCAGCGAAGGCGCTCCATCACTAAATAAAACAATCTTCGTCGAAGGTTTACACCCGCCGAATTCGGGAGCGTTATATACCCAGCCAGTTCTTGACTCTTCGCTACTTGATTCATTGAATATGGTAAAATTGTTATACGCTTGAATAATACCGTTGCCGGATGTTGAATTATCTCTCCAGGCATCATCGATGGGTTTATCCCATACGCCTCGGTGGCCGTTGCGCCCATAGACTACACCATTGCCACTGAGATACCGGTAGGCCTCGTAGAGTGACTGCTCTATTGGAGTACCACCGAATGCATCGTAAGAGTCGATTTCGTTATTGAAGTTATCCCCTAGCTCTGTCACAGGGGTCATTGGGATATCTACATATCCCCCTTTGCCGAATCGTTCACTACCACCAGAATAGTAGGTGGAATTAAAACGCATTAAAGCAACAGATTTATTGGGGGATGACATTGCACCCACTACGTCTTTTGCTGCTTGTTTTACTATATCAATACGCATTACGGGAGTTGTACTACCGGCATCTGAACCTTTGTAATTAAGATAATTACCCTTCCATAATACGTCGTAGGTATCACGATCCCAATCATAGCTCAGATCAATATATTCCCACGTGAGACATATACCGAAGAATCCAAACAGACAGCGTCCTTGTTTTCTTTGTTCATTAGTATATGGAAAATCGAAGTCATTATACCCTTCTGTATTTACGAGATAACGATAGCTTTGAGAGTTGAATTCGTAACGATAGCTCTCCCGGCACTGGACGATAGAAGCATTGTTTGTACCTACAGTAGAGCCTTCCCAACCTACATTGTTTTCAAAGAAAGCATAGGTGTTTATGCTTAACCCTTGATTCTCAAGGTCGCTATTAATGGCATTCTTATAGGTGCAGTTGAGGTCATTGATGTCGACCTCGTGCTCTTTAATCGCTTGTACTTCATCCGTAGTGAGGTGCTCTATATCTCCGATGCTATCTATATTGAATAAGTAAACGGAATTGGGCTCAAATCCATAACCATCGTATACTTCGCTATTATCATATGGAGGTGTCTCAGTGTCATTTGCCCACTCTGACATACTTCGCGAGGTATCCATGATCAGAAGAATGTTCTCGCTACCTGCACTTCCGCCGCCAGTAAATATTTCAATATCGTCTGCCATCACCGGCTGGGTGAGGAGAGAAGTTGCTGCGATCAGAATACTTAATTTTTTCATTATTCTCTCCTTAGTTACGTTCAGGTGTTGGTACTGAGAACATAAACCCGAGAACCTGCTCAGACTTGAAACGGTCGCTTTTATCTACAGTGGTAGAGTGGATTTCGAATAGTAGGGGGGCAAAGTAACCAACACTGTTTCCTTCGCTCCAATTGTAATTCATTGAAGTCGCAATATCTGACTGAGATGTTACTTGAGATGATATAGACCGATAACTGCTGCTATCTATCACTACACCTGTATCTACTCGGTGGGCTGCCCCAGCAAGGCTCACAGCGGACAGTAGCTCATCCGAGTTGATCGCACTTTTGCGATAACTGTCATACTTTGTGGCTAGTTCCCGCTTAGATGTATGGAAAACATCTTCTTTGATCTGGAGGTTGCTTACGATGCGTATCTGCGTCGTAGAGCTCTGAAGGCTGAGAACGGCGAGAAAAGTTACGGAGGTTAGCATGATCAAACTGACGATCAGTGCGCTGCCTGTTTGTTGCAATTTTTTCATAGGGCTACCTCAAACTTAATTTAAACGCGTGACAGTGGTAGTAAAAACCTGTCTCGCTGTTTGATCATCAAATTGATAGTTCAGTGAATCGAGGACAATGTAATTCTGTTCCCAACTCTGTGCTTCCGTATTCGTTAACGCCTGAGTGAGAAAGCCAATGCGCATGGCGTATACATTTCCCCAGTCGGTTACTTGAGCAGCGTTAAAGTAGGTTGTCACATTTAAGGTGTCGTCAATAGGTGCTGAATTACTTTGACCATACAATACGTGCATTGCTAGAACTCCAGCCGCCAAAGCTTGTGAATTGCCGAAACTATCACCGGGGTTGGCACGAACGGTTCCGTCTTCATCGAAGGTTTGGCACCGTAAATTGCTCAATCCATTATCATCCACGGCTACCCAGTAGACGTCTGTCACCACCACATCGGTCGTAATATTTGCGTCCGCAGCATCCAGAAGTGCACTCCCATAACAAGTAACCGCGTTACTTTCTCCCGCTTCAGCCATACGTCGAACGGCCAATCGGTCGCCAGTGCCATTGGCTGATTCATTAATACAAACTATATCTCCGGCTGCGAGGCATAGATCTCCAAACGCTACGACACCTGCATCGTCCGGGTCGTATCCCGTACGCAGTAATTGGCGGTTGATGTAGTCTACAGCGAATCGTCCTGTTTCCTGCGAGTCGGCTAACGTATCGGAAACGGAGGCCGCCTGGTTGCTACTGATAAGGATACTGCCGACGGCAAAAATCACGATGAGGCTCAATGTCATCGAGATCATCAACTCGATAAGGGTTAAGCCGTGTTGTAATGAGATTCTGTTTTTCATGGTCTGAATACCAAGCTGTAATCTTCCCGTTGATCTTCTGCAAGAGTGCTTTGCTCTAATCGATAGACTTCGTTGCCCCGCGCATCTTTACCTGCAGTTCTTGAATTCCAGCTTACGGTTATGCGGTAGTCTCCGTTACCTTCATCGCTGATCGAAAGGCCGGGTGTATTGATAAACGACGCTGAGCTACTGAACCCATCCTCGCCTGTCAGCGTGTTGATGCCACATAGAGCTTCATACTGATCGAAGAGGGCTAAGTCCTGGTTGCTACAGTCTGCTGCAGGGGCTACCTGAGCACCGTTGGCAGAATAGGCTGCGCACATTTTCACTGCCCCCAGTGGATCATTACAGCTGATTTCCCTGTCAGTCACGTAACTGTCGACTGCAACTGCATTTGCTCTGATGCGATTAATCAAGTCATTTGCGACCCAGATCGCGTGAGTTCTGTTACCGGTATCAGAGACCGTTCTGATTGATTGCATCTGCATGGCACTCAACCCCAGAAGGCCGATGGTGGTAATCACAATGGTGACCAACACCTCAATAAGGCCGATGCCTGACTGATTCTTTATTGGATGCATGCGAGCTCCGTTACTGCAATTTGACCTGATATCAGGAGGGAAAATTGTTTATCTTCATTACCTGTACAGCCTGATGTGCGTACCGTGATCCTATCGGTAGCCTCTATTTGTCCTGTCGGCGTGAACGCGATTGTATTCAGTCCGTTTTCACTGGTAATGGTCACTCCGTCATCCAAAGGACCTCGCTGCCTGAGGATGTCTCCAGACCCTTCTGCAACAATTTGCCACCCGTTGGCTATGTCTCCGTTGCGAGGCGATATGCGAACGGTATCACCACGCGAGATGGCATGGCTCCGGGAGAACTGCAGGTCCAGTTCGAAAAGCTCGGTAATACGTTCGGCACGAGAGTTGTTCACCATGTCACTCATGGATGGAATGGCAATAGCTGCAACGATGCCGACAATAGTCAGTGTGACCATCAGCTCCAGGAGAGTAAAACCGTTCGAAAACGCCGATGCTTTCATATTCTCTGCCATCTTTATAATTGATTACCGTTGATGCTTTTGACGCTATTTTCACACAACTATAGTATTTTGAACGTGCGCTGGTTCCGACTTCCCTCTGACGAGCGGTTATTATCTGTTAGTAAGTGGGCTCTGATGGCGTTATTTGGCACATTTCTGTAGCGAATTTCTCTCTAGTAGCGGATACCTGGATCCGTTCATGAGCATGTGACTGCGTCGCCACTTGAGTCTTCAACGAGTCCATCGTTATTGCTATCTTCGCCCAGCCTGATTCTGCCCGCGCCCGATACTATGATGGTTGCTGACAGGTCTGTGCTTCCATCCATGCAGACTTTCAAGGTGCCGTTGTGGCCGAAGGCGCTGCCATTTGGTCGGAACATGATTGCACTGTCTCGGCTGTGATCTCTTTCTAGACGGTTTTCAGGTTTCTCCACTGCGGAGACAATACTTATTGTCGTCTCATCTGGGTCTAGAGCGCTGTTTTGATTAGAGTCGACAAAGATAGTGAGCCTATCTGCCCAGTCGTTGCCGCACGCATTACTACTGGTAAGGGGACACAGACTCACAGCCTCTCCTCGATACACCGCCATTGACCGACTGAGTGCGACGGCCCGGTGCAATGCTGATACCTCTGCCTTGAACTGGTTGCGCTCGATCAGTGCCCCCATCGCTGGTACCCCGACTCCAAGGAGTATTCCGCTGATCGCCACCACAACTAATAGCTCCAGCAGGGTAAAGCCATTGGCAGGCACAATTGGCGTTTGCTTTCTGATGTTCATCCCTGAACCCTCATTGATTGATAGGTAATCAGCTACGATATCAGGCATATGAGGGAGCGCACTCAGGCGCTTTTCGTATTTTTATACGGTCTTTCAAGGCTTGTTCGGGCAGGGTGACGGAGGGAGTCTAATCGCCAATTGATTTTACTTAGTCGATCGCCAGTTTTTTCAGGCGGTATCGAAGCGCCCGGAAGCTGATGCCGAGACGTTCTGCCGCTGCGGTTTTATTCCAGCGGGTCGCGTTCAAGGCCTCTTCAATTGCTTCCCGTTCCAGTCGTTCGAGGTACCCTTCCAGGTCGCCGACGGCCTCGTTGTTTGAATGGTAGCCACCCTGCGGCGTTTCCGGTTCGAAGCTGAGGTCACTCAGCTGGATTTCTTCGCCTTCCATCAGGGTAAAGGCACGCTGAAGTATGGCATCGAGTTCCCGCGTGTTCCCGGGGAAGTCGTATTCACAGATAGCCCGTAATGCCTCATCAGAGACTGATACTTCAGGCATATCCCATTGGCTGGCATAGGTCTGTAGCAGGTGGGTGGTGAGCTGCGGGATATCTTCACGGTGAGTGCGTAATGGTGGCACGCTCAGGTGTACTACGCGGATACGGAAGAGCAGGTCCTGACGGAAGTGACCCGAGCTTGCCAATGCTGGCAGATCCGCACTGCTGGCGCTGATGATACGGATATCCAGATCATGTTCGTGAGTGTCATGCAGCGCCCGGATCTTCTTATCGGTCAGAAGCTGCAGGAGCTGGGCCTGAAACTCCAGACCAAGGTGCTCGATATTGTTGAGAAACAATGTGCCCTGGTGAGCATTCTGGACGAGGCCATCATGAAGGGTGCCGTGATCGTCCATATAGCCGAACAGGGTCTCCGCTGCGTTCTCGTCCTGAAGCGCGTCACAGTTAACAGTAATAAAAGGGTGGGTAGTTCGTGAGCTAAGCAGGTGAATAGCGCGTGCAATACCTTCTTTGCCTGTGCCGTATTCGCCCTGAATAAATACCGGTGCCTGAGTGCGTCCGACTTTGCGCAGCGTGGTGCGCAGTTCCTGCATCGGGGGGGAGTCGCCAATAATAAGATTGGTGCATTGCTCCGGGAGTGTTCCCGTTACTTTCGACAGTCTTAGTGCAGCTGTTGCCAGATTTCGTAGTTGCTGAATATCAAGCGGTTTAGCAACAACATCGAAAGCGCCTGCTTTAAGGGCATTCACGCCGACTTCCATATTGCCAAACGCAGTGATCATAGCCACCGGCATGTCCGGGTAGTTGCGATTGCAGTGATGGATTAACTGAATGCCATCACCGTCGGGCAGTTTCATGTCGGTGATACAGAAATGGAAATTTCCCGACTCAAGTAATGCCATGGCTTCAGTGACATTGGCAGCCTGTTCGCATTTTATATCGATGCGTTCCAGGGCCATGCCTATCAGCTCGCGAATGTCCTGCTCGTCATCAACGATCAGTGCGCATAAGTCGGGCAGCATTGCCGGGGAGTTCCTGTTTGTCATCATGGCCTTATATTATTACTGAGTTGAGTTGACGCTGGTGTGACATATCCCGCAGTTTCATGCGCGTTTCATCCTGACAAGAAAACGTGCGCCCGGGTCGTTACCAGCAAACTCGATGCTTGCCTGGTTGGCCTGACACAGTTCGCGACATAAATAGAGTCCTAATCCTGTACCGTCGTGTTCGGTAGTATTGAAGGGCTCAAAGAGCCGCGATACCTGGTTATCAGCAATGCCAAAGCCGTTGTCTGTGATTTCAAGGGATGCACTACTATCGGATTCTGAAAGAATACGTAAGACGACTTCAGCCTCCTGTTTCCGTGCTTTCCGGGCATGCCGCAGACCATTCTGACACAGGTTGGTCAGGACCTGATTCAGATGATCCGGATCGAATAGTACGGTTAACTCGCTATCAGCATCATAGGAAAATATCAGACAATTCTCACCACTGACCTGACGGAAGTTCTGACAAAAGTTGTCGACGTAGCTATGGAGTTTCAGAGGTGTAGCTGTTGGCCGCTTGCCTCGTGAGAGCTGCAGGATGTCCCCAATAATACGATTAATTCGTTGGCTGTTGTTTTCAATAATGGCGGTCAGCTTTTTATCTTCAGCGGGCAGGTGCTCAGATTCGTCCAGCAGTTGTGCGGCCTGATTAAGAGCTGAAAGTGGATTACGGATTTCATGGGCAATACTGGCGGTGAGGCGACCTAACGATGCCAGCTTGGCTTGCTGAACTTCTGCTGAGAGACGCGCTTCGTCTTCAATAAGCAGTAGACAATCCTCATCGGGGCCTTCTGCCTCCAGACGGGTGACTGTCAGCCCCTGCAGTTTTCCCGCAAGGCTTTCCTGAGCCGGTGCCGTTATCAGCCACTCAGGTACCGCGGCGCCGGGTTCCAGCTTAAACCAGGATGCCGCAGTGTCATTAATAAACAGAATCCGTTTTTCTTTCGAACAGGCAATGATGCCATCCGGCAGTTTCATCAACGCCTGCTGGCTCAGGCGCTGTAAGCGCTGAACATCACGGGCGGTATCCTGAGCGAGATTCAGTGCGGCATCGATACGATGCGACAGCAGCTGAGTTAACCAGGCGAGAGCAAAGCAGATGCCCCCATACACACCGGTATTGGCCGTATCCCTGATGCCAAACTCGCCCGGTGCGATATGTTCGGTATAGATGACCGCAAGACTGAGCCAGGCAGCAACGCTGTACCCCAGTATGCCTGGGGCGAGTAGATTGGCCATGACGACCGGTATCAGCAACAGGCTAGAGAAACCGGCGGTGAGTCCGCCCGAAGCGAACATCATGCCGGTCAGCAGCGCTGTTTCCAGGAACAGGTAGGTGGTAGCTCCCTGCGAATCGGTTGTCCGGGTTATTAGCGCGACGAAGACCGCGGCTGCAAGTACATAAAGCGATGAAAGTACGAGAAAGAGGTGGGGAGCCTCTTTGCCAACGATGACGTCCATTGAATCGAGACCGTCGACGACGACGATCGACAGCGCAAGAATCAGCGAATAGTAGCTGTAGAGCGACAGCAGGCGGCTGCCCCGTCCGATGGAAATTGGATGATTCATTAGTCTTCCGGTTTGCGTCCTGATGCGTATTTCCAGACAATACGCGCATTACTGAAGAGAGTACCCCCAGACCATGTCCAAGTCACTGACTGCCACCCTGAAAATTGCGTTGGCGCAATGTAACTTTCACGTCGGCGATATCCCCGGCAATACGGCGAAAATTATAGAAGCAGCCAAGAAAGCTGCCGACGATGGTGCTCAGCTGATTGTATTCAGTGAACTCGCTCTGACGGGCTATCCGCCCGAAGACCTGCTGATGCGTCCAAGTCTTGAGCCCCGTATCAACGAGGCGTTGAGAGAAGTCGCGGCGGTCAGTCATGATATTGCCATCGCGATAGGTTACCCAGTTGCCAGGGATAATCGTCTCTATAACTGCGCAGGGGTCTGGTCTGAGGGTGTTTGTCTTGGAGAGTACGCCAAACAGGAGCTACCGAATTATCAGGTCTTCGATGAAAAACGCTACTTCTCAGCCGGTAAAGACGCGAAGGTGATAGAGCTACATGGCGTTAAACTGGGGCTTACCGTGTGCGAAGACGTCTGGTTTGATGCGCCGATAGCCATGGCTGCCGACGCCGGAGCCGATGTTATCCTGAACCTCAATGCCTCTCCGTTCCATAGCGGGAAGCAGCAGGAGCGTATAGACCTCATTAAGAAGCATACATCCCAGCACAAATTGCCGGTTCTTTATGTGAATCAGTCGGGTGGACAGGACGAGCTGGTGTTTGATGGCAGTTCATTTGCTGTGAATGCTGCGTCCGAATGCGTGTTGCAGATGGCCTCCTGGCGGGAAGATCAGGCGTATGTGGTGTTCGGGCAAGGCGAGTTACGTGCTGAGTCTGAATCGCGGGAAGCGCGGGAAGATGGTCTTGCCAGCCTGTATAACGCCCTGGTCGTTGGCGTTCGCGACTATGTGAATAAAAACCGCTTTCCGGGGGTTGTACTAGGCCTTTCTGGCGGAATCGATTCAGCTCTGACGTTGGCCGTTGCCGTTGATGCTCTGGGGCCAGAACGTGTGCGTGCTGTGATGATGCCATTTACCTATACCTCTGGTATGAGCAAAGAGGATGCAGCGTTGCAGGCTGAGGCCATGGGAGTTAAGTATCAATCCATTTCGATTGAACCTATGTATCGTGAATTTATGTCTGCACTTGCCCCCGACTTCGAGGGACTGAAGGTCGACACCACTGAAGAAAACCTGCAATCCCGTTGTCGCGGTGTGTTGTTAATGGCGCTATCGAATAAGACGGGCTACATGGTCCTGACAACCGGCAATAAAAGTGAAATGGCTGTCGGTTATGCGACGCTTTATGGTGATATGGCCGGTGGCTATGGTGCATTAAAAGACGTGTATAAAACCAAAGTCTTTGCCCTTGCCGAGTATCGGAATTCTATATCACCTGTTATCCCTCAGCGTGTGATTGACCGGCCCCCTTCCGCGGAGCTTGCTCCTGATCAGGTCGATGAAGACAGCCTGCCAGCGTACCCTGTGCTGGACGATATTCTGGAGCGTTACATCGAACACGATGAAAGTGCAGAGCAGATCATCACGGCCGGACATAATCGAGAAGACGTGATGCGGGTAGTGCGGCTGGTGGATATTAATGAATACAAGCGTCGTCAGGCGCCGATCGGGGTCAGGGTGACTCGCCGTGGCTTTGGTCGTGACCGTCGTTATCCTGTGACAAACGGCTGGAAGGCGGGCATCTGAATTTTTTCCGGCTGTCAGGATAACGCTACAGTCATTGGCTGCGTGTTAGGGGCGAGAAGAGCTGCATGTGCGCCATCTCTGGCGCACATGCAGCACTCACTGAGCTAATAACTCACTAAGCAGCACGCTCATTCAAACGATTCGCGCGCTTAAAGGTTCCCATATCGTTAAAGCGGATGCCATGACGGCGAAGCACTTCATGGGATTCTTTCTCGCTTAAATGGCGAATATAGAAGGGGTCACGCACTACAAAATGGTGGATCGCGTGAGTGCTGCCAAAGTTAAAGCAGAACAGTTGCAGTGGAATTAGATACCACTTATTCATCACCTGACATTGCTCATGAATAATCCCCGGCGTGTTGTCACCAAAGTAATGCATATTCGATGAAATAAAGTGCAGACAGAAAGTACGCAGCACGTTAGGTGCAATCAGGATAACAACGGTCGCAGTTACCCAGGCTTCCTGTGCCAGCAGCCATTGGGGCCAGTCAATTGTCGCTCCCAATGCCCAGGCAATGCCATTAGCCAGGTGAAATAGCACGAAGCCATGCCAGATGGTGTAACAGATATAACCGACAGGGTTAAAACTGAGTGCACCGATAATCCTTAAGTTTTTAATGTCTGTTTTATTGATTTTACCTTGCTTCAGTAACTTTTTCGGCACGACGAAGTATTTCCCAGCGCGCAGATAAAAAGCCAGCATGTTGTCGCCGACCATCAGGAAACGCTTCCAGTCCCATTTTTCGCCGTTGGTAATACCGCGTTCTTCCAGATCTGTTTCTGTGCCCGACACTTTGTGGTGATGCAGGTGTAGGTAGCGACGAATCCAGGGATTCTGGGTAAGGGGACGTGCGAGGTAGACACCTGCCATCATCAAGTGATGCCAGACAGGCTGCTTACGGAAGTACATGTAATGGATCAGGTCGTGCTCCAGCTCATGCAGCAGTGATGTCCAGAACGCACTTAATACGATGACCATCCAGGCTGGCATGATGCCTTCCATCCAGAGTACGCCGTTCAGAATCATCCCGGCAATACTGACCAGAAAAATGCCCATGCCGACGGCATTCTGGTGCTTAACCAGAAACGGGTGACGAGCTCGAACCTGGTCGCTCACCTGCATCAGTTCTTTCTGAATCTGACGATCCTTAGCGCGTAGTGCCTGAAAGCGTTCGCTGTTTTTATCCGTGGTATCAGTCATACTTGTACTCCAAACTCGTGGCCCGGCAGACGTACACAGGCCTTTAATTACATACTGGAGAGAAACCTGTTTCCATGCTTTGCACTCACCGCCAACCAGTTGACAGGAGACGCCAATGACTGAGCAACCCAAAGCGGTGGCCATGTTTCTGCGCCCGTTGGCGAACCTGTTGCAACAGCATGGTGATGAGCCCGCAGCCTTGTTTGCGGAGTATGGTGTCTCGGTAGAAGATACGTTTAACCCGGAGGTCTGGATCAGTGTGGATGCGACCTCTGCCTTATTGACCGCTGCTGAAAATCGTCTTCAGGACCCTTCTCTGGGCATCAATATGGCTCGTCGAAGCGAGTACTCTGCATTTGGTGGACTGGGGTTGGCACTGTCTGCCGGTGGCAGCATGCTGAGTGTCCTTCAGCGCCTCGCTCGCTACCAGAGGCTGATCAGTGACGCGGTTCGGGCTGAACTAGTGGTTGAAGATACGACCGTGTGCGTGCAGTTTCGCCCTTCAAGCGGGCACGTGCCTCACCCGCAGGGAATACAGTATGTGATGTCCAGTCTGATGCGATTAGTCAGACTCAGGGTAGATCCGGCGCTGAACCCTCTCGAAGTTCATGTGGCACATCATGACGACGATTATTGCGCCTCGATGGCCCGCTACTTTCGTGTGGCGCCAACCAGAAGCGATTACTACGGTCTGACCTTCGACCGGAAGCAGGCAGCTGCCGAGCTTCACTCCAGCGACAACCAGATGGTTGCCATGCTCGAAGCAACACTGAATGAGCGACTCGCTGAGCAGGAAAAAGGCTCACTCGTGATTCAGCTATCGTTATGGCTCGAAGGACAGCTTCCCGAAGGCGAGCCCAGCTTGTCCGATGCTGCTGAACGCTTTCACATGAGTGTACGTAGTTTGCAGCGGCGTCTGACTGACGAAGATTTGAGTTGGAAAGCCCTGCTCGAGAAAACGCGGCGGACGCTGGTGGAGAGACACCTGGCACTGCCCGGTACTACCATCACACAGCTGGCGTTTATGCTCGGCTTTTCAGACGTCAGTGCATTTTCCCGCGCTTTCAAAAAATGGTACGGCGTATCTCCGACTCAATTTCGCGCCAGCGAAACCTCTCAAAACCAGTAAGACTCCTGCAATACGCATCGGCCTCCGGTCCAGAGGCCTTTGTCCATACACGGTTTTATTAAAATTAATAAGTGTATTGTGAGTGAAGTTACAAATGAAAAACATTTGCATTTGCATTTGCAATTGAGTGAAAATAGTATACGCGCAAATTCCCCCGTATGGACCTTAAACATGAAGTTTCGAAATCAGCTTTTTCCTTTGAGTGCACTCGCTGCAGCGGTTGTTGCTTCTTTCTCTGCAACAGCAGAAGAGCAGCCGATCGAATTGGATAAGTTCGTTGTTACGGCGGCCGGTTATGAGCAGAAAGTGGTTGATGCTCCAGCCAGTATCTCTGTAATCACTCAGGAAGATCTCCGTTCACGCCCTTATGTCACGCTTCTGGATGCCGTCCGCGAACTGGAAGGTGTCGATATCGGTGAGACCCGAGATAAAACCGGGCAGGGTACTATCTCAATCCGTGGTATGGGGGCAGATTACACCCTGATCCTGATTGATGGTCGTCGCCAGAATAACCACGGTGACATCTACCCGAATAATTTCGGTGGTAATCAGTTTAACCACATTCCACCGATTGATGCGATTGAACGTATTGAGGTTATTCGCGGGCCAGCATCTACCCTTTACGGAGCGGATGCTCTGGGTGGCGTAATCAATATTATCACCAAGAAAGTGACCGATGACTGGACTGGTTCTGCAAGTATCAGTCGCACCTTTCAGGAGTACGATGAGTACGGTGCAGATACCACGGCTGATTTCAGTGTGGCAGGTCCGTTAATTGAAAACGTACTGGGTATGGAGCTGCGCGGCAGTATCTATAAGCGCGATGCATCAGAGCCAGAGTACGACTCAGTCATAGACCCGAACGGTGTTGAACAGACACGCTCTCTCGGTTTCGGCAGTGGCGGTAAAACCACAGATAATACCAATCACAATATGGGCGTAGGCCTGAACTGGAAGCTGGCCGATAACCAGAGTCTGACTTTCGACTACGATACATCCAAGCAGGTATACGATAACGAGCCACTGGAAGATGGCAGCTTCCCTCTCGGGACGGTCGACAGTATTGATACACTCTGGCAAGCAAGGGGCGGTGTGGTTAATCCTCGTGCAGGTTATGCACAGGATCAGGAGTTCACCCGCGACCAGTGGGCAATCGCTCACGAGGGCAGCTGGAGTTTTGGTAAGAGCCTGGTGTCTTTGCAGAATATCGAGACTAATAACAACGGCCGTACCGTACCTTTGTCAGTGTCTGAACGACAATTGCTGCAGGAAATGTACGACGGCACTGGCGACTACGCTGGCCTGAGTGAAGACGAGCGCCGTGCGATTGCTGAAGAGACGTTTCTGCCACGCCCAGACCGTACTATGGAAAGCAGCCAGTACACGCTGGATGCCAAGCTTGAAATTCCAGTCGAAGACCTGGCCGGTGATCACCTGTTTATCGTCGGTGGTCAGTACATTGATGCGGAGCTGACCGACGGTGTATTTGGACGCGAAGATGGTGAGTCGGGAGAGGTATCAGACTTTACGACATACGCGTTGTTCGCTGAAGACAGCTGGACCATGGTACCAGACTTTACGCTGACTGCGGGTCTGCGTTACGACGATCACGATGCTTTCGGTAGCAATGTCAGCCCTCGCTTGTACGCGGTATACAGCCTGACGCCAGAGTGGACGGTGAAAGGTGGTGTGAGCAGTGGTTATAAAACTCCAAAAACAACTGATCTTTACGACGGTGTAACCGGCTTTGGAGGCCAGGGTACCGTTCCTTTTGCGGGGAACCCGGATCTTGAGCCGGAGAAAAGCCGCAATACCGAAGCCGCGATCTATTGGGAGTCGATGGAGAATCGCCACAGCTTTAACGCGACCATTTTCCACAATCGCTTCGAAGATAAGATTGCCCGTGGTGACTCAGTACAGACTTGTACTCAGACGGGTGGCGAACGTCCTTGTGTGAATCTTGGTGAATATGAAGATCTGGGCTATGACTCCTGGGCGCAGGTGATTAATATCGATGATGCTCTGATTCGCGGCGCTGAAGTCGCTGGTCGTTTCCAGATCATTGATGCACTGGCAGTACGTGGTAACTACACCTACACCGACAGCCGTCAGCTCTCTGGTTCACAGGAAGGACAGCCTCTGACGAACACAGCTGAACACATGAGTAATATCACTCTCGACTGGGATGTGAATACTAAATTGAATGTGCAACTGACCAGTGAGACACGCTCGGCTCGCTTCCGTGGTGTAGATGATGACAACGATCCTCTCTACTACAAGGACTATCGCGTACTGCATCTCGGAGCAACCTATGCGGTAAATAGTTACTTCAGTGTATACGGCCGGATTAACAATCTGCTGGATCAGGATTTCACCACTTATAGCGTTGAGTACGACGATATTGATGGGGATGGAGAGTACGAATATGCCTCTGGTCGGGGTGCTGTCAGCGAGGTTGTATTCGAAGACGATTACAACAACAAAGACAAGCGTCGCAACCTCTGGGTTGGTCTGAACGTACGCTTCTGATTCAGGAAAGTGCGAATAAAGAAAGGGCCGCAAGGCCCTTTTTTACGGGCGTCTTTTACCTTTGCTAATGCATAGAAGTGTCATTATCAAATAAAAATACTTCTCATTAAGTTGTTGTTTGTTAGTATTCTGACCGATCGCTCAGCGGCTTCTTTTCTTTGGATGTAGTCATGTTTTCTCGATTTATCCCGGGCACATTACGTCAGTGGCACTGGGTCAGTTCGGCAGTATGCCTGGTAGGTATGATTCTGTTTGCATTCACCGGTATTACCCTAAATCACGCCGCCGATATCCCCGCAGATCCTGAACGCACAACAGTAGAATCAGAGCTACCACCGGGAGTGCTCAGTGCGGTTCAGAATCGCTCAGAAGGGCCGTTGCCTATGGCTGTTCGTCGTTGGTTGAACGATCAGCATGGTATCTCCACCCGAGATGTTGATGCTGAGTGGGATGAGTATGAAGTCTACCTCGGCATGCCCAAGCCCGGCGGTGATGCCTGGCTGAGTATTGATCTGGAAACCGGCAGTTTTATTTATGAAGACACAGATCGCGGAGTAATTTCCTACCTTAATGATCTTCACAAAGGTCGGAATACCAATACCGCATGGTCGTGGTTTATCGATATTTTTTCGGTGCTTTGTCTGGTTTTTTCCCTGAGCGGATTATGGCTTCTCGCCCGATATGCCAGACAACGTCCAAGTACCTGGCCACTGGTGGCATTCGGCGTTATTGCACCCATTATTTTACTTGTTCTCGCTGCGCACTAAGGAGTCGCTGATGAAATTAATTAAATCCGGACTGATGACTGCGGTCGCACTCGTTTCCTTTACACAGGTGCTGGCGGCTGATCTTTCGGTCTCTGTAGAGATTCCAGAGTTGGATGTCGCTGAATATCACAAGCCTTATGTTGCTATCTGGATTGAAGATGATCGCAATCAGGTCGTTAGTAATCTGGCCGTCTGGTACGACGTGGATATGCGTAATGCCGAAGGTGAAAAGTGGCTGAAAGACATGCGCCAGTGGTGGCGTCGCAGTGGCCGCTCACTGGATATGCCTGTCGATGGCGTCAGCGGTGCTACTTATGGTCCGGGCGCTTATGAGCTGGAGTTTACGTCTGGTAAGGCACCTCTCGCAGACCTCAAGCCTGGCGAATATCGCCTGCGTGTTGAAGCGGCGCGGGAAGTTGGTGGCCGCGAACTGATCAACATTCCTTTCAGCTGGCCTCAAAGCGGTGAGAAGACACTTGAAGAACAGGGTAGCTCTGAACTGGGCGCTATCGAACTGACCATCAAACCTTAAGGAAATGCAGATGAAAATGAACGTATTAAAGCCTATTTTATTGGGCGCTCTTGTTGCTGGCACTCTGTCCGCGGAAGCTCATCGCGCTTGGATTCTTCCACAGGAAACTCAGCTCTCGGGCGAAGATCGTTGGGGCGGTTTCGAAGCAGCAGTATCTAACGATATTTTTGTCGCCAACTATCACGCCGTTCGTTTTAATGATCTGATCGTCCTCCAGCCAGACGGCGATAAAAGCGAAGCAGAGAACCTGCATACCGGTAAGTACCGCACTGTCTTCGACGTAAAACTTGAAGACGAAGGTACCTACAAAATCTTTACGGCAAGTAATGGCATGCGTGCCATGTGGGAAGAAGACGGTAAGCGTCGTATGTATCCTGGCCGTGGCGAGCAATATACCGCAGAAGGTTTTGCTGAAAACGTACCTGAAAAAGCAGACAAGCTGCGTGTAATGCAGTCATCGCGTCGTATGGAAACCTTTGTCACACTCGGTGCGCCAACAAGCGACACACTTAAGCCAACGAACAAAGGACTCGAGCTGGTGCCAGTGACGCACCCGAATGATCTCTATTCCGGTGAGCAGGCGACTTTTAAGTTTCTGATTGATGGTGAACCTGCTGAAGGCGCTGAACTGACCGCCATTCGTGAAGGAACCCGCTATCGCAACAGTCAGGATGAAATTACTGCCGTTGCCAACAAAAAAGGCGAGGTTAAACTTAATTGGAAAGGCGCTGGCCGCTACTTTATTGAAGTTGAATATAAAGACGACAAAGCGAAGAAGCCGGCCACTGAGCGCACGGGCTCTTACGTGACTGTGCTTGAGGTCTTACCGGACTGATTTATGTTAACGGTGGCTCCTTATATTCAGGCTGGAGTGCTTTTTCTGGCCTGGGTCGCTTTCACATTCTGGTGCTATCGACGAGTGATAGCGAGAAGCATTGAGGTAAGGCAGCATACCGATGCCGATACTGTTGTCGCTTTTGCCAGTGAGAGTGGCTCCGCTGAGTCACTTTCGCGGCAACTGGTTGAAATGCTGAGAAGTCAGGGAGCTACAGTACTTCATCAGCCGCTTAATCAGGTGACGCCAGATCGCCTGAGTCAATGTCGCTCTCTTTTTGTAATTGCGAGTACCTACGGGGAAGGGGATGCGCCGGACAATGGTCGCTTCTTTATTCCTTCGTTGAAAAAAACACTGGCGAGATACCCTGAGCTTGGTTTCTCAATTCTCGGCTTGGGAGATACAAGCTATGAACACTTCTGTGGCTTCTCCTACGATATAAATACGGTTTTGCTTGAGAGTGACGCTCAGGTGCTGGCGCCTCTGGTGGCAGTAGATCGCAATGATCCCGAAACGATTGCATTCTGGTTTACTCAGCTCGCAGACGCTGGCGTGATTCATCCTGATCAACTTAATTCGATTGAATTTTCGGATAAAGCGCCAGTCAATCCTCAATATCCTTTGCGTTTTAAGGGACGTCGTCACCTTAACTCCGGAAGTCCCGGTGCGCCGATATACGAAGTCACACTGGATGTCAGAAATCAGTTCAGCTGGCAGGCGGGTGATATCATTCAGCTTCATTTGCAGGGGCAAATTCGCGAATACAGTATAGCCAGTATTCCGGAGGAATCTGAACTGACACTCTTGATCCGGGAGCAGAACCATCCTGATGGCTCGCCTGGGCTAGGGTCTGGCTGGTTGTGTCATCAGGCGATGGTGAATGACACTGTTGGCGCTTCTGTGCGTTGTAATCCGTCTTTTCACTGCTCGGCGGATGCAGAGAAACTGATATTAATTGGCAATGGTTCCGGGCTTGCCGGACTCAGGGCTCACTTGAAAGTCAGAGATATGTCTGGGCAGCATGATAACTGGTTAATCTTCGGAGAGCGCTCTCCACTGTTCGACCGCCACTGGGATAAACAACTGACAGAATGGTATGACTCAGAGCACCTGACGTATCTGAATCGCAGTTACTCCCGCGCTGACTCGCTGGAACTGGCCTCAGTAACCGGTGAAGCGAGCAGAGGATATGTTCAGGATGTTGTTTCCGAACACAGTGATCGCCTCAAACGTTGGATTAATGCCGGGGCGACGATCCTTGTATGCGGCAGTCGTGATGGCATGGCTCAGGATCTGGAGCACCAGCTTGGAAGTATTCTGGGTAGCGAAAAACTAGAAGCTTTGACGGCAGAGGGACGCTACCGTCGGGATGTCTATTAATATTGAGTGTCAGCCCGCCTCGTTCAGCTGCTCTGAGCGGGTGACCTGATTCCGACCGTTCTCTTTAGACTGATACAGACAGCTGTCCGCGACGCTCAACAATTTTTCTTCCAGTCCGGGTTGCGATGGAATCGTGCATGCAACGCCGATACTGATCGTCATATTCTTACTCTGATTACCTTGCGTCACGGTTGTTTTTTCAAATGCTGACCTGAGCATCTCGCCAACCTGTGCAGCGCGCTCTTCGGTTGTCTTAGGCAGGACGACAACGAACTCTTCACCGCCGTAGCGGGCTGCAAATGCTCCCGGCATAGTGACCACCTTGCGGATAAGTTGGGCCGCACGCACCAGACACAGGTCACCAAACGCGTGACCGTAGTTATCGTTCAGTTTTTTGAAGAAATCGATGTCGACCATCATGACACTGATCGGATGTTGATCTTTGTATGATTGCTCATAGTGGTCGCGGAAAACCTGATCGAAGTATCTGCGGTTAAAGAGTTTGGTCAGGCCATCGGTGACGCTCAACTCTTCAAGGCGGCGGTTGGCCTTTTCAAGGGCAGATGTTCTCTCTTTTACCTTGTTGTCTAACTCCTGATTCATCGCGACCTGCATATCGAGTAGCTTGGTCTGAGAGTTAATCCTCAGCTCTTTCTCCTGATTCATCTTATCGGCAAAGGCGATTGAGAGGAGTGACAGTTCCGCAATAAAGCCGATCGCAAAGGCATGGTTACCCAGCTCTGTTGCTGGAATCTTCCCGGTCATATCCAACAGGTACCAACCAATAAAGACCAGGTGTGCAAACCAGGCGATTGTGAACAGACGGGCCGACTTCATACCCATGATCCAACCTTTGATACCGATGTAGAATGCACAGACAACACCGAACAAGGCGATTGAGTGACCCAGCTTCACAATCAGGCTGTAGGGCACGGTGAAGCTCGCAATCGACATAACGATCAGAGTGAATAACATCAGGTAGGCGACGGAGCGATCCAGAACGGAACCGAAGTTCTTCAGATCAATAAACTTAAGAACAAAGGCCATCGCAGTAAGTTGAACAAACGGCGCGAGGAACGCGATCACTTGGTTATTGACGCCGGGTCTGTCCCCCCAGAAATACTGCTCACCAAAGCCAAACATGGTGGCCTGCATAACGCCGGCACTGAGGAGGTAAAGTACATAGAGGATGTACGAGCTTTCCGTCAGCGAGAAGTACAGAAACAGGTTATAGAGCGCCATGATGGCGATAATTCCGAGGAAGGCGCCTGCCCATAGGTACAGCAGTTTTTCTTCTTCAGCGGCTTCCTTGTAGTTCATCAGATCCAATGGCATCAGTAGTGGTCCGGGGGTTGAAATCCGGATATATATTTCCTGCTCATCGGCGCTGGCATCATCGAGTGGAAACCAGAAGGTTCGCTGGTCAATCGGTCGACTGTTAAAGGGGAGTTGGTCACCCGCAGAGAAGTGACGGATCATTTTCCCACGTTCGAAAAGATAGAAGTCGACATAGTCGTGGTGAGGGTAATTAAGACGGATAATCGGTTGTCCGAACGCTTCTGATACGCCCGCAAGACGCACACGTGCCCATACAGGCTGGCTGGTTTGCCCAAGGTTATTATTGATGCTCTGGCGGTGGTGCCAGTCCCCCTCAGGCCGGACGAGAATCTCGTCGAGACTCTCGCCGTCGCGTTCTGAAACAAACTCAAGCAGCGGCAGAAGACTGACCTTATCGCCTGTAAAGTGGACGGTCTTAATAGCATGAGCCCGGTGGGCGAGGAGAGCAGCGATCAGAATCGACAGAGAAAGCAATGCCTGGAGGCAGTGAATCAAAAGGCTGTGTCGCTGACCGTGCGACTCTGGATGTGTTTTTGGAATTGGCATTCCGGACCCTGTGCTTCCCCGAATATTATCTATTAAAGCTAGTTCAGATTGGGGCGGAGTCAACGACTCAGGAGCCAGTGTTTCGCAGGAATGCGACCTGGTTCCGACCGTTGCGTTTTGCCGTGTAAAGCAGGCTGTCTGCGGCTTGAAGAAGCTTTTCCCAGGCCGAGCGATCGACGGGTTGCTCGACAGTCAGGCCAACACTGATCGTCATCACTTTCTCATTGGCGCCATCTGTAACTTTATGGCGTGCAAAAGCCAGACGTAAGGCCTCAGCTTTCTCCTGAGCTTCCTCAGGACTGGCATCCGGCAGAATCACAACAAACTCTTCTCCGCCGTAGCGGGCACAGATAGCTTCCTGACCTGCGACTACATTACGGATGAGGCGACCGGCATCAATCAGGCAGAGGTCGCCGAATCGGTGGCCGAAGTTGTCGTTCAGCTGCTTGAAGTGATCAATATCGATCATCAGAACGGCAAGCGGCTTACCATCCCGGCAAGCTTGCAGATACGCTCTTTCGTAGAGTTCGTCGAAGTGGCGCCGGTTGAACAGACCCGTTAATCCGTCGGTGGTACTGAGGATCTCCAGACGTCGATTGGCCTCTTCCAGTTCACTGGTACGTAAACGTACTTTCTCTTCCAGCTCTGCATTCATGGCCACCTGAACATCCATCAGCTTACTCTGACTGCTCAGTCGTAACTCACGCTCGTAGTTAATACGGTCTGCGAATGCGATCGATAAGAGCGCCAGCTCTATGACAGAACCAAAGGCCAGAATATGCTCGCCAAACGGACTGGTCGGCAGAATTGAAGCCAGCTCGAGCAGGTACCAGGCGATAAATATCAGGTAGATAAACCAGGCCATGGCGAACAGGCGTGCATAAGGGACTTTCTTCTGCCAGCCGATAATGCCGATGTAGAGACCGCAGCAGACACTGACGGCACCGGTAATGTTCACCACTGTCAGGAAGCTTGCGTACTCCATAAACGGAGCACCGGTTACCAGCAACCAGGAATAGATAAGAAGCACCGTTCCGGCAACCCGTTCAAACCGTCCGAAGTTCTCGTACAGGCGTATGAAGCGAATAACAAAGGCAACAGCGGTGCCTTGCATCAGGGCACTGGTCAGGGCTACCGCAAAGTTATTGTCGAACAGAGAACTCTCAGGCCAGAAGTATTGATATCCGAGGCCCTGGAGCGTGAGTTGGTGCAAACCGACGCTAGCCATGTAGACCAGGTAGTAAATATAAGCCGTGTCGCGCAGCGAGCCTGAGATAAAGGCATTGTAGGCAAACATGATAAGCAGGATGCCAAAGTAAATACCAAGGGCCATCGATGTATTACGATCCTGGAGTCTGCTCTCAGCACCGGTCACCAGACTGAAAGGGATCAGTAGTGGACCTGGAGTGCTGATGCGGAAATACACCTTAGCGTCTGTCGACTGATTCAGCTTTTCAAGAGGAAACAGAAACGTTCGTTGGTCGACAGGGCGGGAGTGAAAGCCACGTTGGTCGCCGGTATAAAAGCTCTGTACCACACCCGATTCAGATACCAGAAAGACATCGATGAAATCATAGTGAGGGTAATCGAGTAGTAAGTAAGCGCTGTCTGCCTTCAGATTATTCGTGCCCGTAAGATCAACGCGGAACCAGGTGGTACCATAGTCGCGTCCCAGGCTTCGGCTGGTTTGAGGAACACCAGACCAGCGGTTGTCGGGTAAGGCCATGATGTCCGACAGGCTGTCTTCGCCAGCACCAGGCTGGACCTGAACGACATAACGGGAGAGCGAGATCTCATCGACCAGCTGCTGCAGGTCGAGGGTACGTATTTCACTGGCGTGCAACTGAACGCTGGACATCAGTATTAAGCAGGCGAAAACAAACCCAGCACTCATTTGCACTGCGCAGCGTAATCCCCTGATGATGTCCGGAAATGGCACTTAATCGTGCTCCTTATTGTTAGGTTCTGAACTGCTCTACAAGGTAAACAACTCAGCTGGAAGCCCAGAATAGCCCCAAGTGCCAGCAAAGTAGTGCATACAAGTCACAAACTATCTTATTGACCGGGAAATTTACCTTTCATTGACGGGTGTCTATCTGGTCGGGTGTTGATCATTGAAAAAAGTTTAGAGGATATATTGAATACAGGTGGGGCTGAATTGGAGGATTAAGAAGCGGTCATGAATATGCGAAGTGAGACGACTCTGAGTGGAGAGAAAGCCTGACCGCTCATACAGTCTCCTACAGAGAGTGTCCGCTAGAGTCTGGCCAGGCAGTCAGGCGATTTATGACGTGAACTACAGCGATAGCTGTAACAACATACGTAACCCGGTAAACAGCAGAACAATGGCAAAGATTTTTTTGAGCAATCCCGCATCAAGTGATGAGGCAAGCCGGGCGCCCACGGGTGCGAACAGTACCGTCAACGGCACTATGCAGATAAAGCCGATCAGGTTGACTAAACCAAAGGTGCCAACGGGTGCATCCTCTGGGGGCACACCTAATAAAAGCATCACCAGTGCGCCTGGCAGAGCAATAATAAGCCCGATTGCCGCTGCTGTTCCCACGGCTTTATGCGCAGGATAGTTAAACAGGGTAAGCAGTGGTACAGAAAGTGTTCCCCCGCCGATACCGACCATCGCACTGAGAAAACCGATCGAGGATCCCATGACGGCCTGGCCACCTGAGTGGGGTAATTTCGAAAACATTGCGGGCTTTCCAGTTCTGAATAGCATGTTCAGTGCCGCAAGTGTTGCAATGATACCGAACAGGAGGGTCAACCAGTCTCCGTCTGCGCGAGTCACCAGCCAGCTTCCCACCAGAACACCCGAGAAAATAAACAGGCTCCATCGTTTGAATAGCGCTATGTCCACATTTCCAAGCCGGTGATGTGAGCGGATTGAACTGATGGAGGTCGGAATGATCGTTGCGAGTGAAGTGGCTGTCGCGACTAACATAGCTGAATCGGCTGATACGCCAAAACCCTGAAACAGGAAATACAGCACAGGCACAATTACAATACCGCCGCCCACACCCAATAGCCCAGCAAGAATTCCAGCGAATACCCCTGTCACTACCAATGCCAGAATGGTCATCAGATGACCCGACATAAATTCAATAATATCCATGTTTAACCCGCCAGTTCTTTGCGAATGATCTCTGCGCCAGCCGCCAGAGCCTGCAACTTCTGACGCGCAACCTCCCGTGAAAGAGGGGCCATACCACAGTTAGTGCAAGGGTAGATCTTATCGGCGTCTGCGTATTTCAGTGCTTCACGAAGAGTCGACGCGACTTCTTCTGGCGTTTCAATCGTATCGGTTGCTACGTCAATGGCGCCCACCATAATCTTCTTACCCTTAAGTAGAGTCAGAACTTCCATCGGGACGCGGCCGTTGTGGCATTCAAGTGAAACAATATTAATGCTGGACTTCTGAATCGCAGGAAACGTTGCTTCGTAATGACGCCACTCAGCCCCGAGAGTCTTTTTCCAGTCGGTATTTGCTTTAATGCCGTAGCCATAACAGATATGCACAGCGGTCTCACAGGTCAGGCCTTGCGTCGCTCTTTCCAGAGCTTCGATACCCCAGTCATTAACCTCATCGAGGAATACATTGAAGGCCGGCTCGTCAAACTGAATAATATCAACGCCGGCCGCCTGTAACTCGCGAGCTTCCTCATTCAGAGCCTTGGCGAACTCGAATGCGAGTGTCTTACGATCCTGATAGTAATCATCGTAGAGGGTATCAACCATAGTCATAGGCCCGGGTAGAGCCCACTTAATCGGCTGGCTTGTCTGACCGCGCAGAAACTTAGCATCTTCAACAAACACCGATTTCTGACGACTCACCGGACCAATCACCCCAGGTACATTGGCGTCGTAACGGTCGCGGATACGCACGGTTTTCTTATTCTCAAAATCGACGCCGCTCAGATTTTCGATAAAGGTGGTCACAAAGTGTTGGCGGGTCTGTTCACCATCACTGACGATATCGATGCCTGCGGCCAGTTGTTCCTGAAGCGAGACGCGTAGGGCATCCTGCTTCCCATCGAGCAGCGCTTTACCTTCGAGTTTCCATGGCGACCAGAGTTTCTCGGGTTCTGCTAGCCATGTGGGTTTAGGCAGGCTGCCTGCCGTTGACGTTGGAAGTAGCTTTTTCATTGTTAGCTCTATCTGAATACAGTTAATAGTTCAGGCGAAATCGGCTGACCATTTTTCAAGAATTTTCTGGTACGGCTTAATGAAGTGTTCTTCGGCGAACTTGCCCTGTTTAACTGCCAGCTGGCTGCGTTCGTCGCGGTCATACACAACCTGAGTAAGTGAGTGATCACTGTGTGTCAGATCAGGTTGATACTCGTACCCGGCGGCGGAATTAGCATTGTAAATTTCAGGCCGATAAATCTTCTGAAAGGTTTCCATGGTGCTGATGGTGCTGATCAGTTCCAGATTCGTGTAGTCCGTAAGCAGGTCACCGATAAAGTAAAATGCCAGTGGAGCGACACTGTCTGGCGGCATAAAATAGCGGACGTCGAAGCCCATTTTTCGGAAGTACTGTTCTGTCAGCGAGGTCTCATTCGGAGTGTATTCCACCCCAAGAACCGGGTGCTGGTTTTCAGTGCGGTGATACGTTTTGGTGTCTGAAACACTGAGGCAGACAACGGGTAATTTGCTGAAGTTCTCTTTGTACGTGTCGGACTTAAGAAAGTCTTTAAATAGCTTGCCGTGCAGTTCGCCAAAGTCTTCGGGAATACTGAATTTTTTCTGGCCAGCATTGTATTCACGAAGCAGTACGCTGAAGTCATAGTCGCGCACGTACGACGAAAAGTTATTACCTACGATCCCTTCGATACGCTTATTGGTCTTATGATCGATAATATTGGTTTTGAGTATCTCAATAGAGGGGAAGCCGTGGCCATTGCCCTCGACATCAATATCGACAGAAATAATTTCAAGCTCAAGCGAGTAACGGTCGCCACGTGAGTTATCCCACGGAGCCAGAGCATTAAAGCGGCGGTCAATCATTCGCAAGGCGCTGCGCAGATTTGCTTCGCGTTGCTCACCCCGGGCAAGGTTGGCGAAGTTAGTGGTGACGCGCGTGGCATCGGAGGGCGTGTAATCTTCATCAAAGATCACACGCTTGATCGTGTATGAAAAACCGTTACTCATGACTGCGTATCTCCCGTTTCCCAGGTTCAGTGTTCGATGTCGTCGTTCCGAAACTGACTGATAACCGTCTCGGATACGATCTGAGAGCACGTTTTACGCTTTTTTATATATGAGTAAAATTGATTTTATATAATCAATGCATGAGGGATTGTAATGGGTTGGTGGGCGACGAGGGCTCCCCACCCAGCATGGCTCTGAAAATGGCCGTACACCTAAGTAGGGTAAATCCTCCACTGGCTCAGGCAGAAAAGGGGTGCTCGTAGTCTTTCGCGAGATCAATAAAGGCCTTCAGATAACCGATCTCCTCGTCGCCTTCCCGCGTCCCCAGGAAGATCTGCTTCGCAATACCCTGTTCTCCCAGGCGAACAACATCGAGTGGTAGTCGCTGGCAATATTCTTCTGCTAACCAGCGAGGCAAGGCAGCAACACCGCGCTGACAAGCGACCATTTGCAGCATGATCTCAGTGGTCTCACTGGTCTTATGTTGCTTGGGGACTACTCCCGCAGGTGTCAGAAACTGTGAGTAGATATCCAGACGGTCGGTGGCGACGGGGTAGGTCAGCAAGACCTCATTGCGCAAGTCTTCTGGCTCCGCGAATGGCTGATTCGTGAGAGCATGATCTTTGGGCACCACAAGTACCTGCTCGTAATCAAACACCGGAGTAAAGCTCAGGTTACTTTTGTAGAAGGGGTCAGGGGTGACCAGCAGATCAATTTCATAGTCGAGCAGGGCACCGACGCCGCCGAACTGGAATTTCTGTTTAACATCGACATCCACATCCGGCCATGCATCCAGAAACGGAGACACTACCTTCAGGAGCCACTGGTAGCATGGGTGACATTCCATCCCGATACGCAGAGTGCCACGCTCCCCCATAGCCATCTGCTTCAGTTTATCTTCGGCGTGAAAGAGCAGAGGCAGCACCCGGTTGGCGATGTTGAGCAAGTACCGGCCTGCCTGAGTGAGTCTGAGGCTGCGACCCTCGCGAAGCCAGACAGGCGTTCCCAGGTTGTCTTCGAGTTTGCGCACCGTATGACTGAGTGCGGACTGAGTGACGCACAGCTCTCTGGCAGCGGCCGTCAGTGAGCCATGCTCTTCGACGGCCTGAATGATTCTGAGATGACTACGTTCGATCATGGCTTATCCATCTAATAATGAGGAAAAGTAATTGAATGGTGAAAATATACCATTTTCATTCATCAAACGAGTTTTCTAAGCTTATCCCTATCAGAAGTCATAGCCCGGAAGTGGGCACCGAGGACCTGCTTAATTAGTGCTAACAGGCCCTAACAACGTGAGTGGATGAATAATGAGTGAAGTGGCCGCAGTAGACGTACCAGAACGATATTCCCTTGAGTGCCGGGTAGCGAGTGTACGCTTCCTTAACCGGGGGACATTCCAGGTGGAGCTGGAATCGTCGACAGGCGCTGCCCTACGCTATGTCGCTGGCCACTATTTAGAGTTGAATATCGATATTGATGGACAGGCTCACTCTTTGTGTTACTCAGTGGCTAACCGACCTGACAGTAAAGAGCCGGGGAGGCTGCAACTCTTCATACAGAACGGCAGTCTGTTCACCGAGAAGCTGTTGCGCCGCCTTGTGCAACTATGTGGCCGTCAGGAACATCTATCAGTGACATTGCCAATGGGGCGCGCTTTTTTACAAAGCAACCTGAAACAACCCCATCTGCTGGTTGCGGCAGGTTCAGGGGTATCAAAAATAAAATGTCTGGCCGAAGAAATAGTAGCAAGAGATCCGAGTGCAGACGTCAGACTGTATTGGTCAAATAAAAATATCGATGACTTCTACCTGCTCGAGGAATTCCGGGACTGGGAAATTCAGGGCGAAAAGCTCAGTTTTACACCCATACTCGAATCTGAACATCCAGAGTGGAACGGGCGCACGGGATTTATTTTCGAAGTCATCCAGGAAGATCAATACGTCTCAGATAATACAGTCGCTTACCTCTGTGGGTCGCCTCGAATGGTGTATGGCACTATTGATCAGCTGGCACCGTATGGGCTAACTGAAGCGAACTGCTACTCTGATGTTTTTGAGTATGCGCCGCGGGATAAGCGGGTTGCGGTGTGATTGCTTCGAGCAATTATGCGAGAAGAAATTGGGAATAGGATGAGTTTAGAATTGTGATCCTCAGACAAATAAAAAGGCCCGGCCGGAGACAGAGGCGGGATTGTACTCTGGGCCATCAATGGCCCAGCCCCTTCGGGCGCCTGCGGCGGTACTGATTGCTCCAGGCAATCAGAAGAACCCGGAACTATGATCGATTCAGAATCACAATCGTCAGACAAATAAAAAGGCCCCACCTGAAAAACAGGTGGGGCCTTTTTATTTGTTTGGTGGAGATGGCGGGACTCTCTGACTGTAGGGTGTAAGCCTTTGAAAGTATTGATTTATATAGGTTTTTATCAATAATGTGTGGTAAAGACGTGTGGTAAATCAGGTTTCAAGTTATGGCAAAACCTCCATACATGGAGCGTCGGAGAAACGTCTGGTACGCTCTTTTGACTATTCCCAGCGATGTTCGCCAACACTTCAACGGCAAACTCCGGTTCGTTCAAAGTACCAAACACTCTGACCAACATAAGGCTCAGGTCGTAGCCCTTGAGTTGGTTACGCAGTGGAAACGGCAGATAGCTGCTGCTCGGAATATTAAGATTGACTCTGGCGTGGAATTAGCTCTGGACTTCAAAAGACAGATCGAGCGGGACAGAGCTTCCTCTGATCCTGTTATTGAGGACGGTTATATCGAATATCCAGCGATTGAAGACGCTGTGTCAGACCATATCGACAAGCTCAGGGAAAAAGGCGAAGAGGAGCGAGCGGCTAAGATTGCCTCTATCGTTTATCAGAATCAGGTGGTTCTTCAGTTAGAGTTACCCGGTTGGGAAGCGACGGTAAAAGGTACTACCAGGTCTATCAGTCAGAAGATCAAAGCCGGTCGCGAAGTGGCAGAGAGATTCCCGACACTTACAGACATTACCCCCCAATCGGTGAAAGACTGGGCCAGACACCTTATAGCTCCAAAGTCTCAAGGGGGAATGGGGTTCGCAAAGCCAACCATTGAGAGGAGATTCAACGCTGGGCGCAGTATCTGGAGATACCTTCAGGACCACGGAAAGGCTCCTGATGATGTACAGCCCTTTACCCTGCCTTCGTTCGTGTCTGAAGCTGACAAAGCCAAGCGTAGACAGAGACAAAGAGAGACAGGATCACCAAAGGCAAGAGTTGGCTTCATGCCTTCTGACATCGTCCGCCTGAGAAGCATAGCGTCTAAGACGAAGTATAACCCCCACCAGTTAACGACGTTAATTACACTGGGTATGTATACCGGTGCCAGAATTGAAGAGATTTGCTCTCTGAAGTGTAGTGAGTGTTCAGAGACTGTATTCAATATCACCAAGAGTAAAACGGAGGCGGGCTACCGGGAGGTTCCAGTGCATCCTGAAATAGTTCCGTTTGTGAGAGAGCTACTTTCCAACTCCAAGGACGGTTACTTAATCTCTGGTTTGAAAATAAACCCAAGCACAGGTGAAAGGTCTGGTGCTATTGGAAAACGCTTCGGACGATTGAAGGAAAAAGAAGGGTTCTCGAAGTCAACAGGTTTCCACAGTATCCGACACACAGTCATAACCATGCTTGAAAATGCAGGAGTCGGGGAGAATACTACCGCTGATATTGTTGGTCAGGATAAGCCCCGTATTACCTATGGCCTTTACTCTGGTGGTTCAAGCTATGAGACAAAACTAGAGGCAATTAAGCTGCTGAAATATCCAGAGCCAGAATAAAAATTTGGAAGAAATCTGAGAGGGTATATACGATACGCCTCTGGGTTTATTCCCCCGTGGCCTCCCCCTTTAGTTCCGATGTATCAGGCCGGTGGGCGGGGGCCTACGCTTTTGCTTACGAAGGCAGCTCCAGATGCTCCAGCCCACATCATAATAACTTCCCAACTATATTCGCTGATCAAATCTAGGGGGAATACTCGTCCGGTAATGCTCTCATAGATTGCCATAGGGATTAAAACCAAGGGGAAGTAGAGGAGGAGTCCTCCCCACATTCCAAGCAATGCGTTTATTTGTACTGACTGTTGTTCCTTCAAGAACTCTTTGAGTTTGTTCATGTACCCTAGCTCCCTATGTCTATACGTTTATACATGAGTCAAAAGAGACTCAAGAAAGCATAGTGTCGTTGCTTAACGTAGTGAAGATTGTCTGTTAAATGTGTGATGCTAATGCTGCGATTCCAGCACCAATGGCTGCATTTAGGGCTTCCTTGGAACCTGATGATAACCCCTTTTTTATCTTTTCAATCACAGATTCTTTTCCACCCAGAGATGCCGGTGTTTCATTCAGGGCGGCCAATCCTTTAGCTGTAAGAAAGCACTGATGATAAGTACCTAGGTTGCCACCACTCGCGTTTATAAACTTTTCTCTGACTAACCAATCCACAACGTCACAAGCAAACTGTGATTTAGCACACATGGTTAATTCGTATTCGTCAACTGATCCACCCACTAGTAGGTGTGTATGAATTGCGGACGGGGTTGGAAATCTTTCGTATAAATACTGAAATATTTGAGCCGCTACTTCGTTAAATTGTTCCATCTTGCTTGTCATTCTATATCTGTATTAAATTTGTAGATGTTTTAAATGGGCCGATAATGACCTGTGAGTCTTCCCCATATTTGCTCAAATTCTGAGTACCCAAAGTCATTTGATATCGCGGGGAATAGGCTGATAATCTTATTCCAATCATCCATTTCACAGTACTCTGGAGTGTACCTCTTCACCTTCGGTGCTTTCACCGTGGATATTATACTAGGGTTCAGGAAGGCTACTATGTCGGCTAGTCGGAGGGCGGAGTAAAGCAGCTTATTCGTAGCGTTTTCGCTTTGAATCAAGAGCGCGTGAGTCTCCGGTCTAGTCTCCCATTCTTGCCATGCACACAGACTGATATTGAGTTCATCGCACAAATCAATGAGCTGAGGTAAATGTTCTCGGATGCGTTCAAGGTACTCCTCTGCCTCTATCCGTTTGAACTCATTACAAAACTCTTCAGGTTCTTGTTCTAGTTCATGAACGAAGTACTCTAAAGAATCATGTGCCCAGCTACGGTGTAGCTTCCTACTTATTCGCATTAGCTCTTTAGTTAGGCGTTCACTAACTTTCCAGTTTTCAAGAAGTAGTTTGTATCTCTCTTCTTCCTGCCATCTATTTGCAATCTGGGATGATGATCTTGCGGAAATAGCAGCAGCTATAGCAGCAGCCAATGTCCCCAGAGCTGAGAACGCTGTGAAGATCGCAATCATTGTGTCTGTCTTCAGGATAGACGACGCTAGTATGAGTCCGAAGCCCAGTAACATGAGCAGGGTGATTAGCAGTAACTGCCAGTTGAGTCGGGGTGAGTTCACAGGTTCCTTCCTATATTTGCCTAGATCAGAAAGTACACCCTATGAGCCACGTTGGGAAGACCTCTATTGAGTGGATCAAAAGTGTTGAATTTTAATGATCCACCAGCTACATTGTGAGCCATACTTTATGATCCATGTGGTTAGAGGTAAATATGTCAGTAGTCGCATATGTCCGGGTAAGCTCTGATGGTCAGACCACAGAAGCCCAGAGACACAATATTGGGGAGCGGTACGTTGTTGATAAGTGGTTCAGCGATGAGGCTGTCTCAGGGGCGGTTAAGGCCCGTGAGAGAAAGGGACTATCTGCCTTGCTGGATTACGTCAGGGAGGGCGATACGGTCATTGTGGCGGCGATAGATCGTTTGGGCAGGGATACCATAGATGTCCTTGAGACAGTCCGTCAGATCGAAGCTGAGGGGGCCACAGTGGTATCCATGAGAGAAGGCTTCGAACTTTCCACCCCAATCGGGAAAGCAATGCTGACGATGTTGGCAGCTGTGGCTGAACTGGAGAGATCAAACATCAAAGCCCGACAGATGGCTGGCATTCAGAGAGCTAAGGCTGAGGGGAAAGCTCTCGGTAGAGAAAAGGTCATCGACGATACGGAGGTTGCCCTCTGGAGGAAATCGCAGGGAGCAAGCATACAGGCTACAGCTGACCATTTCGGTATCTCCACGGCGTCAGTTAAGAGAGCCTGTCGGAATGCTGGGTAGGCCGATAAGGAGCCTTTCTAATGTTACCTATCCACTGTCGATTTATATGCGATAGTGAATTGTAAGTTATTGATATTTAAGGGTTTATTTGTTTTTGCCTCTGAGGTATACCTATAGGACACCATAAGGAAAACCAAGGAGGTAACTCATATGCTACAAGTTGAAATCGGTGTATTTGGGCTGGGTCTGTCAGTGGGACGTTGTAAGTTCCAGTTCTTCATTGGAGATATATATGTCTGTATCCCCGGTATTGTTGAGTTCGCTAAGAATCCAATAGGAAAATTCTGGGATTTTGGGAAGGATGCCACAGGATAAGTCCCTGAAAGGCTCTGTATGGCTTTCTGAGGGGCTTTAGGTTGGTTGTCGGTATGATGTCAGCCTTTTAAAGGAAAGACTCTCAGAGGTTGGTATAGGAGGCTTGAGGGAGTGGTATTACGCTAAGACCTTTTCTGCGCCTGCCTGAGTGGTGATCGCTTGTAAGCCTTGTGCGTTGTTGGGTTTGTGGAGAAAATGGCTGAGAGAGCCTCTGAGAAGATCCTAGAGCAGGAGCTGAAGAAGTTCACAGCTAAGTGCTTCGGACAACAAGTAAAGAGTAAACGATGGACTGATTACTGACCTTGAGGGTGGGGTGGTGGTGTTGTTGCCACCCCTCCTTCAGACATCCCTATGAACCCCCCATGAATACTGGGCTGACAATTAAGTGCCACTTATGGAGGAAAGAGAATCCCTCCCCCGGTGAAATATCTATAGGATTACTCTATAGGAGTATCTCTTAGACTCTCTTTAAGACCCTCTCTTAGTCTCTCTACTGACACTCCCTCTCTTAGTACCCCCTCTCTTCTGTTATCTATAGGTATGTCTATGGGTGTATCTCATAGTCTTCTGTCCGACATCCCCTCTGATTCCTTCCTCTGGTGTATGACCACCACCACCGATACCTATACCCCCAGTCCTCTCCTTATGATCCCTCCACAGGTGATTCTGGAGGAGCATTACCTACACCATTCTTGTCCCCAATATGCACTTTCATAGTCCCTCCATACGATCACCCAAAGGTGATTCTAAGGGGTTACACCACCACCACCGATACCATCCCAGTAAAGATACCGCTCTGTGAGAAACCACCAGCACGCCAACCTCAAGAATTCACAGATAGATTCAAACCGGAGTTCCTGACATGCTGACGATCCAATGGTTTTACTACTGGATGCTCTCTCAGGGAGCTGTGCAAGATTGACCCGTAAGAGTTCTGAATGAAGTGTGTCGGGAATAGGCCTAGTTATAGGGCCTTATTTTTTTTCGTTAGGGAAACGTGTGGTAAAGATGTGTGGTAAAAGAAAAAACGGGTGATCCTCTAAGTTATTGATTCTTAAAGGAAATCACCCGTCTTTTTTATATGGTGGAGATGGCGGGATTTGAACCCGCGTCCGCCAATCCTCCACTAGAGGATCTACATGCTTAGTCTTCTCTATTGATTTAGTTCGTCACGGGCCGAGAGACAGGCCGTTCGGAACGAGCTGGATTACGTTTAGTCCTTTGGCTCCCAGCAAAGCCTCCGGACGATCCTGTAGGGCTGCGCCCTCGTCCCCCGGTTACAGGAACCCGGGTTCGGAGGTAAGCGGGGCTATTAGGCCGCTAGTGCGTAAGATTCGTCGTTTGCGAATATTTAAATGTACAACGTTTATTTACGAGATCGTCGTACGCTCTCGGCATGCACCCATAGCTTTGTAATCAACGTCGAATCCAGATCATCCCCGAATTCTGGTCGCTCTCAGCCAGGAGCTGGATCATTTCTGATCCTTGTTCTTTAGATAGGGTTAATTAGTGGAAGTTCAACCCCAGAACAGTCGCTAATATAGCACAGGTTGCAGTGAGCTGTCAGCGCACTGAGTGCTTCATAATGCGTTCTTTCTGCTTCGCCCAGTCACGGTCTTTGGCCGTGTTGCGCTTGTCATGGCTCTGCTTACCTTTGGCGAGGGCAATCTCGGCTTTGACGTGATGCCCCTTCCAGTAGAGTGCAGTGCAGACACAGGTATAACCTTTCGCCTGTACCTTCTGTGAGTAACGCTCAATCTCACGACGATGCAGCAGCAACTTGCGCTGGCGGCGAGGTTCAGCAACAACGTGCGTTGATGCCTGAGTCATCGGTGTAATCTGGGCATTATGCAGCCAGGCTTCACCACGATGAAACTCGATAAAGGAATCCAGCAGCTGAACTTTGCCTTCACGAATCGATTTCACTTCCCAGCCGACCAGCTCAAGACCTGCTTCGAGCTTATCTTCCAGAAAGAAATCGTGTTTGGCCTTTTTGTTCAGCGCGATTGTTGAGGAGCCGCTATTGGCTTTTTTCTTTTTACTCATCGCGTCAGTATAACTGACAGTGAGTCTGAAGGGCAGAGGGGTGCGCTTGAGGCAAACGTTTAAATTTCGGACAATAGCCCCTTCGCAGAATAAGGATAATGGTAATGACGTCAGATAAGCGCGGTATGCATGGTATCTGGGCTAGTCGCTGGACATTCATTCTTGCGGCCGTGGGTTCGGCTGTAGGATTAGGTAATATCTGGAAGTTCCCTTACATCACCGGTGAATACGGGGGTGGGGCATTCGTGATGGTGTATCTGCTGTGCATTCTGTCGGTAGGTATTCCGGTCATGATGGCCGAGGTGTTGTTGGGGCGTAAGGCCCGGATGAGCCCGATTAATACGATGCATCGCCTGACTACCAAGTACAAAGCGCCAGAGTTTTTCTCGGGCATCGGCTGGATGGGCGCGGTCGCAGGTTTCTTTATTCTGTCGTTTTATAGTGTCATCGCTGGCTGGACGCTTTATTACTCTCAGGCGATGGTGACTGGCACCTTTGTAGATATCAGCGCCGAAGATGCAGGCGCCTTGTTTGGTGGTTTGCTGGCAGATCCGGCGACTCTGATTGGTTATCACACACTGTTTCTTTTTCTCGTAGGATTTGTCATTTCACGAGGCGTTCACCGTGGGCTGGAAACGTCTCTACGTTTGTTGATGCCGCTTCTGTTTGTGATGTTGCTGGTGCTGCTGGGATACAGCCTGACTACCCCAGGGTTCAGTCAGGGGTGGGATTTCCTGTTTCGTTTTGAGCCTGAAAAGCTGACTCAGGAAGCGATTATCACTGCCCTTGGACACTCATTCTTTACGCTGTCGCTGGGTATGGGCGCGATTATGGCTTACGGAGCCTATATGCCAGCGAACTCCAGACTGGGTAAAACCATTCTTACCGTAGGCGCACTGGATACACTGGTGGCTCTGGTCGCGGGGCTGGTGATCTTCCCGATCGTTTTTTCAAATGGTCTGGAGCCTGGTGCGGGTCCGGGACTGATGTTCCAGACATTACCTATTGCGTTTGGTCAGTTGCCTGGCGGCATTGTAATTGGCACGGTGTTCTTCGTATTGGTAGCGATTGCAGCCTGGAGCTCGGCTATTTCATTGGCTGAGCCTGCTGTTGCCTGGGCGGTAGAGAAAGGGTTCAGCCGTGGTCGTGCCACGATCGCCGTGTGCGCGTTGGCCTGGGTGATGGGGTTGGGTACTGTGATGTCATTCAATCACTGGGAGAACCATCAGTATTTCGTTACTGTGTCAGGAGTCGATGCTGAAGGTGACGTGCAGCAGGATGACTTTTTACTGTACGCGGATGTCGCCGTTTTAAAGGAAACATTGGGCTCAACAGGTGGGCTTGAGTACGAAGTGAAAGGTAAAACCTTCTTCGATGTACTCGACTTCCTGACGACGAACATCCTCCTGCCAGTGGGCGGTGTGCTGATATCTCTGTTTGTCGGGTGGTTTATGACCCGCAGAGCCATTGCGGATGAAGCACGTATGAAAAGTGAGCGGCTGCTTACTCTCTGGCGCTTTATGATTCGAGTTGTATCGCCGCTCGCGGTATTATTCGTGTTTTATCATGGCCTTCTGTGAGGCCTTAATGATGTGCCCTATTGAATTAACAGTTGGTTGAGTCAGATGACCCGAATATCGCGAAGCGCGCTTGTTTTACATACCGCAGAGCAAATGTTTGACCTGGTGAATGACGTGCGTCGGTACCCTGAATTCCTTCAGGGCTGCGAATCGACGCATGTGATCGATGAGTCTGAGGATTTTATCGAGGCCAGGCTAACGCTCGCCAAAGCCGGTTTTGAGCAGAGCTTTACGACGCGTAATGAACTCAATCGCCCGGAAACGATGAAAATCAGTCTGGTTGAAGGGCCATTCAGCAAATTTACCGGTACCTGGCACTTTCAGAAGCTGTCTGATGAGGCCTGCAAAGTAACGCTTGAACTTGAGTTTGAAATGGCCAGCCGAATTGCCGGAGCCGCCATGGGAGCGCTATTTAAGCAGGTAGCCGGAATGATGGTCGACGCGTTTGTTAAGCGCGCGAAGGAAATATATGAGTGACGAAAAAATTCAGGTTGAGGTGGCGTACGCCTTGCCTGATAAGCAAAAAATTATCGCGATTGATGTCGTGCCGGGCACAACCATGATTCAGGCTGTTGAGGCATCCTGCATCGTGGACGAGTTTCCAGAACTGGATCTGAGTGCCGCCAAGTTTGGAATTTTCGGTAAGGCAGTGCGTTCGCCTGACACTGAAGTACTGAAAGCAGGGGATCGGGTAGAGATATACCGTCCCCTGATTATTGATCCTAAGCAGGCGCGTGCCAATCGCGCTGCCAAGGCAAAGAAAGCCGAAGGGTAATTACTCTTCGACGGTCGGGATCGTCGGGTTGCGCTCTTCAGGCGGCACTTCGCTGGTCTGGTTTTCTTCGCTGAACTCTTCGGGCGGAATCTCACCACTGTAGTGGCTGTAAAGCGCAGCGTCGTCGAAATGCAACGTAACCTGATAGCGTTTGGCGATTTTATCTCTCACTTCGAGGGTGTAGATGTAATTCCAGCGCTGATCTGAGAATGGGTTTCTGGCGACAGGGTTGCCCATCAGGTAAATGACCTGACGTTCAGTCATGCCGGGCTCCAGCTGATCCAACATGTCCTGGGTAACGATATTGCCCTGTTGAACGTTGAGTTTGTAGACACCTGGGAAGGTACAGCCGGAAAGGGTTGCAAAACCCAGTAATCCGGTCAGAATTAAAGCTCGCATAGTCAGGGTTAAATCCGGGCATTAGTTATTAAGAATGGACGGGATGATACCTGATCACCCCATCCACTGTGAAATGATAGAGGAATACCGTGTCAGAACAGAACATGGAACTTCGTAAAGCGGGCCTGAAGGTCACGCTGCCCCGAGTCAAAATTCTCAGTATTCTTGAGAGTAACCCAGAAGCGCACATGAGTGCTGAAGACGTGTATCGTTCATTGATCGACGCGGGTGAAGACGTGGGTCTTGCCACTGTTTATCGTGTACTGACTCAGTTTGAAAGTGCGGGTCTGGTTGAACGTCACAACTTCGATGGCGGCCATTCTGTATTCGAACTTGCACGTGGAGAGCACCACGATCACATGGTGAACGTCGAAGATGGCACCGTGATTGAGTTCTCTAACGAACAGATTGAGCGTCTGCAGCACGAAATTGCTGAAGAACATGGCTTTGATCTGGTTGATCACAGCCTGGTACTGTACGTTCGTAAGAAGTGACGTCAGGCTATTATTAGCAAGTACAATCAAAAAGAGCCGCAATTGCGGCTCTTTTTTATATCTGTTTATACCTACTGATACGTTATGAGCCAGACGCTTTAAGAACCTGCCATGGCCAGCATTTCACCCGCATGAGCCAGTGTCTGTTGAGTGATTTCAACGCCGCCCAGCATGCGCGCCAGCTCTTCTTTACGCTGAGAGGTGCTTAGCGTGCGGATGCTGGTATGGGTCGCAGTGTCGCCACTTACTTTACTCACCTGAAAGTGATTGTGCGCCTGTGCCGCCACCTGAGGCTGGTGGGTCACACACATAATCTGGGCTTGTCCGCCAAGTTCGCGCATCAGGCGCCCGACACGTTCAGCAGTGCCACCGCCCACACCCACATCGACTTCATCGAAGATCAGGCATGGGGTATGAGACGTTGCTGCAGTGACGACCTGAAGCGCCAGGCTGATTCGTGAAAGTTCGCCACCGGAAGCCACTTTAGCCAGGGGACCTGCGGGCATGCCTGGGTTGGTCTGCACTTCAAAGCCAACAAAGTTCAACCCGTGTGGACTCAGATCAGCCTCAGACAACTCATCACAGCGGGTTGTGAAAATGGCCTTACCAAGGCCAAGAGAGTCGAAGTGACTGCTTACTGCGCTGCTCAGTTTGCTGGCCGCTTTCTGACGCTTAGCAGACAGCTGCTGAGCGCCTTTCAGGCAGATCGCTCTGAGATTGGCCACTTCTTCTTCCAATGCTTCGAGGTCATCGTCTGACAGGCTCATGGCTTCTAAGGCCGCTTCCTGTTCCTGCCAGTGTGCATAAAGCGACTCGGGCCGGATCTGATGTTTACGCGCCATGCCGTACAGTTCACTCAGGCGAGCATCGATCTGCTGCAGGCGATGTGGGTTCATGTCGATGTTATCAAGATACCGCTGCAGGGAGCTGGCCGCTTCGTCCAGCTGAATCTGTGCCTGATTCAGCATGTCCCGGACTTCGTCGAGCAGGGGGTGTGTATCATTGATGTTATCGACCTCCTGCAGGGCCCGGTGAATCATCTGGCTGGCGGCATCGTCGCCGGAGTCTCCGCCGTTACAGACGATCATGGCCGACTGGCCACAGATCAAGGTATTCTCTGCACCGGATAACCGTTTCTGTTCGAGCTCGAGATCGCTGAGTTCGTCTTCTTTCAGGTCTAGTTCCCGCAATTCACTGACCTGATACTCCAGCAGTTGTCTTTGCGCCAGAAGTTCGCTGCTGGATTCACGGAGTGTGTGTAAACGCTTCTCTTCTTTCTTCCAGGCTGAAAACCCACGGCGAACGGTCTCTGCGAGGGGGTTTAGCCCTGCATAGGCGTCGAGAATGTCACGTGCGGCGTCTTTTTCCAGCAACCGTTGATGCGCGTGTTGTGAATGAATGCCGATAAGGTGCTGCCCAAGATCACGAAGGTCGGCTGCAGACACCGGACGGCCGTTCACATAACCACGTGAACGGCCTTCTGCAGAAATGACCCGACGAAGTATAACGTTATCGTCGTCGGCAGGGAGTTCATGCTGCCTGAGCCATTCCAGAGCGGCGGCATTGGTAGAGAAAGTTGCCGCGACATCGGCTTTATCCTGCCCCTGTCGCACAGCTCCGGCTTCTGCACGTTGCCCCAGTGTCAGCCCCAGTGCGCCCAGCAGAATAGACTTACCGGCGCCGGTCTCACCGGTGATAACCGTCATGCCTTGAGAGAAATCGAGCTCCATATGCTCGATCAGGGCGAACTGATGAATCGACAGTGAGGTCAGCATACGACATCCTCTGGTCTGAATGTATATACAGTGTTTTTATATACAGTATCGGTTTCTGTCAAGGTGTTTTCCATGAACCGGGATTGAAAACAGGGGTTGAACTGCCAACGGCTGGCCCCATATAGCCGACAGCGATATGAATTAAGACCGATGACAGAGGTGACTGATGTCTGAAGAACAGAAACCCCAGGAAGAAATTCTGGAAGAAACTGCCGAACAGGAAGCGGTTGAAAACGCTGATGTAGAGGCAGAAGCCCCGGCTGATGCTGAGTTGGAAGCTGCCCGTGCGGAAGTGGCAGAAGCCAAAGATCAGGTCCTGCGTGTGCAGGCTGAAATGCAGAATGTTCGCCGTCGTGCAGAGCAGGACGTCGAAAAGGCGCACAAGTTCGCTGTCGAAAAGTTCGCCAACGAAATGTTGACCGTTGTCGATAATCTGGAGCGCGGTCTGGCTGCAGCGCCGGAAGAAGAAGCGACCAAAGCGATCCGTGAAGGTATGGAAATGACCCTTTCCGGCTTAATCAGTTCGCTTGAACGCTTCAAAGTTGAGCAGGTAAACCCGGAAGGCGAGCCTTTCAACCCAGAGCTACATCAGGCAATGAGCATGGTTGAAAATGCAGAACTGGCGCCAAACACAGTCATGGCCGTGATGCAGAAGGGCTACACCCTGAATGGCCGTCTGCTGCGCCCAGCAATGGTGATGGTCAGCAAAGGCGCCGCTCAGATCGACGAGAATGCCTGATAAAAAGTATGGAATAAGGTCTTGAAAGCAAAAAACGTGACCTTATATAGCTAACAACGACAGATAACGCTGTTTTTACAAAGTTTCAGATAGCCGCAGCAGGCGGCAAATTGGAGATTCAATTATGGGTAAAATTATTGGTATCGACCTCGGCACCACTAACTCATGTGTTGCGATTATGGACGGTGACAAGGCGCGTGTTATTGAGAACGCCGAAGGTGATCGTACAACCCCTTCTATCATCGCTTACACCGACGACGAGACTCTGGTTGGTCAGTCTGCAAAACGTCAGGCTGTTACTAATCCACAGAACACGCTGTTCGCAGTTAAGCGTCTGATCGGTCGTCGCTTCAAAGACGACGTCGTTCAGAAAGACATCAAAATGGTGCCTTACAAAATCATCGAAGCGGGCAATGGTGACGCTTGGGTTGAAGTGAAAGGCGATAAGTTTGCACCGCCACAGGTGTCTGCAGAAGTTCTGAAGAAAATGAAGAAAACTGCAGAAGACTACCTGGGTGAAGAAGTGACTGAAGCAGTAATTACTGTTCCGGCTTACTTCAACGATTCACAGCGTCAGGCAACAAAAGACGCCGGTAAAATCGCGGGCCTCGAAGTCAAGCGTATTATCAACGAGCCAACTGCAGCGGCGCTGGCGTACGGTATCGACAAGCAGTCGGGTGACCGTACTATCGCGGTATACGACCTGGGTGGTGGTACATTCGATATCTCTATCATCGAAGTTGCGGACGTAGACGGCGAGAAGCAGTTTGAAGTTCTGGCGACCAACGGTGACACCTTCCTTGGTGGTGAAGACTTTGACCTGCGTCTGATCGAATACCTGGCGGACGAATTCAAGAAAGAAAGCGGTATCGATCTGCACAACGACCCGCTGGCCCTGCAGCGTCTGAAAGAAGCCGCAGAAAAAGCGAAAGTTGAGTTGTCTTCAAGCCAGCAGACTGACGTAAACCTGCCGTACATCACTGCTGATGCGTCTGGTCCTAAGCACCTTAACGTCAAAGTGACCCGCGCTAAGCTGGAGTCGCTGGTAGAAGAGCTGGTTAAGCGTTCACTCGAGCCATGCCGCACTGCACTTGCGGATGCTGATCTGAGTGCGTCAGAAATTGACGAAGTCATTCTGGTGGGTGGTCAGACCCGTATGCCAATGGTTCAGAAGGCGGTTTCTGAGTTCTTCGGCAAAGAGCCACGTAAGGATGTTAACCCGGATGAGGCAGTTGCTGTCGGTGCATCGATTCAGGGTGCGGTACTGTCAGGCGATGTTAAAGACGTTCTGCTGCTCGACGTGACTCCGCTGACCCTCGGTATCGAAACCATGGGTGGCGTAGCAACCCCAGTGATTGAGAAAAACACCACGATTCCTACTAAGAAATCGCAGGTATTCTCAACCGCAGAAGACAATCAGACCGCGGTAACCATTCACGTGGTACAGGGTGAGCGTAAGCAGGCTGCGCAGAACAAGTCACTGGGTCGTTTCGACCTGGCAGACATTCCGCCAGCAGCACGTGGTATGCCACAGATTGAAGTGACCTTCGACATCGATGCCAACGGTATTCTGAACGTTAGCGCGAAAGACAAGGCGACTGGCAAAGAGCAGTCCATCGTGATTAAAGCGAACTCGGGTCTGAGCGACGAAGAGATCGAGAAGATGGTGTCTGACGCGGAAGCAAACGCTGAAGCGGATAAGAAGTTCGAAGAAATGGTTCAGGTTCGCAACACAGCGGATGGTCTGATCCACGCGACTCGTAAGACACTGGAAGAAGCCGGCGACAAAGCGACCGATGATGAGAAATCAGCCATCGAAGCAGCCATCGCTGACCTGGAAGAAGCACTGAAAGGCGACGACAAAGACAACATCGAAGCCAAAACCAATGCTCTGACAGAAGCGTCTTCATCTCTGGCGCAGAAGCTTTACGCAGAGCAGGCAGCACAGGCTGAAGCCGCAGGTGGTGCAGAGCAGGCGGACAGCGCTTCTCAAGACGACGATGTAGTTGACGCTGAGTTCGAAGAAGTTAAAGACAAGTAATATTTGGACCTGGCTGCGTTGCTATCGCGGTGTTGGAAAAGAGTTCGGAATGCTCATGTATGGCTTATACACTGCGCTTCCTTACTCTTTTCCGCCTTGCGCTAGCGGCCTCGCCGACGGTCCGGAGACTGCGTGACGAGTTTTTGTTACGCCTTTGTCATAGTAAGAACAGTGGACGCGGCAACCAGTTTGCCGCGTTTTACTTCGTAGCGGAGCTGCGAAGCGGTTTTAATTAACAGGTGAATCATGTCCAAGCGGGATTATTACGAAGTTCTCGGTGTTAGCCGGGATGTCGACGCGAAGGAGCTGAAGAAGGCTTACCGTAAACTGGCGATGAAGTACCATCCGGACCGTAACCCGGATGATAAAGATGCAGACGCTAAGTTTAAGGAAGCGACTGAAGCCTACGAAATTCTGGGTGACCAACAGAAGCGTGCCGCGTACGACCAGTATGGTCACGCAGGTGTCGACCCGAACGCCGGTGGCGGTGGTTTCGGTGGCGGCGGTGCTAACTTCAGCGACATCTTTGGCGATGTGTTCGGTGATATCTTTGGTGGCGGCGGTGGCCGGGGCGGTCGCGGTGGACCACAGCGTGGTTCAGATCTGCGTTACACCATGGAGCTTTCTCTCGAAGAAGCCGTACGCGGTATCGAGAAGAAAATCCGTGTACCCACCCTGACAAGTTGTGAAACCTGTGATGGCTCAGGTGCCAAGCCAGGTACGTCACCTAAGACCTGTGGTACCTGCGGTGGCGCGGGTCAGGTGCGTATGCAGCAGGGCTTCTTCTCTGTGCAGCAGACCTGTCCGACCTGTCGTGGTCAGGGCACCATGATCGAAGATCCGTGCAACAGCTGTCACGGTCGCGGTGTGAAAGAAGAAACCAAAACGCTTTCAGTGAAAATTCCACCGGGCGTCGATACAGGTGATCGTATTCGTCTGTCAGGCGAAGGTGAAGCAGGCGCTATGGGTGGCCCAGCAGGCGACCTCTACGTTCAGGTGTCGGTGAAAGAGCATGAGTTGTTCCACCGGGATGGTCGCAACCTGTATTGCGATGTGCCGATCAGCATTGTTGATGCAGCACTGGGTGGCGAACTTGAAGTGCCAACCCTCGATGGTCGTGTGAAACTGAAGATCCCAGCGGAAACACAGTCAGGCAAACTCTTTCGCTTGCGTGGGAAAGGCGTAACGCCAGTGCGTGGTGGTACCGCCGGTGATCTCTTGTGTCGCGTGCAGGTAGAAACGCCAGTGAACCTGACGAATGAGCAGAAAGATCTGCTGATGAAGTTTCAGGAGTCGCTGACAGGAGAAAAGCATTCGCCACAAAAAAAATCCTGGTTTGAGGGGGTTAAACGCTTCTTCGAGGACATTTGACCAGACCTGTCTGCATCGTCATTACGGCGTTAAAAGAGGCCCGGAAATGCTCATGTATGACTTATACACTGCGCGTTTCCGGGCCTCTTTTGCCTTGTACTGACTTCTTCGCCGACGGTTTGGTGTATCGATGAGATTGTCGTTACCTACGAAATTGCTCACGTACTAAAGTACGCTCCGCGCTCTCGATCGAATTTGCCTTGCTCCGGCGGCCTCGTTAACGCTATCAATTCATAAGCGGCTACCTCAGATAGTTATAATTCCCTGAATGCTCATGTATGACTTATACACTGCGCGTACCCGGGCCTCTTTTGCCTTGTACTGACTTCTTCGTCAACGGTCTGGCGTCGTAATTTGTAGTAGCGCACCCCATGCGCGACACTCTGGCCTTTCCCGCGCTTTTCCTTACCCCATGCCTTCGGTATCCTTAGGCCGTCTATTTATCCTATCTACAAAGCAGAAGAATAATGACCCGAATTGCTATCACCGGTGCTGCCGGTCGTATGGGGCGCGTGCTGATCGAAGCCGTCCACAATGATGAAGCCGCTGAAGTCGCAGGTGCGATCGTTCTTGAGAATGACCCTATGGTTGGTGTTGATGCCGGTGCCATTGCTGGTCTGGCCACGACCCTGGACGTGAAGGCTGTCACTTCGGTCGAAGAAGCAATCCCTCACTTCGATGTACTGATCGACTTCACTTCGCCTGAATCGACCATGGCGAATGTCGAACTGTGCCAGAAGCATGGCAAAGGCATTGTGATTGGCACGACAGGACTGACAGATGAACAGAAGTCGAAGTTGAAAGCGGCTGCGGCAGATACCCGTATCGTATTTGCGCCTAACTACTCAGTGGGTGTGAACCTGTGTCTGAACCTGCTGCGCATGGCAGCCAAGGTGATGGGTGAAGACAGTGATATCGAAGTGATCGAGATGCACCACCGTCATAAAGTCGATGCGCCATCCGGTACTGCACTGCGCATGGGCGAAGTCGTTGCAGAAACCATGGGCTGGAATCTGAACGAAGTGGCTTGCTACGGCCGCGAGGGCCAGACGGGTGCTCGCCCGCACAAGCAGATTGGTTTTGAGACCATTCGTGGTGGAGACGTTGTCGGTGACCACACTGTGATGTTCGCCACCGAAGGCGAGCGTGTTGAGGTGACTCATAAAGCACAGAGCCGTATGACCTTTGCGAAGGGCGCTGTGCGTGCGGCGAAGTGGCTGACTGAGCAGCCAGCAGGGCTATACGATATGCAGGACGTTCTGGGGTTCTGATCTCTGCGTGCTGAGCTCGCTGATACTGCCTTAAAAACTCCTTCGGAATGCTCATGTACTACTCGTACACTCCGCTTCCTCATCAGTTTTTGCCTTGTCGCAGCGTCGCTCAGCAACCCAGAGTTAATCATCAGTTTTCTCTAGTCAGCGCGGAATGCTCATGTATTACCTATACATTCCGCTTCCTTGCTGACTTTTGCCAGACACAAAAAAGGCCGCGATTGCGGCCTTTCTTATATCTGGTGATCAGGATCAGTCATCGTTTGGATCGAGCGGATCACTGTCGTCCAGTTCGTCGATCTTGGCGAGCAGCGCTTTCAGACCTTCTTTATCTTTGGCTACACTCGACAGGTCGTCTGGAGTTGCGTCACTGAAATCACGGTCGCCTTCTTCCAGCAGGTCACGCATACCGCTGAGTGTAACGTATGGGGCTCGGCTGGATACGGCGTTTGCCAACCATGAGGGTAGTCGTCCAGCGAGATCAACGAATGTGGTGAAGCGCACCTTAGTCATGTCTTCACTGAGTGGTGTGATTTCGAACAGGTTCGAGAATTCGCGAATCTTGACCATGTTGTCATGCTCAGGGCCGATATCGTCAATGTTACGGCTGCTGATGTAAATCACGTCGTTCTCGATCCACGATTTGCTTTTGATCGTTACGTAGCGGGCAGCGACGGGCCATACGCCCTTGTATTCCATGTAGCTGTATTCCGGCGGGACGGCCGCGCTGTCACGACAGAAGTAGACCCACTTGTGCAGGTCTTCCGGTGTATCGATGGTCAGCAGAATATTCAGCGCGGGCTCGTTAAGAATCACTTCACCGCGAAACTGTTTTACGTCTGCTCCGGGGATTGCCCGGCGCCAGGTCGAAACTTCGCCCACCTCATCGCCTGAGGACGTGACTTCCCATGGGATGGAATCATCGATTTCTGTGACTTGTGGTTCAGCGTGTGCACTGAAAGGTATGGCCAGTAGCAATGCAGCGGCCGCCGCACAGGAAAACATTGCGCGTTTCACGGTATGAGTCTCTTGTTGTGATAATTTTTAATAGGTTAACCCCGAGAGGCCATGCTATGTAAGGTTGTTCTGGGCCGCAAGCGGAGAACACGCCACGTGTGTGGCGCGTTATAACCCGAAGGGTCAGGCGGGGCTAACCCCCAGAGTGTGACTGAAGCCTCTTGATATGAGCTCTCGGATGGCAGACTCGTCTTCTGCGTCAGGGCTGAAAACCATCATTACCAGCATATGGGCATTGCCCAAGGCCCATCGGGCCCGGTCATGAGCGGGCAGACCCGGAGCCAGCCGACCGTCATTAACGGCATTTTGTATCTGTGTTTCTATCAGAGACATCATCTGGTTCTGGAATGTGAGATAGCGTGGCCATGTATCTTCACGAACCGAAGAACTCCATTCCAGCCATATCTTAAAATAGTCTGGATAGGTCTTACACGCCTGAATGATAGTGGTGATGCAGTGGTCAAGAACCTCTGCAGCACTGCCTGGTTTCTCGACGGCACTGACGGAGAGATTGATCAGATAGTTTTCGACTTCGTCCAGTACTTCATCTACCAGAGCTTCACGGGTATTGAAGTAGTTGAAAACTGTAGCAACTGAGACTCCGGCCCGTTGAGCGATTTCAGTGTGCCCGGCCCGGCCGATACCGCGAAGAGCAAACACTGAAATAGCGTCTTTCATCAATAGTTGTTTGCGCTTGGAAGGATTCATTCTGCGGCGGACGTGCGCTTCTCCATGCATGGTCTGGCCCCGTGTTTAGTTATTTTCCTGATGGGACACAAGTATGGGGCAAGGCTGATAAAAAAGGGAATACGTTAATAACAAAACTTATACAATAGTATTAGTTTGTATCAGGGCTGTAACTCTTCGCGGAAACGTCTGGTGGGATTAGCTCACGTGGACAATCAGTCAATATTTCTGTATCATCCCGCGCAATTTACGTATGTACAGCGGACGCCAGTCACGCACTGTCAGAATTGATCCGGAAGCGGGATGGAGTCAGAAAAGTCACCATCCCGCTTTTTTACGGCTCACGCAAGGACGGTCGGGCGTCAGCGGGGCGCATACGCTACCAGTTTTATCGTAAAATTTCGGGGAACGAGTCTTGTCTACGCCAGCAATTCTAGCTCTTGAAGACGGCAGCATCTTTAAAGGTACCAGTATTGGTGCAGAAGGTCTGTCTGTCGGAGAAGTGGTATTCAACACCTCTATGACCGGTTATCAGGAGATCCTCACCGATCCTTCTTATGCCCGCCAGATGGTTACTCTGACATACCCTCACATTGGTAACTACGGCACCAATGATGAAGATGAGGAGTCAAACGACGTCCATGCTACCGGTCTGATCATCCGTGATCTGCCACTGATTGCGTCTAGTTTCCGTAATCAGAAAGCATTGGATGTGTACCTGAAAGAACACAATGTTCTCGGTATCGCTGACATTGATACCCGTCGCCTGACCCGAATCCTGCGTGAAAAGGGCTCGCTCAACGGCTGCATGATTGCACGTGAAGACGCGCATTCTGACGCTGCGGTTGCTGAAGCGCTGGAAGCGGCTAAAGGCTTCCCGGGTCTGAAGGGCATGGACCTCGCTAAAGAAGTCACTGTTTCAGAGTCGTATAAGTGGACTGAATCAGACTGGACGCTGGGTCAGGGTTACGGCCAGGTCAGTGATCCTAAGTTCAAAGTCGTGGCATACGACTACGGTGTGAAACGCAACATTCTGCGCTTATTAGCAGAGCGTGGTTGTGATCTGACCGTCGTACCGGCGCAGACGCCCGCGTCTGAAGTGCTGGCAATGAATCCGGACGGTATCTTCCTGTCCAATGGCCCGGGCGACCCTGAGCCGTGTGATTACGCCATCAGTGCGATCAAAGAAATTCTTGAAACTAAGATCCCTGTGTTCGGCATTTGCCTCGGGCATCAGTTGCTGGCTCTGGCGTCCGGCGCCCAGACTGAAAAAATGCCTCACGGTCACCACGGTGGTAACCACCCGGTTCAGGACATCGAGACGGGTCGCGTGATGATCACTGCTCAGAACCACGGTTTTGCTGTGACTGAAGCGTCACTTCCTGCGAACGTGAAGGCGACGCACAAGTCGCTGTTCGACGGTACTCTGCAGGGTATCGCGTTGACGGATCGTCCGGCATTCAGCTTCCAGGGTCACCCTGAGGCGAGCCCAGGTCCAAAAGACGTTGCGCCACTGTTCGACCACTTTATTGAATTGATTGAAGCTGCCCAGGCCGCGAAGTAACAGAAACAGGAAATACCGAGACATGCCAAAACGTACAGACATACAAAGTATTCTGATTATCGGTGCTGGTCCGATCGTTATCGGTCAGGCCTGTGAGTTCGACTACTCAGGTGCACAGGCTTGTAAAGCACTGCGTGAAGAAGGTTACCGGGTTATTCTGGTGAACTCTAACCCAGCGACCATCATGACTGACCCGTCGATGGCCGACGCGACCTATATCGAGCCTATTACTGTCGAAGCCGTCGCTAAGATCATTGAAAAAGAACGTCCTGACGTACTGCTGCCAACCATGGGTGGTCAGACTGCACTGAACTGCGCTCTGGGTCTGGAATCTGCGGGCGTACTGGAAAAGTTCGGCGTAGAAATGATCGGTGCGAACGCTGACACCATCGATAAAGCGGAAGACCGTGACCGCTTCGATAAAGCCATGAAGGCAATTGGCCTTGAGTGTCCACGTGCCGGTATCGCGCACAGCATCGAAGAGGCACGTGAAGTTCAGAAAACTCTGGGTTTCCCCTGCATCATCCGCCCATCCTTCACCATGGGTGGCACCGGTGGTGGTATCGCGTACAACAAAGAAGAGTTCGAAGAAATCTGTACCCGTGGTCTGGACCTGTCTCCGACGAACGAGCTGCTGATTGATGAATCTCTGATTGGTTGGAAAGAATACGAGATGGAAGTGGTTCGTGACAAAAACGACAACTGCATCATCATCTGTTCTATCGAAAACTTCGACGCGATGGGTGTCCACACCGGTGATTCCATCACGGTTGCGCCGGCACAGACGCTGAGCGATAAAGAATACCAGATCATGCGTGACGCCTCTCTGGCAGTACTGCGTGAGATCGGTGTAGAAACCGGTGGTTCTAACGTTCAGTTCGGTATCAACCCGAAAGACGGCCGTATGGTCGTGATCGAGATGAACCCACGTGTGTCCCGTTCTTCGGCATTGGCATCGAAAGCGACCGGTTTCCCGATTGCTAAAGTGGCTGCCAAGCTGGCTGTTGGTTACACCCTGGATGAGCTTCAGAACGATATCACTGGTGGTGCAACTCCGGCATCGTTCGAACCGTCGATCGACTACGTAGTTACTAAAATTCCTCGCTTCACCTTCGAAAAATTCCCTCAGGCGGATGGTCGTCTGACGACTCAGATGAAGTCTGTGGGTGAGGTGATGGCGATCGGCCGTACTCAGCAGGAGTCTCTGCAGAAAGCCCTGCGTGGTCTGGAAGTGGGCTCTGTTGGTTTCGACCCAATGGTGGATCTGAAAGACCCAATGTCCCGCGACAAGGTTATTTCTGAACTGCGTACGCCAGCGTCTGAGCGTATATGGTACGTGGGTGATGCTTTCCGTCTGGGTATGTCGGTTGAAGAAGTGTACGAGCACTCTGCCATTGACCCTTGGTTCCTGGTGCAGATTGAAGATCTGATTAAAGAAGAAGAAGCTGTGGCTCAGAGCAGCCTGCAGGCGCTGAATGGCGACCGCATGTTCCGCCTGAAGCGTAAAGGTTTCTCCGATGCGCGTCTGGCACAGTTGCTGGGCGTGACCGAAAAGACAGTCCGTAAGCACCGTCACAAGCTGAATATTCACCCGGTATACAAACGTGTGGATACCTGTGCGGCAGAATTCGCGACAGACACCGCGTACATGTACTCCACGTACGAAGAAGAGTGTGAAGCGAATCCGTCAGATCGTGAAAAAATCATCGTTCTGGGTGGTGGCCCTAACCGTATTGGTCAGGGTATTGAGTTTGACTACTGCTGTGTACATGCGGCGCTGGCATCGAAAGAAGAAGGTTTCGAAGCCATCATGGTCAACTGTAACCCTGAGACAGTATCGACCGACTATGACACGTCAGATCGCCTCTACTTCGAGCCGGTGACTCTGGAGGATGTTCTGGAAATCGTTGCTAAAGAGAAGCCTAAAGGCGTTATCGTTCAGTACGGTGGCCAGACACCACTGAAACTGGCTGACGAGCTGGAAGCATCCGGTGTACCGATTATCGGTACGTCACCAGAGGCGATTGACCGCGCTGAAGACCGTGAGCGTTTCCAGCAGATGATCCAGCGTCTGGGCCTGAAACAGCCAGTGAACGCGACCGTGACTTCCACGGAAGAAGCGATCGCTAAAGCGACTGAGATCGGCTATCCGCTGGTGGTGCGTCCATCCTATGTACTGGGTGGTCGTGCGATGGAAATCGTTAACAACGAGAAAGCGCTGCGTCGCTACATGACCGAAGCCGTTAAAGTCTCTAACGACTCTCCGGTACTGCTGGATCACTTCCTCGATCGCGCGATCGAAGTCGACATCGATGCAGTATGCGATGGCGAGCAGGTGGTTATCGGCGGCATCATGCAGCACATCGAGCAGGCGGGTATTCACTCCGGTGACTCTGCGTGTTCACTGCCTCCATACAGCCTCGCCAAAGACGTGCAGGACAAAATGCGCGAACAGGTTGCGGCAATGGCGATGGAGCTGGGCGTTATCGGTCTGATGAACACTCAGCTGGCGTATCAGGATGGCGAAATCTACGTGATTGAGGTGAATCCTCGTGCCTCCCGTACGGTTCCATTCGTGTCTAAGTGTATTGGCACTTCACTGGCAGCGATTGCTGCGAAAGTGATGACGGGTAAAACTCTGGCGGAACTTGGTTTCACCACGGAAGTCGTACCGTCTTACTTCTCAGTAAAAGAAGCGGTCTTCCCGTTCAATAAATTCCAGGGTGTCGATCCGATTCTTGGCCCTGAAATGAAATCGACCGGTGAAGTGATGGGTGCAGGCAGCACCTTCGGTGAAGCCTTCTTCAAAGCTCAGTTGGGCGCAGGCGCATTCCTGCCGAATGAAGGTCTGGCGTTCCTGTCAGTCCGTGATGCAGATAAAGAAGGCGTTGTCGAAGTGGCAAAAGGCCTGATCGCTTGTGGCTTTAAGGTAATTTCTACTGATGGTACCTGTCGAGTTCTTCGTGAAGCGGGTGTCGAAAGCGCTCGCGTTAACAAGGTGAATGAAGGTCGTCCACACATTGTAGATATGATTAAGAACGACGAGATCGCTCTGATCGTGAATACGACAGATGGCCCTCAAGCGATTGTTGATTCTGCTGACATTCGTCGCAGCGCGTTGCAGCACAAAGTTTACTACACCACCACACTGGCAGGTGCAGAAGCTGTTGTTGAAGCATTGCGTTCAGAAGGTCTGAAAGAAGTTCGTCGTCTGCAGGAGTTGCACGCTTCGATTTAATTCAGTCGAAGTGCGCTATTCCGATATCGCGAATGACATAACGACATTAAAAATAATATCCAGATGCCCGAAGTAACGGACTTCGGGCATCTTCTATAGCAAGGGAGTCAAAATACGATGCAAAAGTATCCTATGACTGTCGAAGGTGAAAAAGCACTGCGTGAAGAACTGCAGCAGCTAAAAACGGTTGAGCGCCCTCGGGTAATTCAGGACATTGCAGATGCGCGTGAGCACGGCGACCTGAAAGAAAATGCAGAATATCATGCAGCGCGAGAGCAGCAGGGCTTTATTGAAGGCCGTATTCAGGACATTGAGGGTAAGCTGTCGAATGCTCAGGTGATTGATATCAAATCAATCCCGCACAGTGGTAAAGTTCTGTTTGGTACGACGGTAACCATCATCAATGTCGAGACCGACGAGGAAGTGGAATATCGGATCGTGGGTGATGACGAAGCGGACATTAAAAATAACCGTATTTCTGTATCCTCGCCGATTGCTCGTGCACTGATTGGTAAGGAAGAAGGGGACACTGTCGTGGTGAATATCCCTAGTGGTACGGTTGAATATGAAATTGACGAAGTGAAGCACGTGTAATCTCAGTGTTAACTTCGTGAGTGAAACAAAGAAGCCCGCATCCAGCGGGCTTTTTTGTTGGGGTGGCTCAAAGAGCCGATAGGGTACTGCTAGTAGGGTGCTACTATTGAGATTACTGGATTGAAGAGGCTGTTTTCAGAACCTGCCAGTAACTCGGAGGGGACGGGGTGATTTTATGTTTTTGCATCAACTTATGAAGCTCCGGAAGTTGCCAGAAAGGCACAGAGACCAGGGCGTGATGCTCAATGTGATAGTTAACATGACACGGCGCGAACAGGGCTCGTGCCATGATGCCAGCACGTGTCGTGCGGGTGTTTTTTAACATATCGCCAGTACGCTCTGTTACCGCGTGTTCGGCAATCGCTCGCACCCGGATACAGAAAGGGTAAGTAAAAAGATACGCTGCCCACCAGAGTGCAAAAAGTTCTGTCAGGTTAAGGCTGAATGTGATGGCGAAGAATGCCGCATGGAATATCAGAGTGCGTCGGCTGTTGATGAAAAACGCGCGGAAGTGATCGCACTTTTGCCAGCCCGGACGCTCCAGGCGGTCGACGACACCCGTAACGTTCCAACGAATCAGCTCGGCATTCATCATGGCCAGGCCAATCAGTGACTTCAGCCCCGTCTGGCCGGTGAAATCCCGAATGAACTTGCGCATCAGGGATTTCTGGGTAGTGGGAAATCCTTCAATCAATGGTAGGTCAACATCCTTGTCGGTCCCGGTATGAATATGATGCTGAGCGTGGTGGTGGCGGTATTTTATAAGGTCGAGATAGACAGGGGCAGCACATAGCCAATGAGTTACTGTGTCATTCAGCTTGCTGCTGGCAAAGAGTGTGCGGTGAGCACCTTCGTGGGTCAGGATGGCCAGGGCCAGGATGCGTCCGCCAAGGAATAGCACACAGAGGGCAACCACAGGGACAGACCAGTCGCCCAGTTGATCCATAGCGAGCCAGGCCGTGCCAAGCAATAAGGATATCGCCAGCCAGCAATTGGCTACTCCGATGGCGCCCTGGAGATCAGAACGCTGCTGTAGTCGCCGGATGGTGTCTTCGCCGAGAATATCGTTTAGCCGCTGTCGGGCAGATTCTCTAAGCAGGCCGGTTTCGAATAAATCTCTGTCATCTTTCATATGTCACACCAGACCTGGTTTTTTATTATAAATATTACGGTATATGGCATTTTGAGATAAGTCTAGTAATTATTCCTTTCAGGCTGATATGTTAGTATGTGATCACAACAAGATAAGAACCCCCTATGCCTGACTCCGATAGTCCGTACCCCGCAAAGAAACTAATTCTGAACCTTGTTAAAGAGGCGCAGCAGCCCATCTCTGCGCAGGTGATGGTACGTATGGCAGAGCTTTTTTCTGTTGAAGCAAACAATGTCAGGGTCACTCTGAATCGCCTTGCGCGACAGGATCTGTTGGATCTGACTGAGCGTGGTGTGTATGTGCTCGGCCCTGCAGCGCGGCATCTGGCTGAGCGTCAGAGTGCCTGGCGGCGTACAGAAGACAAAGTACGGCCGTGGGAAGGACAATGGATCACTATCTACACGGCGCACTTGGGGCGGCGTGACCGGAAGATGCTGCGCCAGCGCCAGAGGGCAACACAAATGCTGGGCTTCAGTGAGTTCTATCAGGGGTTGCTCATCCGGCCTGATAACCTGCAGGCTTCTTTAGCTGATCTTACTCAACAGCTGTTCCATCTCGGGCTGGAATCTGAGGCGTGTGTGTTTCGCGCAGACGGTTTTAATGAGGAGTCTGAACCTTCACCGGAAGCACTCTGGCCGGTTACAGAGATTAATGCCCGTTATCGAGAAAATACGGAAGAGATGCTCAGCTGGCGGTCTTCATTTGAGAATAAGCCGCTGGATGTAGCTGCGCGGGAATGCTTTTTGATTGGTGATCGGGTGCTTCGTGATATTGCTTACGACCCGCTTCTTCCAGAGCAGATTGTTGACCAGCAGGCGCGCAGTGAGATGGTGGCAACCATGGCCGATTTTGACGACCTGGGTAAGTCTATCTGGCGCGAGCTGATCAGCCGCTTTATGGCAGACCAGACCTGATTGGTCTGGCTGTCGTTCTTGTGTGGCGCTGGAGTTACGGGCAGCTGACGAGATCTACGCCCAGCTCATCCGAACCATCATCCGCTTCAATGGCTTTCATCATTTTCTGCAGGCGCTTGCCGGCCTCGCGACGCTTCATTGCTTTGTTGTAGCGTCGAACCTGAACATCGTCTTTCAGTTCCAGCGGTGGCAGTGGCGTTGGTTTGTTGTTCTCGTCCATGGCTACCATATTGAAGTAGCAGGTATGAGTATGGCGGACGGTTTTCAGTTTAATGTCTTCGGCGATGACTTTGATGCCGATCTCCATCGAGGTGCGGCCAACGTAGTTGACCGTCGCGAGACAGGTGACCAGCTCACCAATGTGAATGGGCTGCTTAAACAGTACGTTATCTACAGAAAGGGTGACGGCATAGTGGCCGCTGTATCTCATTGCGCAGGTGTATGCGACTTTATCGAGAAGTTTAAGTAATTCTCCGCCGTGCATGTTGCCGGAGAAGTTGGCCATGCCGGGGGTAACCAGCTCGGTCATTTCGGTCTGGATAATCTGACCCATGAATCTTACCTTGGTTTAGACAAGCGCTCATTTTGTCAGATTATCCGATATTTATCAGCGGCTTAGTGCTAACGTCGCCTTTGTCGTACAAGAAAAAGATCAGGCAAATAAAAAGCCGCACATGTGCGGCTTTAAGGATCGGGCTGTCAGGCGTTATATTTTCTCGACTAACAGGCTGCCGACTGAGTAACCCGCACCGAATGAGCAGATCAGACCTTTCTCTCCACTTTCGAAGCCGTCTTTGTGGCGGTGGAAAGCGATCAGAGAGCCAGCAGACGCTGTGTTTGCGAACTCATCAAGAACGATCGGTGTCTCGTTCGCTTCAGGTTCACGTCCAAGTAGCTTCTTGGCGGCAAACATGTTCATCGTCAGGTTAGCCTGATGCAGCCACATGCGCTTGAGGTCGCTGGCCTCAAGGTGGTTCTCACCTAACTGTTCTGTAATGAAGCCGGTGACCAGAGGCAGTAACTCTTTGAAGACTTTACGTCCATTCTGGCGGAAGTAAGGACGGTCTTCTGGTAGCTGGTCGTCACTGAAGTTGTGATCGGTGTAGTTCCCATCACAGCGAATGTTGTCAGAGAAGGTAGTCATCTGCTTTGTGTCGAGTACGCGGAATGCGTAATCTGCTGTACAGGTATCTTCGAGTTCCATGACAACTGCGGTCGCGACGTCACCGAAAATAAAGTGGCTGTCACGTGATTTGAGATTGACCTGAGGAGAGGCGAACTCAGGATTTACCACCAGAACACACTTTGCTGTCCCAGCCTTGAGGGCTGTGAAGGCGTTAATCATTGCAAAGGTCATGGTCGAGCAGGCAATCCCCATATCGTACGCGAACCCTTTGATGCCCAGTTTCTGCTGAACTTCAACCGCGGCAGACGGATAGGGACGCTGATGATTGGTGGTGCCCATGATCACCAGATCGATGTCTTCCGGCTTTTTATTGGCTTGCTCCATCGCTTCCCGACCCGCCGCAATAGCCATAGTGACTGTTTCTGGCTCGTCACCGGCCAGGGCTGGCTTGAAAGTGGGTGCCATACGCTCAGGGTCCAGCATCCCTTCTTTATACATCACATAACGCGATTTGATGCCCGAAGCTTTCTCAACGAACTCGCTGCTTGATGTAGGTAATGCTTCAACATCTCCCGCTTCAATCGCGGCGGCATTTTCAGCATTAAACTTTTCAACGTAGGCGTTGTACGCCTGGATGAGTTCATCGTTGGAGACAGTGTGTGGCGGAATAAAGAGGCCTGAGCCTGAAATAACAATGTTCGACATCGCTGCTTAACCTTTTTTATTTTGCATTATCCCCGCTGCGGGCTCGGTATCCAACCTCTGCACGGGTCCGGTGGTTAATTTGTCCTGATTTGCGGCGCTCAGCGCTGCAGGTTTGATAAAGCCGGTTTTGCTTTCGGGTTCCGTCGCAGAAGCAGGGCGGTGTTGCCGATCTGCTGGACCAATTCTACTCCGGTACGTTTGACCAGCTCAGTGATGACCGCTTTTTTAACCTCACGATCACCGACTGATACTTTGATTTTTATCAGTTCGTGATCATCGAGAGCACGGTTCAGCTCTTCCATGACGCCATCAGTGAGGCCGTTGCCTGCCACTGTGACAATAGGGTTCAGGGTATGGCCAATAGATCTGTAGGCCTTCTTCTGTTCGTTGCTTAACGCCATAGGGTTCGGTCGCTCGACTTTAAGGTGTAAAATATGGCCAAAGTATACCTCAGGTGCATGAGAATAACTGCACTCTGAGTGCCTCGCAGACGTAAAATTACGGAGTACATGGCCTTATGGCGCGCTCGAAATCCAGTGCTGACTGGTTGAAAGAACACGTTGATGATATCTGGGTCCAGAGAGCGCAGCAGGACGGTTATCGTACGCGTGCCAGCTACAAGCTGATTGAACTGGATGACAAAGACAAGTTGATACGTCCGGGGTCCGTTGTGGTTGACCTGGGTTCTGCGCCGGGAGGTTGGTCTCAGGTAGTTGCTCAACGGGTTGGTGAGAAGGGTCTGGTGATCGCTTCAGACATCCTGGAAATGGATGCCATCGCTGATGTGACCTTTATTCAGGGGGACTTCACCACAGAAGAAATCTACGACCAGCTTGTCGATGTGATCGATGGTCGTCCGGTAGACCTTGTAATCTCGGATATGGCCCCCAATATGAGTGGTATGTCGTCTATTGACCAGCCTGGCGCTATGTATCTTGTAGAGCTGGCGCTGGACATGGCGCGTCAAGTGTTGAAACCAAACGGCAGTTTCGTAGCCAAAGTGTTTCAGGGCGAAGGCTTCGATGCTTACCTGGCTGATATGAAACAGTCGTTTGCGAAAGTAATGATTCGTAAACCTAAAGCATCACGAGCGCGGTCACGCGAGGTGTATATCGTCGCTAAAGGTTTCCGTCCCTGAGCATTGGCTGCTAAGCTAAGCATAGTGATTCCGGCCGCATAGCGGTCTGTACGAGTAAGGTGGTGCCTCACATGGCAAAGAATTTCGTTTTATGGGCTGTTATCGCCGCTGTGCTGATGATGGTGTTTCAAGGGCTTAACCCGGTAGACCGCAGTAACAGTTGGTCCTACTCGGAGTTCATGAAGGCTGTCGAAAGCGGTCAGGTGGAATCAGTAACTATCTCCGGACAATCCATCAAGGGTACATCCCGTGGTGGCCAGGCGTTCGAGTCTGTATTACCGGCGTTTGATGACAAACTGATGGATACTCTGTTGGTTAATGACGTCGAGGTGATCGGCGAAAAACCAGAGAAGCAGAGCTTCCTGTCTCAGTTACTATTGGCCTCCTTGCCGATACTTATCATTATCGCGGTGTTCATGCTGTTTATGCGCCAGATGCAGGGTGGCGGTTCTGGTCGTGGCGGCCCGATGGCCTTCGGCAAGAGCAAAGCCAAGCTGCTGAGTGAGGACCAGATTAAGACGACATTTGGTGACGTTGCTGGTTGTGATGAAGCCAAAGAAGATGTGAAAGAGCTGGTTGAGTTCCTGCGTGAGCCAGGCAAGTACCAGAAGCTGGGCGGTAAGATCCCTCGCGGCGTTCTGATGGTTGGTCAGCCTGGTACTGGTAAAACACTGCTGGCGAAAGCGATTGCTGGTGAGGCTCGTGTACCTTTCTTTTCAATTTCCGGTTCTGACTTCGTCGAAATGTTCGTTGGTGTCGGTGCCTCTCGTGTACGTGACATGTTCGAGCAGGCTAAGAAGCAGGCTCCTTGTATTATTTTCATCGATGAGATCGATGCAGTGGGTCGCTCCCGTGGCGTAGGTATCGGCGGTGGTAACGACGAACGCGAACAGACCCTGAACCAACTGCTGGTTGAGATGGATGGCTTCGAGGTTAATGACGGCATCATCGTGATTGCTGCGACTAACCGTCCGGACGTGCTCGACCCAGCGCTGCTTCGCCCGGGCCGTTTTGACCGTCAGGTTGTGGTCGGTCTGCCGGATATTCGCGGTCGTGAACAGATTCTGCAGGTGCACATGAAGAAAGCACCTGTGTCTGACGATGTGAACGCATCTCTTATTGCTCGCGGTACTCCAGGCTTCTCGGGGGCAGATCTGGCTAACCTTGTGAACGAAGCTGCTCTCTTTGCAGCCCGTGCGAATCGCTCTGAAGTGACGATGGAAGAGTTCGAGAAGGCAAAAGACAAGATCCTCATGGGTGCCGAGCGCAAGACCATGGTCATGTCTGAGAAAGAGAAAGAAAATACGGCGTACCACGAGGCTGGTCACGCGATTGTTGGCCGACTCGTGCCCGAGCACGATCCAGTCTACAAGGTATCTATCATTCCGCGTGGCCGTGCCCTTGGTGTGACTATGTTCCTGCCTGAAGAAGATCGTCACTCAATCAGTAAGCGTGGTATTGAGAGCAACATCTGCTCGCTCTACGGTGGACGTATCGCTGAAGAGCTGACCTTGGGTAAAGAAGGCGTGACCACGGGTGCGTCCAATGATATCGAGCGTGCAACCAAGTATGCGCGTAACTATGTCACCAAGTGGGGCCTTTCTGACAAGTTGGGTGCTCAGTTGTACTCGGAAGATGAGCAGAACGGTTATCTGGGTAGCTCAGGTGGTGGTCAGATGGCCCATCTTTCTGATGATACTGCGCGTTCTATCGACTCTGAAGTTAAAGAACTGCTGGATCGTTGTTATCAGCGTGCGACTCAGATTCTGGTCGATAACCGCGATAAACTTGAAATGATGAAAGATGCTCTGATGGAATACGAAACAATCGATTCTGATCAGATCGACGACATCATGTCGGGCACCAAGCCGCGTCCGCCGAAAGGCTGGGGCGATGGTTCAGGTGGCTCTCCGGCAGTGTCTGCGGATGATTCGGTTGAAAAAGAGTCTCGTGACATGGCCAGTGATGACGATGATGTGGCAGGTGAGCCTGCTGGCGAACGTCAGTAGTCACTTAAGGCTCTGATGTCTCATACAGGCACCGGTTTCCGGTGCCTGTTTTGTTATAAATCCCCTCGTATGATCTGATCCGGACCTCTTCCTGTGAAACTTTCTTGTGGTAATCGCACTCTTGATCTGAGTACCGCCCACGTAATGGGTATCCTCAATGTTACGCCTGATTCCTTTTCCGATGGTGGCCAGTTTAACCAGCTGGATAAAGCCATTGCTCATGCCGAGAGTATGGTCGCTGATGGGGCTACCATTCTGGATGTGGGCGGTGAATCCACCCGTCCGGGCGCAGCCTCAGTATCCTTCACCGAAGAGCTTGAGCGAGTAGTGCCGGTTGTTGAGCGCATCGCGACCAGACTGGATGTTGCGATATCTGTGGACACGAGCACCGCAGAGGTCATCAGAGAGTCTGCTAAAGCCGGCGCACACCTAATCAACGATGTGCGCGCGTTGCGAAGAGAAGGTGCTCTAAAGGCCGCTACAGAGACAGGCCTGCCTGTATGCCTGATGCATATGCAGGGCGAACCTGACACTATGCAGAAGAACCCGAGGTACGATGACGTTGTCCAGGATGTCAGAAATTTTCTCAAAGAGCGCATCGAAGCCGCTCAGGCCGCAGGCATAGCCTCTGAACAGATTCTGCTTGATCCGGGATTCGGATTTGGTAAAACGCGTATACACAATTACACGCTGTTGAATCGCCTTGAGCAGATCACAGCGCTGGGATACCCATTGCTGACGGGGTTATCCCGTAAACGTATGATCGCTGATGTGCTTAACGCCAGCAACGACGCTACCGAGCGTGATGATGCCAGTGCGGCAGCGGCAACAGTTTGCGCGATGAAGGGCGCACGCATCATCCGGGCGCACAATGTTAAAAAGACCTGGGAAGCGCTGCAGGTCGTGAATGCAACCCTGAGGGAAGGGCATGAGTAGAAAGTATTTTGGCACCGATGGTATCCGTGGTCGGGTCGGTGAAGGGGCGATTACCCCTGAGTTTGTTATGCGTCTTGGTTGGGCTGCCGGTAAGGTGTTTGCCAAACGTGGAGTGAGCCGTATTCTGATTGGTAAAGACACGCGTATTTCCGGCTATATGTTTGAATCAGCCCTGGAAGCCGGGCTGTCTGCTGCCGGTGTTGATATCGGGTTATTGGGGCCTATTCCTACGCCAGGCATTGCTTATCTCACACGTACTTTCCGTGCCGATGCCGGCATCGTCATCAGTGCCTCGCACAACCCTTACTATGACAATGGCATCAAGTTCTTCTCAGCTGACGGTACCAAGCTGCCCGACGAGGTGGAGCTTGAGATTGAGAGCTATCTGGATCAGCCGATTGAGTGTGTTGAGTCAGATAAACTGGGTAAGGCCGTCCGCATCAACGATGCGGCCGGGCGGTATATCGAGTTCTGCAAAGGTACGGCAAATTCTCTGAATCTGCGTGGCCTGAAGTTGGTGCTGGACTGCAGCAACGGAGCAACCTATCAGATTGCTCCGTCAGTATTCAGTGAACTGGGCGCTACGGTGACCACCATTGGCAATACCCCAGACGGTCTGAATATTAATAAGGACTGCGGCTCTACCTCGCCAGAAAAACTTCGTGCTGCGGTTCTGGAACAGAAAGCCGACCTTGGTATCGCTTTTGACGGTGACGGCGATCGCGTCATGATGGTCGATCACACTGGTGAACTGGTCGACGGCGACCAGTTACTCTACATCGTTGCCAGCCATGCTGCCGAACAAGGCCGGTTAAATGGTGGTGTTGTTGGTACTCAGATGAGTAACCTCGGTCTGGAGCTGGCGCTCAAAGAACAGGGTATTGATTTCGTGCGCGCAAAAGTGGGCGACCGCTACGTGATGCAAAAACTGGTTGAGCACAACTGGCGCTTCGGTGGTGAATCGTCCGGCCACCTCCTTTGTCTGGATGCCAATACTACAGGCGATGGAATTGTTTCAGCGCTGCAGGTGCTGGTTGCTCTTCGCGATACTGGCGTCGGTTTACGAGAGTGGACTGAACGCATGAGTAAAATGCCACAGACCATGATTAATGTTCGTCGTCAGCGTGATCTGGATGTTATGGCTAACGAGCGTGTTCAGCAGGCGCTGTCTGCCACTGAGAAAAAACTGGGTGATCGTGGACGCGTGCTGTTGCGCCCATCGGGCACTGAGCCACTCGTTCGGGTCATGGTAGAAGCAGATGACCCGGCAGTAACCCAGTTACTGGCTCAGGAGCTGGCAGAAGAAGTCAGTAAAGCGCTGGCTTAGACTGTGGTCACCGGCCTTGACTATCTTGTTTCAGAGGAGCTTCTCAGATAGTATCTGCGCTCTTTGAATTTTGGGGTGACACATGCGTCGCATATTAGTAGCCGGAAACTGGAAGATGAACGCATCACGCGCTCAGACTGACACTTTGATTACGGGGCTCCGTAATGCCGGTGAACTCACATGTGATCTGGCTGTGTTTCCTCCGTTTCCGTATCTGAGCCAGGCGATCTCACTCGCGGATGGCAGTCAGGTCAGTGTGGGTGCGCAGAATTGCGCCGAGGCTGACAGTGGTGCTTACACTGGTGAGGTGTCTGCAGAAATGCTGACGGATCTCGGTGCCTCTATGGTCATTATTGGTCATTCAGAGCGCCGGACTCTCTACGGTGAAACGGATGACGTTGTTCTGCGCAAGACACGCCAAGCACTCGATAACGGTCTTATTGCTGTTGTCTGTGTTGGTGAAACACTGGAAGAACGTCAGAGCGGAAAAGCTGAAGAAGTTGTTGGGAGCCAGATGTCTCTGCTGATTTCAGAGCTTTCCGATACGGACTGGAAAAACGTAGTCATTGCTTACGAGCCCGTCTGGGCGATTGGTACTGGTGAAACAGCAACACCAGAGCAGGCGCAGGCAATTCATGCGTTTATTCGTGGATTGTTGAATCAACGGAATACAGATCTCGGTGCGTCCACACGTTTGCTTTACGGCGGAAGCGTAAAAGCTGCAAATGCGGCTGAATTATTTTCACAACAGGATATCGATGGTGGTCTGGTCGGCGGGGCTTCCCTCGATGTAGATGAATTTCTCGGTATTTGTCGGGCATAAGGGCTCAGGATTTTATGGAACAGATTATTCTCATCGGTCACATCGTCATTGCTATCGCGATTATCGCTTTTGTTCTGATGCAGCAAGGTAAGGGTGCTGACGCTGGCGCTTCATTTGGTTCGGGTGCGTCCCAGACTGTGTTCGGTTCTGCGGGTTCTGCTAACTTCCTGAGCCGTACCACTGCAATTCTTGCTACCTCGTTTTTCATTACCAGCCTTGGTTTGGCCATTTATGCCAAGCAAAAGGCCTCTGGTGCAGATGAAGCAGGAATTCCTACTCTGGAAGTGCAAGAAGTACTTGAGCAAGACACCCCAGTTGTGGAAGAATACGCGCCGTCTGAAGATGACGCTCCAGAACTGGACGCTTCTGCTGAAGTAGATGCACCAGTTGTGGAAACGACGGAAGAAACGACTAAGTAATTTCTTCCCCTGTGTGCGGATGTGGTGGAATTGGTAGACACGCCATCTTGAGGGGGTGGTGAGCAACGCTCGTGCGAGTTCGAGTCTCGCCATCCGCACCAACTTATTCCGATGATCGTGACTCAACGGTCATCTGAGAAAGCGGACCAGGGTTCGCTTTTTTTATTGGCAGCGCGTATAATGCGGCTGCTTATTTGAAAAGCCCCTCACGTCAGGGGCTTTTTAGTAGCTGGCATTCTGAAATTGTTTGTTTATGGATGCTCAGTATCACAGGAATCTGCTCTGCAGGTTCCGGTCTGCAAAAGGCAGTAGCGGACTGGGCACATGTTGCCCAGTTTTTGTTTGTGGCGAGAGCCAAATCCCCGGGAGAATTTGTCGTGGCAAAAGAGAGTCTGTTAAACGAACTGCTCGGTCCGGTCGTTGAGTCCATGGGATATACCTTCTGGGGGCTTGAATATCTCTCCCAGGGTAAAGACACAGTATTGCGTGTGTTTATTGATCACGAAAACGGTATCACCGTTGATGACTGCGCTGCAGTCAGCCGTCAGATCAGTAGTGTGATGGACGTAGAAGATCCGATCTCTCAGGTTTACAACCTGGAAGTGTCATCCCCAGGTATGGATCGTCCTGTGTTCACACTCGAGCAGTACGCGTCATTAGCAGGAAATATTATCGACGTACGTTTACGCATGGCGTTTGACGGGCGGCGGAAATTCAAGGGCCAATTAATTGGTGTGGAGCAGGAAGACATCGTTCTTCGCGTTGACGATAACGAATACCTGTTGCCTATCGAGCTGATTGAAAAGGCTAACGTTGTTCCACAATTCAAGGATTAAGGTTGCAAAGCGAGGCTAGAAGATGAGCAAAGAAATTCTCCTGGTCGCGGAAGCGGTTTCCAATGAGAAAGGCGTTTCCAGGGAAATTATTTTTCAGGCGATCGAATCGGCGTTGGCCGCAGCAGCGAAAAAACGTTACGAAGATGAAGAGGCCGTTATCCGTGTGGATATCGACCGTAAAACTGGCGACTACGAAACTTTCCGTAGCTGGCTGGTTGTAAGCAATGATGTGGTACCGGGTCTTGGTGATGAGCTGACCCTGGAAGAAGCACACGAAATTGATACCAACCTGCAGCCGGGTGATACCTACGAAATTCAGGTAGAAAACCCTGACTTCGGTCGTATTGCCGCACAGGCCGCAAAACAGATCATCGTACAGAAAGTTCGTGAAGCTGAGCGTGCTCAGGTCGTTGAACAGTACGAACACCGTGTCGGCGAGCTGATCGGCGGCACTGTAAAGAAAGTTACTCGTGACAACGTTATTGTCGATCTTGGTAATAACGCTGAAGCATTGATGCCTAAAGATCAGTTGATTGGTCGTGAAATCATGCGTATGGGCGATCGTATTCGCGCCATTCTGTTTGATATTCGTCCGGAAAACCGTGGTCCGCAGCTGATGCTGAGCCGTACTGTGCCAGCCATGCTGATTGAGCTGTTCCGTATCGAAGTGCCGGAAATTTCAGAAGAAGTTATTGAAATTAAAGGGGCTGCACGTGATCCGGGTTCGCGCGCTAAAATCGCGGTTAAATCCAACGATAAGCGTATCGATCCAGTAGGTGCTTGTGTGGGTATGCGCGGTGCGCGTGTTCAGGCGGTCACTAACGAACTGGGTGGTAACGAGCGTATCGACATCGTGCTCTGGGACGACAACCCAGCACAGTTGGTCATTAATGCGATGGCTCCGGCTGAAGTTGCATCAATTGTTGTTGATGAAGAAACCAACTCAATGGATGTTGCGGTCGCAGAAGACAATCTCGCTCAGGCCATTGGCCGGGGTGGTCAGAATGTTCGTCTGGCTTCTGAATTGACGGGTTGGGAAATCAACGTCATGACCGAAGAAGACGCCATTGAGAAGCAGAACGAAGAAGCGTCCGGCTTTATTGAAGGCTTTATGAACAGCCTCGATATCGACGAAGACTTCGCAACACTTCTGGTGGAAGAGGGCTTTACTACCCTCGAAGAAATCGCCTACGTACCTATGGAAGAAATGCTCCAGATTGATGGCCTTGACGAGGACATCGTGACTGAGCTGCGTAATCGCGCTAAAGACGTGTTGCTGACCCAGGCGATTGCGTCTGAAGAAGTGCTCGAATCAGCACAGCCGGCGGAAGACCTTCTGAACATGGAAGGCATGGACAAGCATCTGGCATTGGTTCTCGCCAGCAAAGGTATCTGCACGATGGAAGACCTTGCTGAGCAAGCAATTGATGATCTGCTGGATGTTGAAGGGATGACCGAAGAAAAAGCGGGCGAGCTGATCATGACTGCCCGTAAGCCTTGGTTTGAAGGCACTGAATAATCACTCGCCCGGTATAGGAGAAACGTATGGCAGATGTAACAGTTAAAGAGCTAGCCGACGTGGTAGGGACGAGCACAGACCGCCTGCTCTCCCAAATGAAAGAAGCGGGCCTGCCTCAGAGCGCTGAGACTGACACCGTGAATGACGAGCAGAAGCAAAGTCTGCTCGCATTTCTGAAAAAAAGTCACGGCGAAGCTGACGCTGAGCCAAAAAAAATCACTCTGAAGCGTAAAGTCACTACGACTTTAAAAACAGGTCAGGGTGGTAAGAAAGCGGTCAATATCGAAGTACGTAAAAAGCGTACTTATGTGAAACGCGAAGAAGTTGATGTCGCGGCTGAAAAAGCCCGTCAGGAAGAAGAAGCGCGTATCGCTGCTGAAAAAGAAGCGGCCCTGAAAGCCCAGGCTGAAGCTGAGAAAGCGGCAGCTGAAGAAGCTGAACGAGTGAAAGCGGCTGCAGGCAAAACAGAATCTGCGCCAGCAGCAAGTGAGCCTGCACCTAAAGTTGAAGCGAAAGAAGCGCCTAAGAAAAAGGCGGAAGCGAAACCAGCTCCAACGCCTGAAGAAGATGCCGCGCAGAAACGTGCAGCAGCAGAAGCAGCACAGCAGCGTGACGATCATCGTAAGAAGGCTAAAACGCCAGAGCGTAAGCGTACTGACAAAGATAGCCGCTTCGATAACGAAGACAATAATGGTGGGCGTAATCAGCGTCGACCAAAAGCTAAGCTGAAGACTAAAGGTCGCAGCAGTAATCGTAATGCGAATAACGAGCATGCGTTTACTAAACCGACTGCGCCAGTGGTCCGTGAAGTTGAGCTGCCTGAAACCATTACGGTTGGTGACCTGGCATCCAAGATGTCTGTGAAAGCCGGTGAAGTGATCAAAGAGCTGATGAAAATGGGTGTTATGGCAACCATTAACCAGCCTCTGGATCAGGACACTGCGACTCTGGTCGTCGAAGAAATGGGTCATAAAGTATCTAAGCTGATCGCAGACAACCAGCTTGAGCAGGATGTCACTGAAGCCGTCAACTATGACGGTGACCAGACGACCCGTGCACCGGTTGTTACCGTGATGGGTCACGTTGACCACGGTAAAACGTCACTGCTGGATTACATCCGTAGCTCACGCGTAGCGTCAGGCGAAGCGGGCGGTATTACCCAGCACATTGGTGCATACCACGTTGAAACAGATCACGGCATGGTGTCTTTCCTGGATACACCGGGACACGCAGCGTTTACCTCAATGCGTGCCCGTGGTGCTCAGGCAACAGACGTCGTAATTCTGGTGGTTGCAGCCGATGATGGCGTGATGCCGCAGACCGAAGAAGCCGTTCAGCACGCTAAGTCAGCGGGTGTACCTCTGGTTGTTGCTGTTAACAAGATGGATAAAGAAGGTGTTGATCCGGATCGTGTTAAAAACGAACTGTCAGCACGCGATGTTATTCCGGAAGACTGGGGCGGTGACGTGCCGTTTATCCCTGTCTCTGCAAAAACGGGTATGGGCATCGAGACACTCCTCGAAGCGGTACTTCTACAAGCTGAACTGCTTGAGCTGAAAGCGCACTTCGATGGCCCGGGTCAGGGTGTAGTGGTTGAGTCACGTCTGGATAAAGGTCGTGGTCCGGTTGCAACTCTGCTCGTTCAGAACGGTACTCTGAAGAAGGGCGACGTTGTTCTGGCTGGTACCTGTTACGGTCGCGCTCGTGCGCTGCTGGATGAAAACGGTAAGCAGACTGACTCTGCAGGTCCGTCTATTCCAGTAGAGATCCTCGGCTTGAATGGCACCCCGGATGCTGGTGACAACTTCATGGTTGTCGAGAACGAGAAGAAAGCGCGTGAAGTTGCTGAGTTCCGTGAAACCAAGCTGAAAGAACAGCTTCAGCAGCGTCAGCAGGCCGCGAAACTGGATGCACTGTTTGCCGGTATGGCAGAGGGTGAAGTCGCTGCTCTGAACGTGGTTGTTAAGACTGATGTACGTGGTTCGCTCGAAGCTATCGTGTCTTCACTGCAGAAACTCGCAACTGACGAAGTGAAAGTAAACGTTGTTGCCTCAGGTGTTGGTGGTATCACCGAAACTGACGCCACCCTGGCCGTTGCGGCGGGTGCGGTACTGTTCGGCTTCAACGTCCGTGCCGATAACGCAGCGAAGAAAGTTGTCGAGAACAACGATGTGGATATGCGCTACTACAGCGTTATTTACGATCTGATTGATGACGTGAAACAGGCAATGGCTGGTCTGCTGGCGCCTGAGCTGCGTGAAGAGATCGTCGGTATTGCTGAAGTACGTGACGTATTCAAGTCGCCTAAGTTTGGTCAAATTGCTGGCTGTATGGTGACCGAAGGTACGATTTACCGTAACAAGAAGATCCGCGTACTGCGTGAAAACGTGGTGATCTATGAAGGTGAACTTGAATCCCTGCGTCGCTTCAAAGACGACGTTCAGGAAGTTCGCCAGAGCACAGAGTGCGGTATCGGTGTGAAGAACTATCAGGACGTTCGCCCAGGCGATCAGATCGAAGTCTTCGATGTGAAAGAGGTTGCACGTACTCTGTAATCACGAGTGTGTGAGCCATAGACCAGAGCCCGGCCATGCCGGGCTTTGGTGTCTCTGGGCGATGCCCGGAACCCGCATTTACCAGGCCGGAAAGCTGGCCTCAGAGAGATAAAAATGCCTAAAGATTTCAGCCGTACTTCCCGCCTTGGGGAGCAGATCCAGCGCGAAGTTGCGCAGATGATCCAGTTTGAAATGAAAAACCCGAAGCTGGGTATGGTGACCCTGAATTCGGTCAAGGTCGCGAAAGACCTCGGTTATGCCGACATCTACTTCACCGTGATGGGTGCAAAGGGCGAAACCGACGCCGAGATTCGTGCCAACACCAGCAAGATTCTGAACGAAGCCGCAGGCTATCTGCGTTCACAGCTGGCAAGAATCCTGACTACACGGGTGACGCCCCAACTGCGTTTTCACTACGATGAAACGCTTGAGCGCGGCCACCACCTGACGGGCCTGATTAAACAGGCACGTGCAGCAGATGACGCGCGTCATCCAGACGATGCTGCGAATGACGGGGACGACCGTCAGGACTGATATGGCGCGTAGAAAGAAAGGCCGGGATATTTCCGGCATCCTGGTGGTGAATAAACCGCTTGGGCTCAGTTCCAATCAGGTTCTGCAACGCGTAAAGCGCCTGTATAACGCCAACAAAGCAGGGCACACGGGGGCGCTGGACCCTGAGGCCACCGGTGTCCTACCCATCTGCTTAGGTGAAGCCACCAAGTTCTCACAGTTACTGCTCGATTCAGATAAAGGCTACGACACTCGCGGAGTGCTGGGGCAGGTGCGCAGTACCGGGGATAAAGAAGGCGAGATTCTGCAGGAGCGTCCGGTCCCCGAGCTGAATACTGAAACAATCGAAACTGTGCTCAGCCGGTTTCGTGGTGACGTCGAACAGGTGCCGCCGATGTTTTCCGCGCTCAAGATGGATGGTAAGCCGCTCTATGAGCTGGCACGTCAGGGGATGTCGCAGGAAGAAATGCGCGCTGTCGCTGAAAAGAAGCGTCGCGTTATCCGTATCCACGAATTGACCCTCAGCAGCTACACTCCGGATTCACTTAGCTTGAGTGTGCGTTGTTCCAAGGGCACCTATATCCGCACTTTAGTGGAAGATATCGGCGAAGCTCTGGGTTGTGGTGCCTTCGTTCAGGACCTTCACCGCACGCATTCCGGGCCATACGACGAAGCCATGTCTCATACGCTTGAAGAGCTGGAGCAGATCGTTGAGCAGGGTGGCGAAGACAAAGGTGCCCTGGACGCACTGTTAATGCCTCCTGAAACCGCCTTGCCAGAGACCTGGCCGGAAGTGTCACTAACCCTCGCCGAAGCCGCACGGTTACTGCAAGGACAGGCGATTAAGACTGGCTTAACGGATAACCCTTCTGTACAATTATGGGCCGTTGAATCTGGGGTTCGTATTCTGCTTGGCATTGGCCGGGTTGAGAACGGCGCCATCCGGTCACAGAGACTGATGCAGGTGAGCCTGCCAGATCTGGCCTGAAAAGATTTAACCGTCACATAAGTGACACCGCATACCACTGTAAATGTGCACGGTGGTGATGTGATTTTTTGCACATTAGACGGAGTAAAGAACATGGCACTGTCTGCTGAAAAGAAAGCCGAAATCGTAAAAGAATTCCAGACCGCTGAAGGCGACACTGGTTCTCCTGAAGTTCAGGTTGCACTGCTGACTTACAACATTAATGGTCTGCAGGGTCACTTCAAATCGAACAAGAAGGATCACCATTCACGTCGCGGCCTGATTCGCATGGTTAACCAGCGTCGTAAGCTGCTGGACTACCTGAAAGGCAAAGATGCAAACCGCTACCTTGAGCTGATCAAGAAGCTGGGTCTGCGTCGCTAAGACAGCAAGATAAGGGTCGCCAAGTGCGGCTCTTATTTTTTGTGCTTCTCTGACTCTGTAAATTAAGACCATCCTGCGCAAGCTGTGGTGCCAACCCCGTGTATCAAGTAATCCACGGTGGTGCTTCTAACCATTTATCTTCTTTCGGGTTGTATCGATCGAAGGTCAATGCTTAGAAGCACCGGCAGTGACGTAGGGAATTTACTGTATACATTTAAGGAAAGACTGAATGAGCAATATCCCTGTTGCTAAGACAAAAACCTTCGAATTCGGCGGCCAGACCGTCACTCTCGAAACTGGTCGTATCGCCCGTCAGGCAGACGGCGCTGTGCTGGCCACCATTGGCAAGACTCAGGTGTTGGCGACTGTTGTAGCCGCCAAAACTACTAAGCCGGGCCAGGATTTCTTCCCGCTGTCTGTTCACTACCAGGAAAAAATGTACGCCGCTGGCCGTATCCCTGGTGGTTACCTGAAGCGTGAAGGTCGTCCTTCTGAGAAAGAAACACTGACTTCTCGTCTGATTGACCGTCCTATTCGTCCTCTGTTTCCGGAAGGCTTCCTGAACGAAGTTCAGGTAATTCCAACCGTAATGGCCTCTGAAAAGGGTGTTGATCCGGATATCTGTGCAATGATCGCTGTATCTGCGGCGCTGGCCGTGTCTGGTGTACCTTTCAACGGTCCTATCGGTGCAGCCCGCGTTGGTTTCACTGACGAAGACGGTTACATGCTGAACCCAACTGATGCGCAGCTCGAAGAGTCTCTGCTGGACATGGTTGTGGCGGGTACTAAAGACGCCGTTCTGATGGTTGAATCAGAAGCTGACGAGCTGACCGAAGACGAAATGTTGGGTGCGGTACTGTTCGCACACTCATCTTTCCAGAGCGCGATCACTGCGATCAGCGAGTGGACTGCTGAGCTGGGTGTTGAGCGTTGGGACTGGACTGCGGAAGCCCGTAACGAAGCGCTGTACAACGCTGTTAAAGAAGAAGCTGCGGCTGGCATTGGTGAGGCTTACACCATCTCTGACAAGATGGCTCGTTACGCTAAGCTGGATGAAGTTAAAAAGGCAGCCGTTGAAAAACTGGCAGCGGCTGAAGGCGAAGAAGGCTTCACCGCTGACGAGATCGCCGAGATGGTTGGCGAACTGAAGTACGAAGTGGTTCGTAACCGCGTTATCGAAGGCCAGCCACGTATCGACGGTCGTGACAACGACACCGTACGTCCGCTGACCATCGAAACAGGCGTTCTGAAAACGACTCACGGTTCTGCGATCTTCACCCGTGGTGAAACTCAGGCGATTGTTGCGACTACACTGGGTTCTGCCCGTGACGCACAGATGATCGACTTCCTGCACGGTCTGACAACCGATCCGTTCCTGTTCCACTATAACTTCCCTCCATTCTCTGTGGGTGAAGCGGGTCGTATGGGTTCTCCAGGTCGTCGTGAGATTGGTCACGGTCGTCTGGCCCGCCGCGGTGTTCAGGCAATGATGCCGACTCAGGACGAATTCCCATACACCATCCGTGTTGTATCTGAGATCACTGAATCTAACGGTTCGTCTTCTATGGCGTCTGTGTGTGGCGCATCTCTGGCGCTGATGGATGCAGGTGTGCCGATCAAAGCCCCTGTTGCCGGTATCGCTATGGGTCTGGTTAAAGAAGGCGAGCAGTTCGCTGTACTGACCGACATTCTGGGTGACGAAGATCATCTCGGCGACATGGACTTCAAAGTTGCTGGTACTGACGAAGGTATCACTGCGCTGCAGATGGATATCAAGATCGAAGGTATCACTGAGCAGATCATGGAAATCGCTCTGGAAAAAGCCAAGGCTGCACGTCTGAGCATCCTGAACGACATGAACAAAGTGATCGCAGAGCCTCGTAAAGAGCTGTCTGAGAACGCTCCGACCATGTCTACTATGAAGATCGCCTCTGACAAGATCCGCGACGTGATTGGTAAGGGTGGCGCGACTATTCGTGACATCACCGAGAAGACTGGTGCTTCTGTTGATATCAACGACGACGGTGAGATCAAGATCTTCGCGACTGACAAAGCCAGCGCAGATGCAGCGGTTAACATGATTGAAGGCATCACTGCGGATATCGAAGTTGGCGTTACCTACGAAGGTAAAGTCAGCAAGATCGTTGATTTCGGTGCCTTCATTACCGTACTGCCAGGCAAAGACGGCCTGTTGCACATCTCTCAGATCAGCGAAGAGCGTGTTGAGAACGTCTCTGACTACCTGAGCGAAGGCCAGACCGTTAAGGTTCACGTCATGGACGTTGATCCGAAAGGTCGTGTGAAGCTGACCATGAAAGGTGTTGAGCAGTAAGTTCTGCTGAACGTCTGAAAAAAGCCGCTCAATCGAGCGGCTTTTTTTATGAGAAGATTATGTGATTACTGCACTTCATCCTGAGAAGCAGCGAAGTAATTCAGGCTGCCCCGGTTACCCGGAGTGCGGTCGACGACGGTCAGAGTATAAGTGCCGCTGATACCGTTAGTGGTCGTAGCATACTGCCCGGCAGTGCCAGCCACCGAGGTACGGCTCATGGCTGTTTGCGTACCATCCGGCGCTGTCAGCGTTACACTCAGCTCGTTGTGGTTACTGTGATTGATTACAACGTTTACCTGCCCGTTTTCACCACTATTGCCAACATTCAGGGAGATCCTTGAAACCCCTTCGCGGGTGAAGAACCACCAGTAACGACTTGCGTCATTGAGCGTGACATTGGTAGCACCGCCATAGGTGATTGTTTCAATAATGGGGTCTGGATCTACCGGGTCCGTTGGGTCGGTCGGATCCGTCGGATCGGTAGGTTCACCATCGGTCACGGCCAGTAAGGCCGCATAAGCATCTACCAGACCCGTGCCGCAGCCATCACAGTTTCCAATGAAAGGACGAGCCGTATCCTTCAGAACATCTTCAATGGCCTGAGGCGTGAGGGATGGATTGGCTGAGCGAAGCAGGGCAACAACCCCCGCCACCTGAGGCGCTGCCATTGATGTGCCCTGATATTTTGCGTAAGCCGCGCCTGCACGTCCCTGCGATCCACTATCAACAGTACTGAGGATGCCATCACCGTTGCCACCACCAGGTGCTGCGATATCAACAACATTGCCATAGTTAGAGTAGCTCGCCCGGCTACCGTCGACGCCAACGGAGGCGACGGTGATAACATTATTACAGTTCGCAGGAACTGAACCTGACGCGTCGGTGTTTTCATTACCGGCTGCCACGACCACCACGGCTCCTGCCGCAGTGGCTGCATTAATGGCATCCTGCATAAAGCCCGGGCAGCTGCCCGCACCGCCTAGAGACATATTGATAACATCTGCCGGGTTGTTGTTTGTTGGCAAGCCAGCAACAGGCAGGCCAGCCGCCCACTGCACACCATCGGCGATATCAGAGAGTGATCCGCCACAGGTGCCCAGAACGCGTACCGGAACATGTTTAGCCTGAGGCGCTACGCCAGTGATTCCTAGACCATCATCAGCAGAAGCGTTGGCAATACCGGCGACATGAGATCCATGCCATGATGAGTTGCTGGAATAACCACAGGTCCAGAAAGTGGTGTAGTCTCCTTCGTCAATCGCATTGCTATCACGACCATTGCCATCCCGTGCGCTGCTTGAGCTACTGATCATGTCGTAGCCGGGGAGAAGGTTGTCGTTCAGATCGGGGTGAGGGACATAACCTGTGTCTGCGACCGCGATCACTGCACCGGCACCCAGAGTGATATCCCAGGCGTCCTGGGCATTAATACCTGCCGCAGCACTGAATAGTCCCCATTGCTGACTGAGGTACGGGTCGTTCGGTACCAGGTTGGCCTGAACCTGTATATCCGGCTCTACGGCTTCAATCAGGTTGTAGCGCTGCAGCGCTTCGATCAGGCGGGTGTTGTGGTCAGGAAGATTAATTACCCAGCGGCGACGGTCTGCCATGCGGCGTTTAACGGCCATCTCAGGGAACCACTTCTGAAAGCGTTCCCCGGCATCGTCTTGCGCGACTCTGGTGGTTACGACGTATTGCCCAGCCTGTGCAGGGTTAGCCCCCAGTGCCACTAATGCAGCCAGAGCTGCAGGCACATACTTTTTCATTGTCATTATCGTGTCCTGTTTTTCTTCGTTTTAATTCCATTGCTCAACCCAATATTCCACGCTATTCGAATGCGCCTGGCAATGGCATGACGTGCCACGGTTAAGGTGTTAGTGTGTACGCGTGGCGTTCTGGTTTATCCGATGCTGAATGCGAACACAGTGCGACAAGCTTTATAATTGCGTTCGTGATTTTTGCGTTAAGGCCAGATGTGCTACTACACTTATATAGCTGTCTATCATGTCTCTTCGATTGTTCGAAGGCACAACAATAACAATCTGGTTCGTACCGGCATGAAAAACTCGTCAAAACCCTGGTTACTTGGTGGCATCCTGTTGCTACCGGGGGCGCTGATTGCGCTCACTATGCAGTTCCTTTCACCTGAGCTGTTGTCCTCAGATCAACATCAGTCTATTCGTGTCCTGTCTGCATTGCCTCCCTCGGCAGCGGGTGAGGCTGACCTGACGGATATTGGTGGAGATATCTGGTCCAGGGCCTTGAAACCTGTAACGTATACAGAGCGGATTCGTACCGATGAAATGACTGGCAGCCTGACCTTGCAGGTGCTCAAGTACAGGTTCCGCCGGAATCAGCAGATCGCTGCACGGATGCAGTTCGCCCCTGAGTCTGGTGAGCCGCCAAGGGGCTCACACATGTCTTTGGCAGTGACAACCCGTCAGGGAAATTACATCGCTGAGGCAACGCCTGAATGGATCACCACGGGTAACGGCACCGTTGGCAGTGCAATGATTACCCCTGAAGCAGGCTGGCCGGATCAGTTGACCCTCGTTCTGACTCTCAAGGCACCAGAACGTTTACCGATTGAGTCCACGGTCGACATTGAACTCTTCAATCCCAAAGTGCTGATCAAGGGCGTCGGTAATATCTCAAGCGAGGGGGACGAGTGGTTGATCCCTATTATGGCTGAGGTATTCGAGCCTGGGGTGGTTGTCGTATCGGCTCGTTTGCTCGATAAGACAGGTAATCTGGTGACTCATATCCATAGTCGGGGACATTTTGACGAAAGTGGAACTCTTGAGGTCCGGTTGCGCAAAAAGCTTATCGAAGCATCGATGCTGGACGAAGGACTACTGATGACGGATATTTCAGTACGTCATATCGCAGATTCACTTAATGCGGACATGGGCTGGGGAGATTCTGCTCAGGGCAGTTACAGGATTGATCCTGTGTCAGCGCAGTAGTACCGCATCAGATGTACAGGTCGAGCAGTCGGCCTCGATTGTCTTCTACTGACATAGCCGCGACCTCGCCATAGGCTGAGGTTGGTCCAGCTGGTTTTTCACGCTGAAGGCTGTTTGCCATGGCCTCAAGATCGGCTTCATCCGGTATTGCCGGGATATATTCTACCTTTCTGCTATTTTCTCGCTCGTCAATAGTCTGCGTGCTTTGTCTGCGCGCAGAAGTCTCCCCCCGTTCATTATCCTGAACGGGAGGAACAAAGACGGGAGGTAGAATCGTATTTGAAACCATAGCTCAGAGTTTAGCTGGTTTTGACGAGCTGGTGCACTGACTTGTCAGTCGGGTATGCGAATAACGCCCTGCATGTAGTGATAGGTGGTTCCCGTGATCCTGACCCGGCTATCTTTCAGGTCGAGGCTGAGTTGGCCGCCTCGCTGAGATATCTGTCGGGCCTGCAGGCGGTTCTTTCCGAGTTTTTCGGCCCAAAGTGGGGCCAGCGAGCAAAAAGAAGAGCCGGTTACAGGATCTTCGTTAATCCCCTGCCGCGGTGCAAAGAAGCGGCTGACGAAATCAATGCGACCGTGCTGGGCTGGTGCGGTGATGGCCAGAGCAAAGCAATCCAGCTCGGCGAGAGCAGCGAAGTCGGGTGTGCAGTCCTGCACTGCTTTTTCATCCTTCAGAACGGCGATGAGGTCGCGGGACTGCAGGAGCTCAATGACTTCCGCGTTGAGTATTTTACTGACCTTGTTCAGTAATCGTTTGCCCGTGACCGCCTCCGGCGCACGCTCTGGAAACTCAAGACAATAGCGGACAGGAGACTTTTTACTCAGCACGGTGACCGATATATCACCCGCCTGGCAGGTCATGGGAAGTTGTTCTCGTGTATCCCCCAGAATCTGATGGATCACATGGGCTGTCGCCAGCGTTGCGTGCCCACATAAATCGACTTCGCTGGTCGGCGTGAACCAGCGTAAGTGATAGGTGCCGTCTTCCTGTTTAACAAAGAATGTCGTTTCGGAGAGGTTGTTCTCGGTAGCAACTTCCTGCATCTGGCGATCGTCCAGCCAGTCATCAAGCGGAACAACAGCTGCCGGATTGCCACTCAGGGCACTTGAGTTTTTCAGAGTAAAAGCGTCGATCTGAAATATAGGGAGATCCATGCGCGGTGTTCCAGAGAAAATTCGCAGGCATGCTATCACGGCGACTCGTTTAACGGGAGCAGTAACAGAAGAGGTAACGGGAGCGAGTCAGGCTCCCGGGAGTATTATTAATCAGGGATTAGCCTTTGATGGCGACACCGACGGGCAGTTGCTCGAACCAGCGCAGGAAGTCAGCAACGTGTGGTGGCTTGAACAAGCGGCCATGCTGGGGCGCCATGATCTTAATATCGAGTGCACTTACCCGACGGATCCAGTCGTGTTTAGCGGCATCGGAGGGCATCCAGCGCTGGTGAAATTTTTTCATTTTCGGACCGTGCCGCTCCATGCTGTCTACCCACAGCGGGGCTCCGGGTTCTTCGAGGGCGGCACCGACGTCACCGCTCATCAGAATGCCGGCTTTAGCATCCCATACATGAAAATTACCTGAGGAATGCAGGTAGTGCGCGGGAATGAATTGCAGCTGAATACGCCCGAGCGTAATTGTCATGCCTTCATCCGGAATCGCTTTATACGTGATGTTGTTCATACCAAAGTGGCGAATAAAACTTTCCCATAACCATGGAGAATAGAGTTCCGCATTCGGTAGCGCCTGATCCCAGAGTCCGAGAGACGAAATAATATCCGGGTCCTGATGAGAGGCGAACAATTTAGTGATTCCCTCGGCCGGGACGTACTTCAGCACAGAGGACAGCATAGGGGCGAACAGCTCAATACCACCGGGATCAAGGAGAATGGCCTCCTTCCCGCTTTGAATCAGGTATTGGTTGGTATCAATGATGCCATCTGGCTTACCTGGGTCACGCGCGAACATAATCCAGCGGTGATCGCCATCTTCATACAAAACGGTGGCTAGCATGCTATTTTCGTTCCCCTGTGGTTCTGGCTGAGCAGTCTGTTAGCGCGATTAAGATGGGCTGCAATCCGGTCCGCTGTTTTGCGGATGTTGTCGGCAATTACTTCAAGCTGTTCACGGAAGTCGCCCGCGGTAGCTGCCTCTACATGGCTGGAAGTTGCGATCAGGTTTGCAGTCCGAATGTGTTTGTAACTCTCATCGATCTGGTCAATCAGGTCTCTTAGACCGATCTGGAGTTCGTGATTCAGTGCGTCGAGCTGCTTATCGCAGTGGTTAATATGTGGGAGGATAGAAGCAAGGTGCTCCGGCTTCTGGGCTTCAACCCAGCGAAAATGCGCCATGGCGTTATCCGAATGCCAAGCTGTTACAGCCTGAGTCGATAGTTTCTCAGCGTGATGATTGATCACCCTCGATTGCGAGATAATGGCACTGGCGAGCTCTTCAATAAAATCCGTGATCGCACGGAAGCCAACGGTCTTACTCCCGGCACGAACCGCGAGCGCCCTGGCATTCTTTGCTGTCAGGGCCAGACCTCTGGCTTCTATCATTGCCTGGTGTAACTCGGCGGATACGCTGGCTGCAATAATGAATACTGGCGCGGCCACAATCTCTCTCCATCAGGTGGATATTCCCACTAAGCTTAGAATAGATTCTGAATTAGGGTAGTTCTGTGCCTGCAGCATTCGTTCGCAGCCAGCCTCTTATCCTGCGTAGTACGGTATTGCTGTCGGCAGAGGCACTGCTGAGATGAATTTGTTGATATTGGTCGCGGTGACGACGCTTCATAGCGCCCATTCGCTGTTTGTCCTGCCATGAAGAGGTTCTCGCTTCTGCGGTAATAATATCGAGCACGGGGACTTCCAGCGTTTCCAGAACCTGAGACAGACGAAGTGGGCTTAATGGATGTTCCCTCGGGTCCACGAGAACTAATACAAGGCCATTCGAGTTTTCGGTCTCCCGCTGTCGTGCCTGTACGGTATTCGCAGCCCACACGGCACTGTCACCATGAGCGATAACGACGTTGTTCAGCTGGCCGCGGCTGGCCAGATAACCCAGGCCGGAGCGGATACGTTCGCTGATTCCCTCACTGTAGGCTTTGCGCTTCTCTTCAGCAGTCAGCCCTGAGGTGGTTTCAGCGGCAGGCGTATTGTCTTGGGTAGCAAGGCTTTCGGCCGGCTCCTGATCTGGCTCAGCATCGGGTTCTTGTGCAGTTTCTTCTGTGTTTTCTTCAGTGCTGTCCTCTTCAGAGGGCGGAGCCTCGGGCTCTGTGGATTTCCGCATAGGCAGCCGTTCAACCGGAGCGCTCGGTAACTCAATCGCTAGGGTGGTCCAGCCATAGTCGGTCAGTGTCTCCCGCAGGGGGGCTACCAGTTCAGGCCAGTGAGCGTGTTGTTCGATGTCGTGAAGTATCAGCGCTCCGCCCTGGGGGCTACCGCTTTGTTCCCGTAGGAATAGTCCATGAAAAGAGTCGGGGCCGGCGACAAGGGTCACAACTTCATCTGATCGTTGAAACAGTGCCAGATGCTCTATGATGCTCTGATGTCGCTCTGAATCGGGGTAAGGGAGCGCCCGGACAGGTGCCACGGGGGCGGGGCTCCCGGACTCCTCCATTGCTTGTTCTTCAGTCTCCTCTGACTGAGTACTTTCATTCTCGTCTTCTTCACTGAGTGCCGGCAACGAGACGGCAATCACGAGCAGTAAGGGGGCAAACCAGGTGGCAAAAAATGTAGCAAACATTGGTTTCATAGCGTCAGAAATATCGCGAATCAGGGACATAGGTGAACAGCAGCAAGAACCGTTCCCCAATACAGAATGGCACAGGGAGCAGAATGGCACAGGAAATGGCCTGGTAAATGGCATAGGAGAGGGAGAGCACGTACAATACCGCCAAACTCACTGCCCCCGGAATCCAAGCCCATGAAGGAATGTCTGATTGCCCCGTCTATCCTGTCCGCCGACTTTGCCCGCTTAGGCGAAGAAGTCGACAACGTACTGGCAGCCGGTGCCGATGTCGTTCATTTCGATGTGATGGATAACCACTACGTGCCGAATCTTACGATTGGCCCTATGGTGTGTAAGGCTCTGCGAAATCACGGCGTGACCGCGCCCATTGATGTTCACCTGATGGTCAGCCCGGTTGATCGCATGATCGCGGATTTCGCCGAAGCGGGAGCGACCTACATCACCTTCCACCCTGAAGCCTCTGATCATATTGACCGCAGCCTGCAGCTGATTAAATCAGCCGGCTGTAAAGCGGGTCTGGTATTTAACCCGGCAACGCCGTTGCATTATATGGACTACGTCATGGACAAGCTCGATGTTGTCTTGCTGATGTCAGTTAACCCAGGGTTTGGTGGTCAGTCTTTTATTCCAGCGACGCTGGACAAGTTGCGCGAAGCACGTAAAAAGATTGACGAGTCAGGCTATGACATCCGCCTCGAGATCGACGGTGGTGTGAAGGTCGACAATATTGGTGAGATATACGCTGCTGGGGCGGATATGTTCGTTGCGGGTTCTGCGATCTTTAATGCACGAGATTATAAAACCGTCATTGACGACATGCGTGCGGAAATCGCCAAAGCGGGCAGCTGATCCATGTTCAATGCAGACGTCTGCGCACTGACAGGTGATGGTCAGCCGCAGCTGGTACTGCTCGATCTGGATGGCACGCTGATCGACAGCGTACCTGATCTGGCAGCAGCAACCGACAAGATGCTGGTGGCACTGGGTCGTAAGGCAGCGGGCCCACAACAGGTTGCGCATTGGGTAGGTAACGGTGCTGATATGTTGGTGCGCCGTGCGCTCGCAGAAGGAAACGAAGACGCCGCATTAGCGCTTGATGCTGATGAGGTGTCGTTGGCGCGGCAGCATTTCGATGACGCGTATCTGGCGTGTCTTCATCACGCGACCGGCGCGTTTGCCGGTGTGGATACGTTTCTGCAGACCATCGAAGCCAGAAAAGTATTGGTGACGAATAAACCGCGTCTGTTTACTGAGCCCCTGATTCGTTCTCTGGGTTGGCAAACTTACTTTGCTTTTCTGCTTTGCGGCGATGACCTCGCTGAAAAGAAACCATCGCCTGTTCCGGTTCTGCATGCCTGTAAAGAAACGGGAATTAAGCCTTCTCAAACCATCATGATTGGTGACTCCCGCCATGATATTGCCGCAGCGAAAGCGGCAGGCGTTGCGACGGTCGCGGTGACCTACGGGTACAATCATGGCGACGATATCCGTAACAGCGCTCCGGATCTGGTGGTCGACTCATTGAGCGAATTACTTGTTTAGGTAAATCATGACCGAATCTCTCCAATTTCTTTCAGATTCACCGTTACTCGCTGCATTAATAGCGGCTTTTGTTCCTGCTACATTTGCTTTGGGCTGGTTGTTGCGTGAGCGTAAAGCAGCGTCAGACAAAGAAGCGTCAGCGCTGCAGGTTCAGCAACTGACGGCGGACGCAGAGCGCCTGCGCGAAGAAAAGTCCGTGCTGGCTGATCAGCTCAATGCTGAACGGTCGGCGCGTCAGGAAGCAGAAGCCCGTGCCAGTGATTCCGGGCTGGCGCTGGCCAGAGAGCAGGAAAAGCTGTCTGCACTATCGCGTCAGGAACAGCTACTTGAGAAACGACTGGCAGAGCTGGATTCAAAATCGGCACAGCTGCAAGTTCAGCTAAGTGATGTTCAGTCGCGGCTGGCGACCGAACAGGAGGCCCGACAGCAGGAGCAGCGCAGCGCCGATGAAAAGCTTGCGGTTATTAATGAGTCACGTGAGCAGCTGCTTAAAGAGTTTGAAAACCTGTCACAAAAAATCTTTGAGCAGAAAACCAAGCAGTTCAGTGAGCAGAGCCAGCAGGGCATTAATGCCTTGTTGAATCCTTTCCGCGAACAGCTCGACGGACTGAAGAAAAAAGTAGAAGACGTGTATGTATCCGATGCCAAAGACCGTGCGTCCTTGCAGGCCCAGATCGGTGAGCTGCATAAATTGAATCAACAGATGAGTGCAGAGGCGCACGCTCTGACAACCGCTTTGCGCGGTGAAAAGAAAAAGCAGGGTAACTGGGGCGAGCTTGTACTGGAAACGGTTCTGGAAAAATCCGGATTACGTGAAGGCGAAGAGTTTGTTCGTGAGCAGTCACTCAATGACGACCAGGGTAAGCGCTATCGCCCGGATGTCATTATTAATCTACCGGACGACAAACACATTATTGTCGATTCTAAAGTCTCGCTGAATGCCTATACCGATATGGTCAATGCCGAAACGGACGCCGAGCGTTCGCAGTATGCGCGCCAACATGTTGAAGCCATCCGACAGCATATTCGTACTCTGAGCGACAAAGCCTATCAACAGCTCGAAGGCCTGAACTCACCGGATTTTGTGTTTCTCTTTATGCCGGTAGAGCCTGCGTTTATGGCTGCGTTCGAGCAGGACGACACTCTGTTTAACGAAGCGTTTGAGCGTCGGATTGTTGTGGTGACACCAACGACTTTGCTGGCAACTTTGCGTACAGTAGCCAGTATCTGGGCCATTGAGCGACGTAACAAAAGCACCGAAAAACTCGCCGACCAGGCCGGTAAGATTTATGACAAGCTGGTGATTGTTGCTGAGCGGATGGAAACCATGGGACGTCAGATCAACACGGTTCAGAGCACCTACGACGACACCTGGAAAGCACTCAAAGGCGGACGCGGAAACCTGATTAATCAGGCGGACCAGTTCCGTAAGCTGGGCGTCCGGGCTAAGAAGGAAATGGCAAAATCACTGGTAGAAGAAGCAAATGCTGAACATGAGTTGCATGAGGCTCAGGCTTTAGAGTCGACTAAATCAGAGTTTAAAGAGTCAGGTCGTCAGTCTGGTTCTGGTTCTGGTTCTGGTTCTGGAGAGGAGAACTTCTCCCTGACTTCGGCACCTTCAGAGAAGGAGACGTCAGACTCATGAGCGAAAGAGACGATATTTATACCCGGCCGCATGAAGCGGTAGCCGACTTTGAGTTTAACAGCGCTGTCGCCCGCGTGTTCCCGGATATGATCAAACGCTCGGTGCCCGGATACGCTGAGACCGTAGCGATGTCGGGCATTATTGCAGCGCGCTATGCACAGCCGGGGACGAACTTATATGACCTGGGCTGTTCTCTCGGTGCGGTGACTCTGGCCATGCGCCATGCACTTAAGAACGGTGATTGCAGAATCATCGGTATTGATAACTCACAGTCTATGCTGGAACGCGCTGGGCACTACCTCGCTCTGGACGATGATGGTCCAGAGGTTGATCTGGTCTGCGCCGATATTTGTGATTATCCGATAGAAAATGCTTCCGTCACTGCACTCAATTTTGTTCTTCAATTTATAGAACCTGAGAAGCGTCTGAGTCTTCTCTCGCGTATTGCAGAGGCTACCTGTGACGGTGGCGCACTTATTCTTTCTGAAAAAATAGCATTTTCAGACAGTGAGCAGAGCATTCAGGATACTCTGCACCATGACTTTAAGCGTGCTAACGGCTATTCGGATCTTGAGATAGCACAGAAGCGCAGTGCTATCGAAAACGTACTGATTCCTGAAACTGAAGACGTGCACCGTGACCGTCTTAAAGCAGCTGGTTTCTCTCAGGTGATCCGCTGGTATCAGTGTTTTAATTTTGTTTCTTACCTTGCTGTTAAATAAATAGCTAAATAAATTGATAAAAAATGACTGCTCCCAACAACTCTTTGCTGCCATGGTTTGATGATGTTCACGCGTTTCTCTGCGAAGGGAAATTCAGCCCATGGGGCAATATTCTGCGGGAACAGTTACAGACGTTTCTTCATGATAAAGAACACGGCGACCAGGCAAGATGGCTGGAGGCGCTTGATAGCCTCCCAGCGATTACACCAGACGCGTGTGACCTCACATCCTATGATCTTGCGTTGACCAAAACACAGCTTGATGATGCACAGCGCGATGCTGTGGAGCAGGGGTTGCGCGGCCTGATGCCGTGGCGCAAAGGCCCGTTCCGATTTTTCGATACCTATGTTGATACGGAGTGGCGTTCTGACTGGAAATGGGATCGTGTTGCTCCGCACCTTGCACCTTTAAAAGGGCGCAATATTCTCGATGTCGGTTGTGGTTCTGGCTACCACATGTGGCGCATGCTGGGTGGCGGTGCCGCGCGGGTGGTTGGTATTGATCCATCACGCCTGTTTTTAATGCAGTTTCAGGCGTACAAACGCTACGCAGAACGTACCCATGGGGCGTTAAACATCGATCTTCTGCCGTTGCGCATGGAAGACGTTCCACCGCGTTTACGCGCCTTTGATACCACCTTCTCTATGGGGGTGCTGTATCACCGGAAATCCCCGATTGATCACTTGCAGGAATTACGGGATACATTGCGCCCGGGTGGCCAACTGGTACTCGAAACTCTGGTGATAGATGGTGAGCTGGGTGAAGTTCTGATGCCCGAAGATCGGTATGCCATGATGCGTAATGTCTGGTTTTTGCCTTCAGTGGAAACACTGCTTTTATGGTGTCGTCGCGCGGGCTTAAAGAACCCCAGAGTGGTTGATTTGAATCAGACGTCTCTGGAAGAGCAACGTAGCACTGACTGGATGCGCTTTAATTCGCTGCCTGATTTTCTTGATCCGGAAGATCGTAATAAAACTGCGGAAGGCTACCCGGCCCCACTGAGAGTGGTCGTTCTGGCTGAGAGTTAAACCCGGTTTTACTCATTACCTTGAAGGTAACAGGTGCGCCTCTGTAATGGGGATAAACCGGTCTGCGGCGTCGATCAGAGACTTTGCCGTCAGAGCCTCCACTCCGACAACCCAGCATTGCGCACCGTCTCTTCGGGCACGTTCCAGCGCCAGATCAAAATCTCCGTCACCAGATAACAGCACGATGATATCCGATGACGGAGCGGCATCCACCAGGTCGATGGTGATGCCGACGTCCCAGTCGCCTTTGGCTGAGCCGTCGCGTCGTTGAATATAAGGCTTCAATCTGACATGAAAGCCCATGTCTTTCAGGATGCGCTGGAAGTTCATCTGCCCGGCATCGCCACGATCAATCGCATACGCGACGGCGGTATGTAGTTCACGTTCCTTGGTCAGCTCATCCCACAAGGCCCGGTAATTAAAGTGACGCCCGAATTCCTGCCGGCAGGTGTAATAAATGTTCTGTACGTCTGCAAACAAGGAAATGCTGGGTGTCATCTGAAGGCCATGGTTAACGATTACGGATAGTCAGGGTATCAGGCTTTGACCATAGCAGCCGCATTACGGTCGACATCAAAGGCCTGAGCCGCGATGTGACGGCGAGCCCATATCTTCTCGTGGAAGTAATATCCGACCGTGTTAATGGCGGGCTCCACGATAGCGATTGCCCCACCAACAATAAAGCTACCACTCAAGGCGTAGGCCACAGAAAAGGCAATGGCGAAGTGCATAATGGCAAAGCTGATAGTCTTAGTCATGAGGCTGATCTCGCTGTAGGTTGCTTTAAGAACTTTAGAATAGCACTTGAGAATCATTATCATATTTGATCTTATCCATTATCCCGATAGGTGTTCGCTATCACGAAAGTGCTTGACCGATACCTCTAAGGGTGTATACATTTGTATGCAAACAAGGAAAGCCAACCTCAAGGAGAGTAGGGTGCTCAATAAATCCCAATCCATCAGCGTCAGACTGTCTCCGGAAGATTACGCGTATCTTATGCGTATTGAGCAAAATGGTGCTGTCACCCAGAGTGAAAAAGTACGCGAGCTTATTCGTATGGCTCGGGAGCAGGTCGGCTCCGAAAGTTTTACCCGAGCCTATTTGTCGTCTTCAGAAGTAGCAGCGCCCATCCTTGCAGAATGTAAATCTGACCCTGAATCACGCAGTGATGTTTGTGAAGCCCTGCTCGCTGGGGTAGCAGAGACCGCAGCTTGCGTACAGGCCACGATGCGTGATGATGCCTTTCTGAGAAACCTGGAGCAGAGATTACTCCCTGTAGCTGAGCAATTGGTTAAGCAACTGCTACCTGCTCTGATATCTGAACATGCTAATCGTCTTGAAGACGTCGATGTCGACCGTAAACAGCGGCTTCTTCATTTGATTGAAACTCTGACTGAATAGATTAACGACACACTGAGGAATACATTATGCCGGAAGGATACATCGCAAGAATCGGGCGCCTGGTAGCAGCATCCGCGAATACCCTGATCGATTCGTTGGAGAATGTCGCACCCGTTATGGTAATGGAGCAGACGATCCGCGAAATTGACGAAGCCATTGAAGAAGTCAGGCAGCAGCTAGGCAAGACAGAAGCGGCCCGTTATCTCAGCAGCCAGTCTCTGAATAAAGATAACGCCCGCCATGTTGAGCTTCAGGAGCAGATTGAAATTGCCGTCAACGAAGGTCGCGATGACCTTGCAGAAGCAGCGATCGCTCGTCAGATGGACATAGAGGCCATGCTTCCGGTGGTTGAGAAATCAATTACTGATGCCGATGCTGAAATTGTTGAACTGAATTCTTACATTCAGGCTCTGCAGGCGAAAAAGCGTGAAATGGAAGAAGCGAAGGAAGAGTACCGGAAAGCAGAAGCGCAGGCTTCTGGTGAACCCGGTGTTCCAGGTAGTAGCGAACCCTCCCGCCGTGTAGAGAAAGCTACGGCAGCGTTTAACCGTGTGATGAATAATGCCGGTGCACCGGGCGTCAGTGGAAATCAGGATGCTGCTAAGTTAGCCGAGCTGGAATCACTGTCGCGCAGTAACCGTATTAAAGAACGTCTAGCACGTATTAAGTCGGAATCGTAAATGGAATTTCTGCTCGCCGATAATAATTTCCCGTTCAGTGTCGCTTTGATGCTGATGCTGATTATTGCTCTGACTGAAGGCGTGTTGACGGTCATCGGTGCGGGTATGTCCGAAGCGATAGACAGTCTGCTTCCCGATGTTGAGTTTGATATTGACGGGAATATCAGTTCGGGAGGGGTACTGACCAGTTTTCTTGGCTGGATTCGTTTCGGGCAGGTCCCTGCGTTAGTACTTCTGGTTATCTTTCTCGCTACTTTTGGGCTTGCCGGGTTGGTTCTTCAGTCAGTTCTCGAAAGTATCCTGGGCTTTACGTTACCCGCATTAATTGCTTCGCCCCTGGCAGTCGTTGCTGCGCTGCCAATGGTGCGTGGATGTAATGGAGTATTAGCGAAAGTCGTTTTCAAAGACGAGACGGAATCTATTTCCTCCAGCACCTTTGTGGGTCGCGTTGCGGTCATCACCATAGGTGAAGCTCGTCAGAATTCCCCGGCGGAAGCCCGTTTTAAGGATCGTCACGGCACTACGCATTACGTCATGGTCGAGCCAATGGAAGACGTTGTTTTTAAACAGGGCGACAAGGTACTCCTGGTCGAGTCTGCTGGGGCGACGTTTAAAGTGATAGAACCTGCTAACCCGAATCTGGGGCAGGTATAAATATTAGTGAATCCCTCATAAGGAATTGAAGAAAAATGAGTAATCTTGGTTCAATTATTTTTATTTCAGTCGTGCTGTTTGTTGCGCTGCTGGTGGTCGGTATTATTTTTTCCCGGTTATATACCCGAGCGTCTAAAGAACGGTCTTTTGTTCGTACCGGTATGGGCGGGCAGAAAGTAATTCTCAATGGTGGGGCAATGGTATTACCGGTACTTCATGAAGTGATTCCGGTAAATATGAATACCTTGCGCCTGGCTGTATCCCGCAAGGAACAGCAGGCACTGATTACTAAAGATCGTATGCGTGTTGATGTTCTGGCTGAATTCTATCTGCGTGTAAAGCCAGAGAATGATGCGATCGCAAACGCCGCTCAGACACTGGGTGCGCGCACGCTTGACCCTGAAGCTCTGAAAGAAATGATCGAGGGTAAATTTGTTGATGCTCTACGCTCCGTAGCAGCTGAAATGGAAATGGCAGAGCTGCACGAACAGCGCAGCCAGTTCGTTCAGAAAGTGCAGCAGGTCGTGAGTGAAGACCTGTTAAAGAATGGTCTGGAGCTCGAGTCTGTATCGCTCACAGGGCTGGACCAGACTCCGCGTGAATTCTTCCAGCAGGACAACGTGTTCGATGCCGAAGGTCTTTCGAGAATGACCCGCTCCATTGAAGCACGTCGTAAAGAGGTGAACGATGTAGAGCAGGAGACCAGAGTTCAGATTGAAACCAAGAACCTGGAAGCCGAACGCCAGCGTCTCGAAATTCAGCGTGAAGTCCGTTATGCACAGATGGATCAACAGCGCGAAATTGAGAATCGCGAAGCACAGCAGCAAGCGGATATCGCAAAAGAAAGAGCAGACAAAGAACGTACCGCAATGCAGGCTGAGATCATTGCAAAGCGTGAAGTCGATGAATCCCGTATTGAAGCGGATCAAACCACTCGTCTGCTGGAAATTGAGAAAGAGCGTCGCCTCCGTGAGCAGGAAATTGAGCGTGAACGCCAACTGGAAGAGCGCGAAATTGAGAAACAGAAATCTCTGGAAATTGCTCAGCAGGAACGTGCGATCGCCGTTGCTCAGAAATCGAAAGAGCAGTCGTTGGCTGATCAGGAAGCTAACGTAGCGCGCTCAGAAGCAGTAAAAGCGGAAGAGAAAGTAATGACTGCGAAGCAGGTAGAAATTGCAGAGCGTGAAAAAGAGATCGAACTGATCGAAGCTAAGAAAGAAGCTGAACGCCAGGCGACGGGTGTGAAAGTATCAGCCGAAGCTGAGAAGTTTGCAGCCGAAGACAAAGCTGAGGCGCTGCGCTTGCAGGCACAGGCTGAAGCAGATGCGATTCGCGTCCGGGTTGAAGCTGACCGTGAGAAATACATTGTAGATGCAGAAGGTCAGCGTGCAATGAATGAGGCTTTGAACAGCCTCAGCGAAGCACAGATTGCACTTAAGCGCGTATTGAGCCTGCACGAGAGTCTGCCAATGATTATCCGTGAGAGCGTCAAGCCTCTGGAGAATATCGACGGTATGAAGATCGTATCAATCGATGGGCTCAGTGGTTTGGGCGAGGGGGGCCACAAAGGTATTCTGAGCGCAGACAAAGAAGCCGGACAAAGCTTGCCTGAGGCTTTGGTCGATAGTGCCCTGAAGCATCGCGCCATGGCACCTTTGGTTGATTCACTGTTAAAAGAAGCTGGCGTGAATGATCTGACGGCAGATCTGAATTCCTGATTTTTATCCTGTTAATTGACCTGCCAACTGGCCTGCGTTGGCAGGTCAGTTGGCTGGATAGTCGGCATGGTCATTGAGCGTGCCGTTAAGTGGATACTGCCCTCTACAAGCCTGACTCGGATGCCTGTTTTATCTTACTGAAAAATGCTTCTCTCGAGCGTTCGCGCTTTACTGTATCGAAGACGGATTTAATCGTCTCTGAATGCATCGAAAAATAGTGCAGCCATTGCTTCAGCCTGTCCGTGAGCTGCTTATCGGTTAAGTGTTCCAGGGATTCTGCTAGTTTCTCCAGCAATCCAAGGTGTTGCTGCCATGTCATGGGCTCATAGCCGGGTTCTTTAATCACCCGCGCCAGATCAGGCGTGGCGACCAGACCCCGTCCAATCATCAGGAGATCAGATTTACTTTCCTGTTGGCATTGTTGTGCCTGCTCAGGCGTCCAGATTTCACCATTGGCGAGTACCGGAATATCAACCACTTGCTTGATGTCGGCAATCCATTTCCAGTAAGCCGGTGGCTTATACCCTTCTGTTTTCGTCCGGGCGTGCACCGTTAACCATTGAATTCCTCCCGAGGCGAGTGCAGATGCATTCTCAAGTGCGAGGCTCTTATCTTTAAAACCGAGGCGCATTTTAGCGCTGACAGGGATGTGCGCTGGTACCGCATCGCGAACTGCACTGGCGATACGGTTGAGAAGGTCTGGATACTGCAGTAACACAGCGCCACCCTGGCTGCGGTTCACAGTCTTTGCCGGGCAACCAAAATTCAGGTCAATGGCAAGGGCACCCAGCTCAGCAGCTTTTGCAGCATTGCCTGCCATGAGTTCAGGGTCGCTGCCGAGCAGCTGCACGTGGACTGGTGTGCCTGCGAGGGTGCGCCCGCCGTTGTGTAATTCGGGGCAGAGACGATAGAACACTTTCGATGGAAACACCTGTTGCGTCACCCGGATGAACTCTGTGACGCAGTGATCAATGCCGCCTACGGCGGTCAGCAGCTCCCGGAATGTTCCATCCATCAGGCCTTCCATCGGCGCCAGAGCAATATAAGGGCGATGAGTATCTGTGAAAGGCAGGGTTCCGGTAAACATTGATCTGTCTCGGGGAAAGTGTTGTTGAGTGGCGCGCGAGTATACGCGAGCTGTCAGCGCATATGCTACCGCCGACCAGTGCATGAGCGGCCTGTGGCCGTTTTAGGCGGTTGCTTTGGCTGGTCAAGTTAAGTACTCTAGCGCAGCTTGCCGGACTCCGTGGCAGGACGTTTTGTGTCTGCCAGACGGATACGGAGAGATCCACAGAGACCAATTTGAGGAGCGCCTGCATGGCTGAGCCAAGCATCGTATCACAAGGTCTGGAGCTGATGATTTTCGGTATGGGCGTCGTATTTGTCTTTCTGACAATGCTGGTGTTCGTTACTGGAGCCATGTCCAGAATTGTGAACAAAATTGCTCCTGAGGTAGAAGTGCCAGCGGCTAAACCAGCCCCAGCGCCACAGACCACAGGGGTGGATCCGCAGTTGTTAAAAGTATTATCTGCGGCAGTAAAAGAGCATCGTGCCCGCCAAAAGTAAGGCGCGATATAAGAAGAACTCAACGTTAATTAACAACGTTTACGGAAGAAAAGGCCATCATCCATGACCGATTCTAAGAAACCATTAGGTATTACCGACGTCGTCCTGCGTGATGCTCACCAGTCTATTCTGGCGACCCGCATGCGTATCGATGACATGCTCCCTATTGCTGAAAAACTCGACCAGGTTGGTTATTGGTCACTTGAGTCCTGGGGCGGCGCAACATTTGACTCCTGCATCCGCTTCCTCGGTGAAGATCCATGGGATCGTATCCGCGAATTCAAGAAAGCAATGCCAAAGACCAAGCATCAGATGCTGCTGCGTGGTCAGAACCTGCTTGGCTACCGTCATTACGCTGACGACGTGGTTGAAAAGTTTGTAGAGCGTGCGGCTACCAATGGCGTAGACGTTTTCCGTGTGTTCGACGCAATGAACGACCCGCGCAACCTTGAGACAGCATTGAAAGCTGTTAAGAAACAAGGCAAGCATGCGCAGGGTACGCTGTCTTACACCACCAGTCCGGTGCACACTCTGGATTCCTGGATTGATCTGGCAAAACAGATCGAAGATATGGGTGCTGATTCCATCGCCATTAAAGATATGGCCGGCATCCTGACGCCGTACCAGGCTTACGAGCTGGTATCTCGTCTGAAGTCACAGACTGACCTTGAAGTTCAGCTGCACGCACACGCGACAGCGGGTATGTCTGACATGACCATTCTGAAAGCGATCGAAGCGGGTATTGACCGCGTTGATACTGCGATCTCTTCTATGTCGATGACCTACGGCCACACGGCAACAGAATCTGTTGTTGCTGCATTGGCGGGTACGGATCGCGACACAGGGCTGGATCTGTTGCTGATCGAAGAAATTGCTGCTTACTTCCGCGACGTTCGTAAGAAGTACGCTAAGTTTGAAGGCGCACTGCGCGGCACTGACAGCCGTATCCTCGTTGCTCAGGTGCCAGGTGGCATGCTGACCAACATGGAGAACCAGCTGCGCGAGCAGGGTGCGTCTGACAAGTTCGACGACGTTCTGAAAGAAATTCCACGCGTTCGTGAAGACCTGGGGCATATCCCTCTGGTTACTCCAACGTCTCAGATTGTTGGTACTCAGGCAGTACTCAACGTTCTGACAGGCGAGCGTTATAAGTCTATCTCGAAAGAGACTCAGGGTATCCTGAAAGGCGAATACGGTGCGGCTCCTGCGGCAATGAACGCTGAGCTTCAGGCTCGTGTTCTGGATGGCAAAGAAGCCATCACCTGTCGTCCGGCTGATCTGATCGAAAACGAACTCGATAAAGTGATCGCTGATGTCGATAAGCTTGCAGCAGAGAAAGGTATCGAGCTGTCTGCCGACAAGATCGACGATGCACTGACCTACGCTATGTTCCCTCAGATTGCGCCTAAGTTCCTTGAGAACCGCAATAACCCAGACGCGTTTGAGCCAGCTCCAAAAGGCGCTGATGAAGACACCTTCACTGTGACTGTTGATGGCAACGAGTACGTTGTTAAAGTTGACGACGGCGGTGACGTGACCGACCTGGCTCCAGTGAATGGAGCGCCGATGTCGTTCGGTGGTGACTCAGGTAACGCTGGTGCTGCGACGTCTTCTCCAGTTGCTGCGGGCGGTGGTGACCCTATCTCTGCTCCACTGGCTGGTAACGTCTGGAAAGTACTGGTTCAGCCAGGCCAGGCTGTGAATGAAGGTGATGTCGTTATCATCCTTGAAGCCATGAAGATGGAAACTGAAGTGCGAGCACCTCGCGCGGGTACCGTCGGCAGTGTGACAGCCACCGAAGGTGCTGCTGTGAAAGTGGGTGACACCCTCTACACACTGGGTTAATGGGAGCTGACTGATGGAAAGTTTACTCCGCCTCTGGAATGACACTGGTATCGCCCACATTGAGGGTGGTCAGGCGTTCATGATGCTGGTTGGCTTCGGTATGCTGTACCTGGCCATCAAGAAAGGTTTTGAACCGCTTCTGCTGCTGCCAATCGCAGTTGGTACTCTGATGGTAAACATCCCGAGTGCTGGCCTGGGTTGGTCTGCGGCTGAAGGTGCAATCCGTTCTGCTGATCCTGCATTGCTTGCTCAGTTCCGCGACCTGTTCGGTCTGGCGGCTGATGCGACTGTGCACAATATACTGGATGCGTATCACAGCGCAGAATCAGCGCTGTACAAGAAGGCGCTCCTGTTGGGTAAAGAAGCTGGTTTTGAAAATGGTATGCTCTACACCTTCTACAGTGTGTCAATCGCCAGCGGCGTTGCGCCTCTGTTGATTTTCATGGGTGTTGGCGCAATGACTGACTTTGGTCCGCTTCTGGCTAACCCGAAAACACTGCTGCTCGGTGCTGCTGCTCAGTTTGGTATCTTTGGTACCGTTGCTGGGGCGGTGCTCCTGACCGACGCTGGTCTGATGGACTTTACCGTTCAGCAGGCCGCTGCGATCGGTATTATCGGTGGTGCAGATGGCCCAACCTCGATCTTTATTGCATCTAAGCTGGCTCCTGAGCTGCTCGGTGCGATTGCGGTTGCTGCGTACTCATACATGGCGCTGGTTCCTCTGATTCAGCCTCCGATTATGAAGGCTCTGACCACAGAAGCTGAGCGTAAGATCCAGATGGAACAGCTGCGTACGGTGACAAAAGGCGAGAAAATCGTCTTCCCGATCGCGGTACTGATTCTGGTTGCACTGTTGCTGCCTTCAGCAGCACCGCTGCTGGGGATGTTCTGCTTCGGTAACCTGATGAAAGAATCTGGTGTTGTTGAGCGTCTGAGCGATACCGCACAGAACGCACTGATCAACATCGTGACCATCTTCCTGGGTCTGTCAGTAGGCTACAAAATGAGCTCTGACGCCTTCCTGAATGGCAGCACTCTGGCGATTATCGTTCTGGGTCTGGTTGCGTTCATGGTAGGTACTGCGGCAGGTGTTCTGATGGCTAAGATCATGAATGCTTTGTCCAAAGATCCAATCAACCCACTCATCGGTTCTGCAGGTGTTTCTGCTGTACCTATGGCGGCACGAGTGTCGAACAAAGTGGGTCTGGAAGCCAATGGCCAGAACTTCCTGCTGATGCATGCGATGGGCCCGAACGTTGCGGGTGTTATCGGTTCAGCAGTTGCGGCAGGTGTGATGATCTCGTTCTTCGGATAAGACTCACAACCCTGCAGTTTAAAAAACGGCACCTTTTAAGGTGCCGTTTTTTTTGCCTGTTGTTTGTACTCAGTACGGTCCAGTAGCTACTCAGAGGAACCTCGTAGTGTGCTTTGCGCTCTCAATGGTGAGAGATTAATGGAGTAGTTACATGACAGAGCTTGAATGGACACAAATGTTAAATCACTTTGTGCACCTTGGGATTGCCTTCTTACTGGCCGTACCGGTCGCTGTAAACCGTGAACTCAGAAGCAAAGGTGTTGGCCTGCGCACGTTTCCTCTGGTGTCTGTGGCGTCCTGTGGGTATATGTTGCTGGCGATGCAGGTTTACAGCGGTTCCGATGCTGAGGCGCGGGTCATGTACGGGCTGATTACAGGGATAGGTTTTATTGGTGGTGGTGCAATACTGAAGAATGGCAGTAATGTTTCAGGCACAGCAACGGCTGCGAGTATCTGGAACACTGGAGCGATTGGCGTATCCGTGGCGTACAGCTATTACGAAATTGCGATTACCCTGTCGCTGATTAACTTTCTTGTTCTGCAGTTTGGTGGTGTGATCAAGCAGGAGACCAGAGCAGTATCCCGAAAGGGTGACGACAGTGGCGCTGAAGAGTCCCAGCGTGCCGCGAAAGAAGGCGAGTAAGGGCGTCGACCTATATCAGAACCGATCAGTTATTTCGACGGGGTGGCGGAAACAAAAAAGCCAGGCAGGCGCCTGGCTTTTTCAGTTACGGGGTGCTTAGTCGCCGATCTTCAGAGTGCTCAGCACTTCTGAACGGATACGACCGAGGAGTTCTGCATCGTTTTTAAGAGACTCGCCGTAAGAAGGAATCATTTCCTTCAGACGCTTATCCCAGCCTGATGCCATCTTCTCAGGGAAGCAACGCTCCAGTACTTCGATCATTGCCTGAACTGCGACGGATGCACCCGGAGATGCGCCAAGAAGAGCGGCCAGAGAGCCGTCTTTGGCTGCAACAAGTTCGGTACCGAACTCAAGCTTACCGCGACCGCTGGCGTCTTTCTTGATGATCTGAACGCGTTGACCGGCACGGGCCAGTGTCCAGTCGCCAGCTTTACAGGCCGGATAGTAACCGCGCAGAGTACCAACGCGCTCTTTATGTGACTGGCGAACTTCGCTGATCAGGTATTTGGTCAGGTCCATATTGTTGAAACCCACATCCATCATCGGCATCAGGTTGCTGACGCTGACCGATTTAAGCAGGTCAAACTTAGAGCCAGACTTCAGGAACTTCATTGTGAAGCCTGCGAATGGGCCGAACAACAGGGCGGGTTCGCCGTTGATAATACGTGTATCCAGGTGGGGTACTGACATAGGTGGCGCACCAATCGCGGCCTTGCCGTATACCTTAGCGCTGTGCTGAGCAACAATTTCAGGATCTTTGCAGACCAGCCACTGGCCAGAGACTGGGAAACCACCATAGCCATCAGCCTCGTCGATACCTGAAGCCTGCAGGAGTGGCAGAGCACCACCACCGGCGCCGAGGAAGACGAAGTTAGCCTGAATGGTTTTCGATTTGCCTGACTTGCGGTCTTTCACGCGAACGTGCCAGCTTCCGTCTTTAGAATGGTCAAAATCGTTGACTTCATGATTCAGGCAAAGAGTGAAGTTGTCGTCGTTCTGGAGGTTCTTGACCATGTTACGGGCCAGTGAACCGAAGTCGACATCCGTGCCGTGAGCAATGCGGGTCGCTGCAACTTTTTCCGAAGGATCGCGATCCTTCATAACGAGCGGCATCCATTGTTCCAGTACAGCTGGATCTTCGGAGTACTCCATCTCTTTGAACAGATGGTGAGCGCTCAGCTTCTCATGACGGCGACGCAGGAACTCAACGTTGTCCTCTCCCCAGACAAAGCTGAGGTGTGGCGTTGTATTGATAAAGTTCTTTGGCTCGGGCAGGCCGCCTTCGCGTACCAGATAGCTCCAGAGCTGAAGTGAAATTTCAAAGTTTGCGTTGATCGACAGTGCCCGGTCGATTTCGACATCGCCATCGGCGGTTTGTGGCGTGTAGTTGAGTTCACAGTACCCAGCGTGTCCGGTGCCAGCGTTGTTCCAGCCGTCTGTACTTTCGTGTGCTACGTGGTCGAGGCGTTCAACCAGGGTAATTTGAAGGGATGGGTCCAGTCTGCGTAGCAGTGTGCCCAGGGTTGCGCTCATTGCACCGCCGCCAACCAGCAGTACGTCGACCTTTTCTGTCGTCATTCGGGAATCGCCTTTAATTCAGATACTCTTTCAATGCAGGCAGAAGACCGGGAGCAAGGGGTGTCCTTTTAAGCCAGCTTCTGATCCGATACAGAACGGGATATCCGTCTGAACCTGCTCGTCTGTATGAAGAGAATAGACCTGAAAATCAGGCCTGGGCCAGTATCGTGTCTGCACTGGCTCTACATAACATATGTCTTTTCATTCGCTCGCGAAAATACCCGAAAACCCTATACGGGTCAATTGGATAGAGACTTTGTCAGGCTTTGACGAGTGGCCCTGAGGCACGCTTCTGAGGCGGGTTTCCGCACCCATTGTCATGCGTTGGAGAGTGTAAGGAACCTTGATCAGCTCCCCCCATCTTAAGAATGACCAGAACGTCGGGCGTAATCGGCCATAGAGGGGTGAATACTCTGTGTCATGCGTTAGGGTGAAATGAGAGGAGGACACTATGTCGTTGAAAAATGCCGTACAACTAATTGCCTATCCAGACCGCATAGGTAAAGACCTGAAAGACCTCGCGGGCTTCATGGAGCAATACCTGAGCACTGCGGTGGGTGGCGTCCACATACTGCCGTTTTACCCGTCGAATGCCGATGCTGGCTTTTCACCGTTAACGCACAAAGAGGTTGATCCGGCGTATGGCGGCTGGGCAGACATTGAGCGGATCGCAGCACAGTTCGATATCTGCGCAGACCTGACAGTGAATCACATCTCTGACGAATCGGAAGAATTTAAAGACTTTCTGCAGAAGAAAGACGAGTCGAAGTACTCTGAGCTATTTGTCCGCGTCGATAAAATGGGCGAATTTTCACCGGATGACATGGCGAAAATTCATATTCGCAAAGAGAAAGAACCCTTCCGTGAGGTCACCTTTGCGGACGGCTCAACAGAGCGTGTCTGGTGTACTTTCACCGAGCAACAGATCGATCTTAATTATGAGGCGGATGCTACTTATGAACTGATGGAAGATTACATCGGTTTTCTCGCTTCAAAAGGTGTAAAACTCTTTCGTCTCGATGCCTTTGGCTACACGACTAAACGCGTGGGTAGTACCTGCTTTCTGGTAGAGCCTGATGTTTACCGTAATCTCGATTGGGTGAACTCCGTTGCGCAGAAACACGGAGCGCGCTGTTTACCCGAAGTTCATGACCACAGCAGCTATCAATACGCTATCAGTCGCCGCGATATGCATCCTTACGGCTTTGCTCTGCCTCCTCTGGTGCTCTTCTCGCTGCTTGATGCCAACAGCGTCTATCTCAAGCACTGGCTACGTATGTGTCCGCGCAATATGGTGACCGTGCTGGATACCCACGATGGTATCTGTATTCCGGATGTTGAAGGTGTGCTGCCGGAAGAGAAAATTGCTGCTTTGATCGATAACCTGCAGCAGCGCAGTGCCGATCCGATTATGCGTAAGTCAGCCGCGAATATTCACAGTGTTGGGGCGATTTACCAGATTACCTGTACTTTCTATGACGCACTGATGCAGAACGACGACGCCTACATTGCAGCGCGGGCGATTCAGTTCTTTACGCCGGGTATTCCCCAGGTCTACTACGTTGGCTTGCTGGCCGGTGTTAATGATGAAGAGCTGATGGAAGAAACTGGCGAGCTACGTGATATTAATCGTCATTATTACAGTCTCGAAGAAGCGAAAGAATCACTCACCAGCCCGGTCGTTAAACGCTTACTGAAGCTGATGGAATTCCGCTCTAACTACCCGGCATTTGATGGCCGATTTGAGCTGCATTCAAGTAATGACAGCAGCGTTCATATGGCGTGGCGTCACGGTGAATACTACTGTGAGGTTTTTGTAGATCTTAACTTTAATACTGCAGTATTAAGCTATCTTGATACGGAGACACTGGAAGAAGTGTCTGTCACCTGCTGATCTCTCTGGATCAGAAATTATTCGTTAAGGTATCGCATGCTTAAACAACTCCGACCGGTTCTTTCATTGCTGGCTGGAGTAAGCCTGTTGCTTCTCGGCAGCGGCCTGCTCAACACCTTGCTGGCAGTGCGGGGCAGCGAAGAATCCTTCAGTGATCAGGCCATGGGTTTGATCATGTCGGGTTACTTCGTCGGCTTTTTTGTGGGCACCTTTCTCGCGCTGCCACTGATCCGGCGAGTGGGGCATATCCGTACCTTTGCGATGTGTGCAGCCGTGGGTTCTGTATCTGTACTTCTCCATGATGCGTTTGCCACACCCTGGGCCTGGGGTGGGCTGAGAATCCTGACCGGGACAGCGCTAGTGATTCTCTACACCGTGATTGAGAGCTGGCTGAATGCAACCACACCGCCGCAGAATCGCGGACAGGTGTTTGCCGTTTATATGGTGGTGAACCTCGGGGCATTAGCTGTTTCTCAGCAGTTTATGTCGCTGGCGCCGGCGTCCAGTTATCTGCTTTTCGCACTGGCATCGGTATTGGTGACGCTGTCTCTGGTGCCTGTCACAGGTACACGTTTTGGCCCTCCAGAAGTCCAGCAGGTTAAACGCCTGGGCATACGTTTTCTTTGGCGCATTGCACCTCTGGCGATCAGTGCCGCGTTTCTCTCGGGGCTGGCGATGGGGGCATTCTGGGGGATGAGTGCGCTCTATGCCTCACGGATTGGGTTGCCCACGTCAGAGGTAGCGACCTTCGTTACAGCGGGCATCATCGGTGGTGCTCTACTGCAGTATCCCGTTGGACGTTTATCCGACAGGTTTGATCGTCGCCGGGTTCTTGCAGGTATCGTTGGTGTAGCTGCTGTGTCTGCGTTGCTGATTATCCCGGCGTCGTTTGCCTCGGTGGAATTTCTTTATGGCGCTATCGCTTTGTACGGCGGGTTGGCTTTTGCAGTGTACCCCGTGGCCGTTGCTCATTTGATTGACCATCTGGAAAGCGGGGACATTCTTCCGGGGGGCAGTGCGTTACTCTTGGTGCACGGTATTGGTGCAGCTATTGGACCAGCACTGAGTGGGCAATTGATGTCCATGGCCGGCGCAAGTGCACTGCCTGTGTACTTTGCCGCAGTTCAGGGCACTCTGTTCCTGGTGGCGGTATGGAAAATGCATCAACGACAGAAGGACGAGACGACAGGTGAACCAGCTCAGTTCGTACCTATGGTAAGAACGACGCCTACTGCTCTGGAAATGCATCCGGATGAAAGTGAGCAATCGCCAGATCTGACTCCAGATGTAACACAGGGAACAAGTGAGGAATCAGACATTCATGAGGAGGATAGGGAACCACCTCCGTCTCAGGCAGCTCAAAGCTGAAAAGCTCCGGCTGTTACTGATTGTACTTCTACAATCGCCCGGTGATACCAGCCGCCCTGACCCGGCGGTACTCCGGAGCATCTCACAATCGCGGTCGCATACTGGTTATTAATTAACCCGCACTGCAGTCGGCAGATCATCGCTGATTGAAATGAGAGCGGTGCGGACAGCGGAGATAATTATGCTACTTGCAACAGATCTTGATGGAACCTTTCTTGGTGGCTCGCAGGAGCAACGTCAGCAGCTGTACCAACTTATTGCTGCGCATCCCGATATTGACCTTATTTTTGTGACTGGCCGGGGGCTGGAATCGGTGATGCCATTGTTGGCAGACCCGACTATTCCACAACCGGCATACATTATCTGTGACGTGGGCTGTACCGTCGTTGATGGCGAGAACCTTCATCCGGTGGTGGAAGTTCAGGGCCGCATTGATGATAAGTGGCCGGGCGAATACACCATTCATGCGGCCGTTGAGCATATTGAAGGTCTGGTGCGTCAGGATGTACCTCAAGAACGTCGTTGCTCTTATTTTGTCGCGCCAGACGTAATGGAAAAGCATCGAGAAGAACTGGAGAAGATCGGCGAATCACTGAATTGCGATGTGCTTTATTCCGCAGATTTGTATCTCGACTTTTTACCGCGCAATGTGAATAAAGGCTCGACGCTGACGGCACTGGTCGAGCACCTGAAGCTGGATAAAGCCGATGTCATGGTCGCAGGTGATACCCTGAATGATCTGTCGATGTATGAATACGATTTCATTGGTGTATGTGTCGGCGAGTCTGAAAAAGGTTTGCTGGAAGCTACCGAAGGCCGTGCTCGTGTTTATCATGCCTCTGCACCGGGAGCTGGCGGTATCCTTGAGGCTATCAGTCATTTTGGCTTCTTAGGTGTTGAGGGGATTGATGCCGAAGGGCGCGATGACATAGAGCCAGGTGCCTCAGATCTGGTGATTGTTTACCACCGCCTACCCTACGAAGAATATATCGAAGATGGCGAAATGAAACGCCGTAATCACCGCTCACCGAATGGCATTATCCCGACGCTTGCCAGTTTCTTTAAAGACGGAAGAAAAGGCGCCTGGGTCGCCTGGTCTATTACTGACCCGTCTTTGAAAGAGTTTGAAGTTCATACTGAAGTCGATAAAGAGCAATATCCCAACCTGGTAGCGGCGCGTGTTGCATTGACGAAAGAAGAAGTCGATATTTTTTATAAGCGCTTTTCGAAAGAAGCTTTCTGGCCAACCTTGCATACCTTCTGGGAGCGTGCGAGCTTTGTTGAAGATCACTGGAATGTATTCTGTGAGGTGAACCGTAAGTTCGCTGAGCAGACGGCAAAAGAAGCCGCAGAGGGTGCTACTGTCTGGTTACATGACTACAACCTCTGGATGGTACCAGCGTATCTGCGCGAAATTCGCCCGGATTTAAATATCGCCTTTTTCCACCATACATACTTCCCCTCGGCTGACGTCTTTAACGTACTGCCATGGAGAAAGGAAATTGTCGGTAGTCTGTTGCAGTGCGATTACATTGGCTTCCACATTCCACGTCAGTCAGAAAACTTTATTGATGTGGCAAAAGGTGTCATGCCGTTTGAAGTGACGGAAAAATCAGGCTGTGCTCCACGTTTCCTGACTTATGGTTGTGCCGTAGGTCTGGATGAAATGACCACAGAAATTAAAGTCAATGATCGTACGATTCGTCTGGGGGCGCATCCCGTTGGGCTGGATCTGAAACGCGTGGATAGCGCGTTAGAAAAACCTGAAATTCAGAATCGCATGAAAGAACTGCGTGAAGAACTACACGGAATTAAATTGGTTCTCTCTGTCGAACGCCTGGATTACACCAAGGGCATACCGGCGAAGCTTGAAGCGTTTGAGCGCTTACTCGAAGATCACCCAGAGCTTCACGGTAAAGTCACTCTGGTGACCGTTTGCGTACCGGCAGCGAAAGAAATGACCGTGTATAACGAATTACAGAATGAGATTGAACAGGCAGTGGGTCGAATTAATGGCCGCTATGCGCATGTCGGTTGGACGCCCGTTCAGTTCTTCTTCCGTGCTGTTCCGTTCGAAGAGCTGGTGGCCTACTACGCAATGGCCGATGTAATGTGGATTACGCCACTTCGTGATGGTCTGAATCTGGTCGCGAAAGAATATGTGGCGACCCAGGGTAAAACTGAAGGCAAGGGCGTGTTGGTGCTGTCTGAATTTGCCGGTGCCGCTGCCGAAGTTAAAGGTGCGGTATTGTGTAACCCGCATGATCCGGCGGAAATGGCAGATACCTGCTACTTTGCATTATCGATGCATCCAGACGATGCGGCGGCACGCATGAATGAAGCCTATGACGTTGTCAGTTACTACGATATTGCTCACTGGGGTCAGGACTTCCTCGACGAGGTAGCCGACAGTGCCCGTAAGAATGGGCGTGGCAGTGCTGACCTGACGGTTGTCGCATGACAACTGTTTTCCGTCACTGCTTCGCAACTCGCCGTGAACACATCCATGTAGGCTCGGTTATGGCATCCATGCCATAAACGGTTGCTCAGCAGAAATGGAAAATAAGATAACCCTGCGCGGATGTCGCGGTGTACCAGAGATCTCTGGAAGGCGTCTCGTGACCGTATGCAGCAGGGATGCTGCATTCGAGACTACAGGGAAGTACTCGTGTCGTGTCATGAGACACATTTCAGTGATCTGGCTTGATTGCGATGTTTATATTGTTTCCCATCACTGCTTTATAACTCGCCGTAAATACATCCATGTAGGCTCGGTTATGGCATCCGTGCCATAAACGGTTGCTCAGCAGCGACGGAAAACAACATACCTTTATGCGGATGTCGCGGTGTATAAAAGATCGCAGGGAAGCGTCGCGTGACCGTATGCAGCAGGGATGCTGCATTCGAGACTACATGGAAGTACTTGTGTCGTGTCACGGGATGCAATCCAGTGATCTGTCTACAATGTGATTTATAACTTGTTTCCCATCACTGCTTCACAACTCGCCGTGAATACATCCCTGTAGGCTCAGTTATGGTATCCACGCCATAAATGGCTGCTCAGCAGTGACGGAAAACAACACATCGATGTCAATGAGCTGAATCTGGTGGGAGCAGCGCTCAGGCTGCCCATATCTGTTTGATATTCACGAACTCGCGAATACCGTGTGGCCCCAGTTCACGCCCGTAACCGGATTTACCTATACCTCCACTAGGAAGTCGAGGATCGGTTTTGACGATCCCATTGATGGCTACCTGGCCTGCGTTTAATTCGCGAGCGGCTCTTTGTGCGCTGGTATCACTGCCGGTCCAGATACTGGACCCAAGGCCATATTCGGTATCGTTGGCAATGACCAGTGCTTCATCGAGGTCCGCTGCTTTGCAGACGGCCAGGACAGGGCCGAAAGTTTCTTCCCGGAAGACTGCCATCTCAGAAGTGACGCCAGCCAATAGAGTAGGTGGATAGAAGAAGCCCGGCATATCCGGTTTCTCGCCTCCTGTTAAGCATTCAGCACCATCCTGAATGGAGCGCATCACCTGGCTGTGTAATTGGTCGCGTAAATCCTCCCGCGCTATAGGGCCGATACATTGGTTTTCCTGCGAGGGATCGCCAAGTTCGAGCGCTTTAAAGCGCTGGGTTAATTCGCGGCAGACGTCGTTGTAAACGCCAGCTTCAACGATGACACGTTTAGCAGCGATGCACGACTGACCCGCATTAATCATGCGTGACAGTGTGATGACGTCACAGGCCTTCTGAACATCAGCATCGTTGAGAACAATGCAGGGATCTGACCCACCCAGTTCAAGAACTGCGGGTTTCAGCCCGGCAGCAGCGCGTGCTGCGACTTTCTGACCGGCGCCACTTGAGCCAGTAAATGAAACGGCTTTAATGCCCGGATGGTCGATGGCATCACCCACGAGTTCGGTTGTGATGGGTAAATTCTGCATAACGCCATCGGGCAGGTTTTTCTGGAAAATTCGCGTTAAACAGGCGGCAGATTCAGGAACGTTTGGGTCGGGTTTCATCACGCAGGTGTTGCCCGCCATTAACGCCGGCGCCAGAAAACGCAGGGCCAGCCAGACTGGTGCGTTCCATGGAAGAATCCCTAATACGGTGCCCAGTGGCTGGTGGCAGACGTAACTGTCGGTGGCGTCGGATGCCAGTGTCTCCGGCTCCAGAAAGGCTTCTCCATTATCAGCGTAATATTCCGCGCAGAAAGCAGATTTTTCCACTTCGCCCAGACCTTCGCGCAACGGCTTGCCCATTTCTTTTGCCATCAGTTGCGCCAGCTCTTCTTTTGACTCGCGCATCTCGGCGGCAATATTGATCAGGCACTTTGCTCGCTCGCTGTAGCTCATAGCGGCCCAGGCTGGTGCCGCTGCAACAGCTTGTCCGATCGTGTCTTCTGCGTCTGCCAGAGTCAGTGATTCAACTTCAGGCAGCGCAGTGCCGGTCGTAGGATTTACTGGAGTAAGCATGGTCATACCTCCTTACTTACGCTGTTGCGTCGCTTTTGTTACCTGCTTCTTTGTCACTTTCAGCAGTGGGTGGCTTACTTTTTGCGCCTTTTTTAGACCGGGCGGAGCCCAGGTCAATCGCGCCGTTCTTTTTGGCTTCTTCGGGTTTTACAGTGAAATCACGGTCCAGTGAGAAGAAAGATTCACAACCATCTTCTGTGACGTGAATTGTGTCTGAAATACCGCAGGTTTTATCGCCATCAACGCCCCACATCCAAGGGATCAGGTGGAAGGTCATACCCTCTTTAAGGACGGTGCCGTCACCTTGCTTCAGGCTGACGATATAGCCTTCATCCCAGCTTGGTGGGAAGGCGATACCAATCGAGTAACCTGAGCGGGTTATCAGGCGAGCCCCCACGGTGTTATCTGAAATAATATTGCGCACCAGGTTATCAACATCTGACACAGTCATTCCTGGCTGCACGATATTATGGACAGCGTCCAGCGCCTTTTTCATAGTCTCCTGAGCCTGGTACATAGAGTCCGGCATATTGCCCAGCATGACGGTACGCATCATGGCTGTGTGGTAACGTCGGTAGCAGCCACCCACTTCAAGAAATACATGCTCATCGGGCTGAATAACACGGCCTTCCCACGTGGCGTGACCAATCATGGTACGGGGGCCGGACGTCACGTAAGGCATGACTGAAGGAAATTCACCACCGGCACGGAACATGGCGGCGCTGATGGCAGCACCAACTTCGTTCTCAGTAGCGCCGGCATGACAGGCATCAATACCAGCAACCATGCCGGCTTCAGTGGCGATAGCCGCTCGCTTCATGATTTCTATTTCGGCGCGTGATTTACATACACGACCTTCTTCGACAATGCCAAAGCAGTCGAGCAGCTTTCCATCTTTAAGTGATGTGTGAATCACATCCTGATGGTAAGCCGGGAAGAAGTAACTATTACGCTCGTAACCGATGCGTTTATTAGCCAGCCCAAATTCGCGCAATGCATCGACCAGCATCTGAATGGCATCACCAGTATCGGGGTAGGGGCGTGTGACCTCTACCCAGGTCCGGGCGATAACATTCGATTCCTCGAGCGCGCGCGTAATCATGAAAGGCTCTTTTTCGAGCGGTACGACTAAGGCCTGAAAAAAGCTGTACCCTGTGGTCTGGTAGTCCGTCAGATACATGATGTTTTCAGGATCAGAAATTACGACGGCATCGAGGTGTCGTTCCTGAATCCGCTGGCGCAGTTCTTCAATTCGTCGCACATACTCTTCGTGCGGAAAAGTCATATCATCACGTTCAATCATGCGGCTTTCTCCATAACGCTGCGGACAGATTCAGTCAGAATCTCCAGGCCTGCGATTAAGTCAGACTTAGGAATGGTCAGCGGTGGGATAATTTTCAGGACTTTGCCTCCCGTTCCGCAGGCCGCAATGATTAATCCTTTTTTAAAGCATTCCTGAACCACGGCAGCACTGCGCTCACCGGAACCCATGTCCAACCCGAAGATCATGCCTTTGCCACGTAATTGCAGACTTTTATCCGCGTGGAGCAGTGGCTGCAGGTATTGATCAACCAATACTGATTTATCTTTTACTTCCTTCATGAAGTCGTCATTCCGGAAATAATCGAGGGCAACCTTACCCGCAACGAAGGATAGGTTCTGGCCTCGGAAAGTCCCTGTGTGCTCACCCGGCGACCAGTGCTTATCCAGTTCAGGGTGGACAAGGTTCATCGCCATCGGTGTACCGATACCACCGACCCCTTTTGCCATGCAGACGATGTCCGGCATCACGCCCAGATCATCGAAGCTGAAGTAATTGCCCGTGCGGCCGCAGCCGACCTGAATATCATCAATGATCAGAACGGCGCCCAGTTCTTCAGCGAGTGCAGCAACGCCCTTCATCCACTCTTTTCCGGCGACATTCACACCGCCCTCGGCCTGAATGGTTTCGAGTAAAATAGCTGCAGGTTTTGCCATACCGCTTGATGTATTGAGATAACGCGCGCGCAGGTGGTCCAGAGCGCCAAGTCCACAGCCCTGATTACAGCCATTACACGGCACTTCGCAGCCAAATGCTTCGTGTCGAACGTGGTTAAGTGGTACGCCCGAGGCATTACGGAAGTATTCGTTGGCAGTAGCGGCCAGCGAACCCAGCGTCATGCCGTGGAAGCCCTGACTGAAGGCCAGAATCTCTGTTCTGCCGGTGGCTCGGCGGGCGATTTTCATTGCAGCTTCTACCGCATTGGTACCTGTAGGCCCCATGAATTGTATGCGGTGAGGCATATTGCGTGGCTCAAGAATCAGATTCGTGAAGGTCTGCATAAATTCAGCTTTTGCACTGGTCTGCATATCCAGACTATGAAGCACGCCGTCGTTTTTCATGTAATCGATCATGGCGTTAATCATGGCTTCGTTATTGTGGCCAAAATTCAGCACACCTGCGCCAGCAAAGAAGTCGATATATTCCTTGCCAGTATCATCGGTTTGACGCGCATTTTTAGCGGTCGTAAAAGTAACAGGGTAAACGCGGCTGTAGCCGCGCACATTTGATTCGCGCTGCTCAAAAATAGTCATGAGTCTGATCCTCTCGTTAATAGGTATTTTTTCGGAGTGGATCAGGTCTCAGGGGGGAGTACGCATCCCGGTTAAACGACAGAACCAACGACAGACATCTTCAATTAGTCGATCGTTGAAGTCGTAGTGTGGGCTGTGACATGGATGCGGATTACGGCGTCCGTCATCGCTTCCGATCAGTGCGAAGGCACCGGGAATTTTTCGTAAGTAATAACTGAAATCTTCTGATGCCATGACAGGCATCGGACGGCCATGTTCGAGGGCTTTGTCGCCGTAAAGCTCAGTCCAGGCGGCTCTCGCAGATCTGGCTTGTTCGGGATGATTAATGGTCGCCTGGTAGCGGCCGTGATGTGTTACCTGACATTTAACACCATACGCTGCTGCCGTATTTTCGACGGTTGTAGTAATGGAGTGATTGACCAGTTCGCGGGTTGCTTCGTCAGGCACACGGATGCTGCCAGCGATGGTCGCACTGTCAGCCATGACCGTAGGGGCGTTACCCGCATTGAACTGAGTCACGCTGACCACCGCATTTGCCTGAGGTGGTAACCGGCGGCTGACCACCTGCTGTAAGGCGACCACGATAGCAGAGCCTGCTAATACAACATCGTTGCAGACTTCTGGTTGACTGGCGTGCCCACCTTTACCCGACAAGCGGATATCGAACGTTCCGTTACCACACATAACCAGCTCATCAGGGCAGGCCATTGTGCCGTAAGGCAGTGCCGGCCAGTTGTGCCAGCCGTAGATTTCGCTGACGCCTTCCAGTGCACCTTCGCGAATCATTTCACGGGCGCCATGGCCGCCTTCTTCAGCAGGTTGGAACAGCAGAATAACCTGACGGGAAAGTTCGTTTTCGTGGAGCTTCAGCCAACGTGCAGTGGCAAGCAGAACCGCTGTGTGACCATCGTGGCCACAGGCGTGCATGCAGCCTGATGTCGTGGATGACCACTCGGCGTCGGTGTCTTCATTAATAGGCAGTGCATCGATATCGGCGCGCAATGCGATGGCTGGCGTAGTGCCCTGTTCATTAATAACAGCAACCGTGCCGGTATCAGCGCAGGCTTTCCAGCGTATTTTAAGATCAGTCAGGAGCGAACGGATTTTCTTTGCCGTACCGTGTTCCTCCCAGCTTAACTCCGGGCGCTGATGTAACTCGCGACGAATATTTTTTGCGAAGCTTAATGTCTCTTGCCAGTCGTCAGACATAACGTCTCCTGCCTGTCATGAGAGAGCAGTGTTTTGCTCTTTCAGAGAATTGTTTGCTGTTTACTCTCCGTGCCCTGAAATAGTTATTGCAACGTGCAGGCCAGTTTTTTAACTGTTTAGGGGGCTAAGTTTTCAATCTTTTGAAATATGAATTTAAAAAAATATTAGTTTTCAATTGCTTGTAGTTCAGAAGTTAAAGAAGAAATGAATCAAAGAAGCTGAATCTGTTTAGGCTCTAAAACAGTTCAGGCGTCTATCCACGGCTACGAATGTAACCTTGTGGTGCACCTGCGCAATATCGGGGCAATGTTTGAGGTGACGGGTAACAAGTATGATTTACACTAGCAAACGCCTCTATTCACGCCAGAGTAGACAAGGGGTGCGTCATATCTGGCCAACCGGTTGAAGGTCTGCAAGCGAAGGAAGTAGCATCATTGATCTGTGTGAAAACACACCATAAAAATAATGATAAATATCTGGGGTTACTATGAACTTCCGTAAAACAGGCCTGACACTGGCGTTTGCGTCAGCGGCGGCCGTATTCTCTGCACCAGCGTCGGCTGGTTGGTTCGACTGGCTCTTTCCTTCGCCTCCTGCTGAAGAGGAAGAAGAGGTCGTTGTTGATCAGCCTGACTACTCTGATGGTTTACGTCCGGCTATTTTCGTAGGTAACAACTGGGACGGTACTATCGACGTTATCGATGGTGATAACTACGAAATTCTGGGCCGCGTTAACGGTATTCCTGATTACGAAGAGCGCATGGAGGAAATCAAAGCTGATTTCTGGCGTTACACTGTATTCCTGGGTATACGTCAGCTTATTGGTGAAGGGAACGACCAATACGTAGATGACATGTACAGCACCAACGACGGTGAGCTGCTGATCGTTTCCCGCCCAAGTTTCGCGGACGTAGTAGCACTGGATCTCGATAACGGTGAAATCGTCTGGCGTTTCGAAGTTGATGGCGTTCGTTCCGACCATATGGCGCTGTCTCCGGACGGTACTCAGGTCGCGGTATCGGCGTCTACCGGCAGTGTTGTTCATCTGCTGAATGTTTACACAGGTGAAGAGGAAGGGCGGTTCCCAACCGGTAACTCACCGCATGAAAACCTCTACTCTGACGATGGTAAGTATATTTATCACTCCAGTATCGGTTTCGTATTCATGCCATTTGATGGTCGGGTTCTGCGTGATACCACACGCGGTGAGCGTAAGTTCATTGTCTATGACACAGAAGCCGGCGAGATCGTTAAAGACATCGACATTAAGGCAAAACTGGAAGAGGCTGGTCTCGGTGATCTGAGTCCGTCGATTCGTCCGATGGCACATACCAGCGACTACCGCTTCTTCTACTTCCAGCTGTCGTTCCTGCACGGTCTGGTTGAGTTTGATATGGAAACGGAAACCATTACCCGACTGGCGGAACTGCCGAACATGGTTCCGTATCTGCCTAAGGTGTATTACGTAAATGACTCTGCGCATCATGGACTTGCCATGAGTGCTGATGATTCCGCGTTGTGTGTCGCCGGCACCATGGATGACTACGCTGCCATTGTTGATCGTGAAACGTTTGAGTACACCATCCTTGAAGGGCTGGGTAAGAAAGCCTACTGGGCGGTATCTGACCGCAGTGGTGAGAACTGTCTGATCTCATGGAGTGAGACGGATCAGGTATCTGTCATTAACTACGCGACCCGCGAAGAGGTTAAGCGTATAGATGTGGGTAACCATCCTCAGCGTATCCGCGAAGGTATGCTGAAAACGGATTGGATGTCTCTCTACTGATTTGTCGGTCTGGGCTCCCTAGGCGAGCCCTTCAGACGCAAAAAAGCCCCGCCAGGCGAGCCTGACGGGGCTTTTTTATCAGGGGAGGGCAGTATCAGTCGTCGTCTTCCAGCTGGGACTGCTGGTAACGCTCAATGCCGATCTTATCAATCAGGCTCAGTTGAGTTTCAAGCCAGTCGACGTGTTCCTCTTCTGATTCAAGGATGTCGTTGAGCATGTCACGACTGACGTAGTCTTTTACTTCTTCACAGTAGGCAATAGCTTCACGCAAGTCTGGGATGGCCTTCATCTCGAGCTTGAGGTCGCACTCGATCATTTCTTTGGTGTTCTCACCGATCATGAGGCGGCCCAGATCCTGAAGATTGGGTAAGCCTTCCAGAAAGAGGATACGCTCGATCAGGACATCTGCGTGTTTCATTTCATCAATTGACTCGTGGTACTCGTGATCCGCAATTTTCTTGAGCCCCCAGTCTTTGTACATGCGCGCATGCAGGAAGTACTGATTAATGGCCACCAGTTCATTGGCCAGAATTGTATTGAGGTGCTCGATAACCTTAGCGTCGCCTTTCATTGCCAGCGTCTCCCTGTGAGTGAATATGACTCTATTCTGGATACTGATTTGGTCTTGAGTCAAACGATTAGGGAGCTTTGGGGTGAAAAAAATAAGGGACTGAAAACGATTTAGTTTTCAGTCCCTTATTTGGGGGATATTTGGCCATAAATGATAGGCATTGATGGCTTAATGTAGGTCGAAATAGTAACGAATCTGGTTACTCAGGCTGACTCTCAGGCAGCCGAGAAAAGGTGACTCATCTGAGCGGCAGTCTGCTTGGCTTCGTTAAAGATGGCCTTGGCATCACGAGCACATTTGCCGCACTGACTTCCGAGACCTGTGCACTCTTTCAATTGGCTCATGCGGGTAGCACCTTGCTCAGCAGCAGCAACGATGTCGCGGTCAGTCACTCCTTTGCAGATACATACGTACATTTAAGCTCACCTGAGTTGTTGTTAAGAAACTGATGCCAGTATAAATACGAATTACTATCAAACGCAAGTTTTTTAGGAGTAAAAGTGCGAATGATTTGTAACAACGAAGCTTCGATTGAAAATTTCAGATCAGGATTCGGAGAGAAGGAGAGATTTACTGACAGCAATGTCAGCCAGACGCCGCTTGCTGAGTAAAGATCAATTAAAAAACGAACAAACGTTAATAGGGTCACATTTTCTGGTGTACACTTGTTTAGAATAAGTGTTGTCAGATGTGGCTCTGATTCATTGGGCTCGCATCCGCGCTCAGGGAAGGCACTGCAAATAATAAAAATACGTTTTGGTGCGCAACAGCATGTTGATGTCGAACTTTTTCCCAAAGAATTTGCGGGCTACTGAAGAGTACGCAGACGAGAGAACTCTTTCGCTGATGAAGAGAGCGATTGCAGGAGCTTTTGTTGCATTGGGCTTCAGCATAGCCGCTTTGGCCATGGTTGCTCTCCGTACGGGTTGGCCCCACTGGGATATAGTATCTGCCTTACTGACTTTCTACCTGGTGCCTGCAACCTACGCCTACCGTTATATTCGTACGCCAGAAGAGAAGAGGCGCCCAACAACTGCGAGGCGCAACCTGCTCTACATGTCCATCGCTATGGTTACGCTCTGGAGTATCGTGGGCATGGTCATCCTGCCTGAGCTGGATGCTGATACCCGCCTTATTGCCGTCTCTATTTTTATTGTCGTTGTGTATGCGCATTGCCTGCCGTTCGCCCTGTTTCCCATAATCGGCATGGGGCTGCTCGCTCTCAACCTGTTGCCTTTGGCTATCCAGCTGACCTTACTGAATGATGACTCTGTCATAGCCTTCGGCCTGTGTGGTGTAATGTTGTTGTTCATGGATGTGGGGACTTTCTGCTGGCTTCATCGTAAGGACATGCTCGCACTCAAGAAAAACGAAGTCGATGGCGCTCCTGATCAGGAGCCCGACATGTCAGAGGAGGGCTTTCGCAAGCGCCTCGTATTTTCTCTCCATGCTAACAGCACCCCTGCGGTAATGATGCAGTCGGTTGCCGCCTTCTTCATGGTCATTACCCTAAGGGCTGAAGCATACGAAAGCCTGCTCTGGTGCTGGTTACTGGGCTATCTGTCGGTACAGACGTTGCGGACTGCCGGATTCCTGGCGCATGTTGAAAACCCGGAAAGGCTGCGTATCCGGGACTGGCGTTTGCTCTTTGGTGCCGGCGTAGTTCTGAATCAACTCGCCTGGTACAGCCTGCTGATTCTGTTCCACGATATTATGAGCGGCTTCAGCCTTGGTGTAGTCAGTGGCATGTTCATCGTTATTGCCGTGGTAAGCACGATCGGCATTACCAGCGACCGTCTGCTACTGTACCTCAACAGCGCTATGTGTATGGTACCGCCGGTATTAATCCTGTTCTCAGGTGAAGAAGTCTGGTCCATGGTGTCGCTGGGGATGCTGGCATCTACCAGCTTACTGATCATTGTTGAAAACATTCACAGATCCGCTCTTCATTCACAGAAAGGCCGTCTGCTTCAGCGCCTGACGGAATTCCGCTCTCGCGAAATGGCAGAGCTGAATAACGATCTGACGGATGCCCGGGAACGCCTGACGGCAGCCAATGTAAACCTCGAGCAACAGATTGAAGAGCGAACTCAAGAGCTGAATTATCAGGCCACGCATGACATGCTGACAGGCTTGGGGAACCGCTATTACTTCTCGCGTAAAGCGAGTGAAGCGCTGAAAGAACAGAGCGATGAACAAGCCGGTTTTGCTGTCTACCTGCTCGACCTCGACCGTTTTAAAGAAGTGAATGACGGCCTTGGCCATTTAGCGGGGGATCACGTACTGCGTGTGATTGCTGCCCGTATTGCGAATGCGTGTGGTGACCAGGTGATCTGCGCACGCTGGGGAGGCGATGAATTCGTGATTCTAGAGCGTCGTGATGTCTCTGAAGTTCAGGTTGAAGAGTTCGCTACTCAGCTGGTCGCTGAACTTCGTAAGCCTATAGATCTTGATAGTGGCCCGGTGTCTCTCGGAGCCAGTGTCGGTATTGCGCTTTGCCCTGAGCACGGAACCAGTGCAGAGCAGCTCCTTGAACACGCCGATATTGCTGTCTACCGTGCGAAATCACGTAAAACGGGCGTATCAGTTTACGATGACAAGTGGGGCCATGAAGCATCCGAGCGATTGCAGCTGGTGCAGGCCCTTGGCTACGCCATTGATAACGATGAGATCGAAATTGCTATGCAGCCCTTCGTATCCGTAGAAAATGGCAGCCTGACCGGTTTCGAAGCTCTGGCGCGTTGGCACGATAATGTCCGTAACGTTGCCATCAGTCCTGGCACCTTTATTCCTCTCGCGGAAGAATCCGGACTGATGCCAGCGATGGGGCGTATGATCCTGCGTAAAGCCTGCCAGACGCTTATGAAAGAGGTGCCTGAGTCGGATTTACGCGTAGCTGTGAATATCTCTGTCATGCAGCTGCGTCAGCCCGACTTTGTGGATGACGTTGTCTCTACGCTTGCGGCCGTCAGTATGCCTGCCAGTCGACTGGAGCTGGAGTTGACCGAGTCTGTGTTCGCGGGCGATGTACTGCAGATTCGTCAGGTACTGAGTACGCTGCGTAATCTGGGGGTGCGTATATCAATCGATGATTTCGGCACGGGTTACTCGTCCATCAGCTACCTGCGCGATTTCCCGCTGGATACTCTGAAGATTGATCAGTCCTTCGTGGCTGATCTTAGCAACGGTGGTGAAGGGCTCTTTTCGAGTATTGTCTCGCTGGCGCATGGTTTGAAACTGTCGGTTATTGTCGAGGGTGTTGAGAATCGCCATGACCTCGATAAAGTTCTGTCACTGGGTGGCGAAGAGATACAGGGGTATTTCTTTGCTCATCCTATTGAATCAGACAAGTTGGGTGATTGGTTGGAGAAGCACAGTTCCCGCCCGTTCTCTATGAAACGGCGCCATCTGTCGGTTGCTGTAGATAATCACTCTGGATAATAAAAAAGCCCGCGTACGCGGGCTTTTTTATGTCAGGACGGGTCACCGGAACTCAGTCTTCGTAGTTCTCAATCGCAGGGCAAGAGCAGATCAGGTTACGGTCACCGTAGACATCATCGATACGGCCTACCGTTGGCCAGAACTTATGAGCACCGAGCTCCTTCACAGGGAAAGCAGCGAGCTCGCGTGAATAAGGGCGCTCCCACTCTCCGGTCACGACTGCCGCGGTATGTGGTGCGTTCTTCAGCGGGTTGTTCTCGGCATCCAGAACGCCGTTCTGCACGGCATCAATTTCAGCTTTGATTGCGATCATAGCGTCAGCGAAGCGATCGATTTCGGCTTTGCTTTCAGACTCGGTCGGTTCGATCATAAAGGTACCCGCTACCGGGAACGACATGGTCGGTGCGTGGAAGCCGTAATCCATCAGACGCTTGGCGATATCCACTTCAGTGATGCCGGTTTCTGCCTTAATCGGGCGCAGGTCAACGATACACTCGTGGGCAACACGACCGTTCAGGCCTGAGTACAGGATCGGGTAGTGCGCAGAAAGGCGCTTCGCCAGATAGTTGGCCTTGAGCAAAGCATTCTGGGTGGCAGTACGCAGACCGGCACTGCCCATCAGAGTGATGTACATCCAGCTGATGGTGAGAATACTGGCAGAGCCATACGGTGCTGCAGAGACTGCACCGTTGCCTTTAGATGCGTCGTCAATAGGGCGTACAGTGTGGTTGGCAACGAAAGGTGCCAGGTGCGCAGCGACACCAATCGGGCCCATGCCCGGACCGCCACCACCGTGTGGAATCGCGAAGGTTTTGTGCAGGTTCATATGAGATACGTCCGCACCAATAAAGGCCGGCTGAGTCACACCCACCTGAGCATTCAGGTTAGCGCCGTCCATATACACCTGACCGCCGTGCTGGTGGATCAGGTCGCAGATTTCTTTCACGCCTTTCTCGTACACGCCATGTGTCGAAGGGTAGGTCAGCATCAGACACGACAGCTGATCAGACAGCTCTTCTGCCTTCTTCTTCAGATCGTCGAAATCTACGTTACCCTGCTCATCACACTCAGTGACGACAACCCGCATCGACGCCATCTGTGCCGATGCCGGGTTAGTACCGTGTGCCGAACGTGGGATCAAACACACATTACGGTGACCTTCGCCACGACTCTCGTGGTACTTCTTAATCGCCAGCAGGCCCGCGTATTCGCCCTGTGCACCTGAGTTAGGCTGCATACAGATAGCATCGAAGCCGGTGATATCACGCAGATAGCCATCCAGTTCAGAAACCAGTTGCTCGTAACCCGGAGTCTGGTCTTTCGGTGCGAAGGGGTGGATATTCGAGAACTCAGGCCAGGTCACCGGGATCATCTCGGTGGTGGCATTCAGCTTCATGGTGCAGGAGCCGAGCGTAATCATGGAATGATTCATCGCCAGGTCTTTGCTTTCGAGACGCTTCATATAACGCAGCATCTCGTGCTCGGTGTGGTACTTATTGAAGGTCGGGTGTTCCAGGAAGGCGGTCAGACGCTGCAGACCTGCGGGTACGCTGTCTGAGCCAGCCTTGACTACGACCTCGTCCAGGTCGTACACATCAAGTCCGTGGTCAGCGCCGAGGAAAATATCAAAGAGTTCGGCGACATCGCTTGCCGTGGTCTTTTCTCCCAGTGTCACACCCAGGGTGTCCTTACCCAAACCGAGTGCTTTATCATCACGGAGATTAACTTCCCGGTCCGCTGCGCGCTTCAGAACGTCTTCTCGGTTGCCGACCTTGATCGTCAGGGTATCGAACCAGGTAGTGTTGAGAAGTTCGACGTTTTTGCTCTTCAGGCCTGCGGCCAGAATATCGGTCAGACGGTGGATGCGATTGGCGATGGTTTTGAGGCCTGTCGGGCCGTGATACACCGCATAAAATGAGCTGAGGTTTGCGAGCAGCACCTGTGCAGTACAGATGTTGGAGTTCGCCTTTTCACGGCGGATGTGCTGCTCACGGGTTTGCAGCGCCATGCGCAGCGCCTGATTGCCCTGAGCGTCGATAGATACACCGATAATACGGCCTGGAATAGAGCGCTTGTAGGCATCGCGGGTTGCAAAGAAAGCCGCATGTGGGCCACCAAAGCCCATAGGAACACCAAAGTGCTGAGCGTTGCCCAGGACGATGTCTGCACCCATTTCACCCGGCGCTTTGATCTTGATGAGCGCCATCAGGTCGCTGGCAACCGCGGCCAGAGCGTTCTTTTCATGCAGGGCACTGATGACATTCGTGAAATCAGTGATTTCCCCCTGACGCCCCGGGTACTGGAACAGAGCACCGAAGACGTCATGGTCTGCCGCTTTCTCTGCAGGGCCGACGATGATGTCCCAACCGAAGGCTTCTGCGCGAGTACGGACAACGTCGATGGTTTGTGGCAGACACAGCTCATCAACATAGAAGGTGTTTGATTTGTTCTTGCGAACCGAGCGCTTTGCCATCGCCATGGCTTCAGCGGCGGCGGTGCCCTCGTCAAGAAGAGAGGCGTTTGCCAGTTCCATGCCGGTGAAGTCGATGATCATCTGCTGGAAGTTAAGCAGTGCTTCCAGGCGACCTTGAGCGATTTCTGGCTGATACGGAGTGTAAGCCGTGTACCAGCCCGGGTTTTCCAGGACATTGCGCAGGATGACCGGAGGCATGATCACATCGTGATAACCAAGTCCGATATAGCTTTTGAATACTTTATTCTGTGCAGCGACAGACTTCAGGCGGGCCAGAGCCTCGGCTTCGGGGGTGGCTTCTCCGAAGGACAGGAATGCATCGCGCAGAATGTCAGCGGGGACAATTTCGCTGGTTAGTGACTCAAGAGAGTCGGCACCAACGGCAGCCAGCATGTCTGCCTCTTCACGCAGGTCATAGCCTGCACCGTCCGAGGCAATATGGCGACTGACAAAATTATCGCGCTGTTCCAGTTGTCTGAGAGAAGGAGTACTCATGATTGAACCTGAATGTAAAAGTATCGGCTATATGGGCTAGTGCCCACGCTATATAAGAAGGTAAAACGACAACGCAGAGGAGGCCTCTGCGTTGTTTTAAGCGGGGTCAGAGTAACGTATTACTCACACGCTGCAGCGTAACCGTCCGCATCAAGAAGCTTGTCCAGATCTGCAGCATCCGCCAGCTCCATTTTGAAGAACCAGGCGTCGCCGTATGGGTCTTCGTTTACTTTTTCCGGAGCGTCAGCAAGATCGTCGTTCACAGCGATGATTTTACCGGCCAGAGGAGCGTAGATGTCCGACGCAGCCTTTACTGACTCAACCACGGCAATGTCCTGATCTGCGGTAACTTCGCTGTCTACTTCAGGCAGCTCTACGAAGACGACATCGCCCAGCTGATCCTGAGCAAAGTCGGTGATACCAACAGTGACTGTGCCATCGCTCTCAAGGCGGATCCATTCGTGGGAGGCAACGTATTTCAGATCTGCAGGGATGTTGCTCATGGGGTTTCTCCAGTTAAAAATTTACGATTTATCTCAAAATTGTTTTTGGCCGTTGCGCACGAACGGGAGCTTGATCACACGAACGTCCGTCAATTTGCCACGCAGGTCTACCTGAGCGGTGTCGCCGGTTGCTGCCGGTACCCGCGCAATTGCAATGGAATACTGTAAGGTTGGCGAAAAAGTGCCGGAAGTAACTTCACCTTCACCGGCGCCTTCCACGACGACTTTCTGGTGAGAACGCATCACGCCACGGGTTTCCAGAACCAGACCCACCTGTTTCATGGCAATACCGGCTGCTTTTTCAGCTTCCAGTGCAGCCCGACCAATAAAGTCGCGACCGGCAGGTTCCCAGGCAACGGTCCAGCCCATACCGGCAATCAGTGGGCTCACAGATTCATCCATATCGTTGCCGTACAGGTTCATCCCCGCTTCAAGGCGGAGGGTGTCGCGGGCACCCAGGCCGCAGGGTTGGACGCCAGCTTCACTCAACTGCTGCCAGAAATCGGCGGCGTCTTCTTTCGGGATCATAATCTCAAGGCCGTCTTCGCCGGTGTAACCTGTGCGGGCATAAAACCAGCCGTGCTGTGGCAGACCCTGGAAGATCTTGAGACCATCGATAAGCTCGGCGGCTTCCGGACGTACCTTCTGAACCATGCCCAGTGCCTCAGGCCCCTGAACAGCGACCATCGCCATTTCAGGGCGTTCGGTGAGGCTGATATCAAAGCCTTTGGTATGGGCCGTCATCCACTCGAGATCTTTCTCACGGGTGGCACAATTGACGACGGTGCGAAACCATCCGTCCATGCGATATACGATCAGGTCGTCGATCACACCGCCGTCGTTGTTCAGCATGCCGGTATAGAGTGCTTTGCCGGTTTCTTTCAGTTTGTCGACATCGTTGGCGAGCAGCTTCTGCAGATAGGCTTTGGCGTCGGGCCCGCGAACGTCGACGATTGTCATGTGCGAAACGTCGAACATGCCAGCGGCTTCGCGCACTGCGTTGTGCTCCTGAATCTGGGAGCCGTAGTGGATGGGCATATCCCAGCCGCCGAAGTCTACGATTTTGCCGCCAGCCTCTAGATGGCAATCATACAAAGGGGTTTTTTTACCCATGTCAGATCCTGATACGTTTGGACGCTCAACGTCCTGAGTTCGGTTGACGACAGAGGTCAACGAAAAGGCGGCAATTATAGCGCTTTAAGAGGCGTGGTTCACACAAAAATGCGATTACGGCACGGGAGCGCCGTAATCCGGGGAGGTATCAGCTGGCGTTGGTGCGATTATCCGGAACAGGCATACCCTGCTTGGCATGGGTAGGCGAGAAGCCGCACCACTTTTTGTAGGCCTTAGAGAAGTTGGCAACGCTTGAATAGCCCAGCAATTCAGCAACCTGGCTGACGTTGTACATGCGACGGCTGAGCCAGAAACTGGCCTGCACCAGGCGCATGTCAGCAAGGAGCTGCTGATAATGGGTTCCTGCCTCCTGGAGGCGACGTTTGCAGGTTCGTTCAGTCAGTCCGAGTTTCTGTGACAACTCATTCAGCGTCGGCGGGTTGGCAAGATCACTGCGAAGCAGGTTGGATGCTTTCTGAGCGATCAGGTGCGCCGGACGCAATACGCCCTGTGGTTGAAAATTAGCTGTACGGATAATCAACGCCTGGGTCAGAAACTGTGAAGGTAAGCGAACAGCAAAGTACGGCGCGCCAAAGGTAACCTTCATTGGTGCATATTTGGCGTACTCTTCGATATGTTCCGGCTCTGAGTACGGCAGAAATACGGAAAGCTGATCCGTGAGCCCCTGGAGCAGGTTGCTACCAACCGTATAACCGAAGGCAAGCAACAGCTCTGAAAGTTCAGGAGAAGGAACCCGAGTTGGGTCCTGCTTCCAGAAGAACTCGCAGTGACTGACCTGGCCATCATCAAGAATGTGGAGGTCGAACGGTCGCTCTGTAGTACTGATCTGAGCACACATTGACTGGAACAGTTCTAACAGGTTGCCGGCGGTGACCTGGTTCTGCATCGCCATGATCTGACCGTACTCAAGGTAAACTTCGGGCAGCTTTGATGAGAGCTCGCTGTCACTCAGAGTCTTGAGAACCTGAAGAAGGGCGGGTGTACTGCTCTGGAGTCCTTCTCCAGCAGCAGAGAGTTTTGGGGCTGACTTACGCAATTCCTTCTGAGGCATCAACCTGCGCAGGGTCTGTAGAGTCTCTGCGTGCGGTTTTAACGAATACATCTGGAGATTATCTACTACTTTGTTATTAGTGGTGAGTAGCGCCAGAGTGCGCGCAGGTGCCTCAAGGCACAATGTCATTTTACGCAACATAGGCGTGCAAAAGTGGCGTAATATAACTTCTCATGGCGTTGAGGTCAGAAAGGACGCGGCTTACCAATATCCTTGTCAGTAAGCATTTAGATTTATAATTGATGGTAAAAATGCGCCAATGTTGATATTGGGCCCATAATGGCTGTGCTTGGCATTTCAGGCCGGGGCATGATGTGGCCCCTCTGGCAAGAGTGATTAAGTCGTGCGTGAAGCCCCTTGATCATTGGCAGCAACCAGTGCCGGTGTGAAGAGACTGATCACTTTCCAGCCATTTTTAGGCTCAAAATTACTACCAATTTTGCTTGTTAAAACCTTGCCTTCTGGTGTGATTGCGAATAGAGGAATGGCATCTTTGCCGTTTTGCTGTTGAAAATCATTCCAGGTAAATTCGCTGCTCAGTCGGGTGGAATGCAGCTCGGCCCCCTGCGCCAACATGCTGGAAAATTTGCTGTACGTCAGGTCTTTGCTGAACAGATACTGGCCACGGTGCTCTTCACCATCGATATGCATTTCGGACAGTCGCGCATCGACCGATGTGCGCAGTGCATAAATGTTGTGCTGGCCGAACTCATTGCCAAACCGCATCCCTGCGACTGTGTTAATACTGCGCTCCGGGGATAGCCCCAGAAGCTTACCTAAACCGACCAGATCGAGGCGCTGCTCCGCGTATTCAGAGACTGGGTTACCGTAAAAAGTACGCAACCCATCCATGCGTGCCGCACGGATGTTGTCCCAATTTGAATCTGTTAGAAGTACATCCACTTGATTCTTTCTAAGCTCAAGTGCGATGGTGCGTGCGATGGTATTTGCGCCGACAATCAGGAAGCCATTTGGCGGTGGTTCCGCCACACCCAGCCAGCGCGCCATCATGCGTGAAGTAGCACTCTGGAGCACGACGGTGCCAAAAATAACAGAGAAAGTAAGTGGGACGAGTACCGCGGCTTCTGCCTCCCCGGACTGCTCAAGCTTGATGGCGAAGAGAGCGGAAACGGCAGCAGCAACAATACCTCGTGGAGCAATCCAGGACAGCAGAGATTTCTCTTGCCAGCTGAGTGTACTGCCGATGGCTGAAACCCACACAGACAAAGGTCTCGCGACGAACTGCATAACGGCGAGGAGTGCGAAGGGCATCCAGCCCAGCGCGATCAGGTCATCCAGCGTCAGGCGTGCGGCCAGAATAATGAAAAGCCCGGAAATAAGCAGAACCGTCAGGTGCTCCTTAAAGTTCAGAATCTCACTGATGCGGATGTCCTTCTGGTTTGCCAGCCACATCCCCATCAACGTGACCGCAAGCAGGCCCGACTCGTGTGCAAGCATATTGGCGACGCTGAAACTCACAAATACCATAGAGAGGGTGGCCATGTTCTCGAGGTATTCAGGAACCCAGCGGCGTTTCAGGATAAAGCCGAGAATCCAACCCGCGGCGAGACCGAGCACCGTGCCGGACGCGATGATTTCAACAAAGGCGAGCATGCCGCTTAAAGCCCCCTGAGCCTGACCCTGAGCCACGATGAATTCGTATACGACGACCACAAGCAGTGCACCAAGCGGGTCGATCAGGATGCCTTCCCAGCGCAGAATGTTACCAACGTCTGCGTTTGGGCGAACGGTGCGAAGCATAGGCACGATGACGGTCGGGCCGGTGACTACGGTGAGGGCACCAAAGAGGATACTGAGCTCCCAGCTCAGTCCGAACAGGTAATGGGTCGCGATGGCGACGACCGCCCAGGTGATCCCCGCACCTACGGTAATCAACCGCTGTACGACGCCTTTTTGTGAGCGTATTTCTTTCAGGTCGAGGGTGAGACTGCCTTCAAAGAGAATGATCGCGACCGCCAGAGATATCAGCGGAAACAGCAGGTCCCCGAAGAGTGCGTCTGGATTGAACTGTTGAGTCACAGGCCCAATCAGTAAACCGGAGGCCAGTAGAAACAGAATCGCTGGTAACTTTACGCGCCAGGCTAACCACTGACTGGCGAACGAAATCAGACCAATAAACGCAAACGCAATGATGCCACTATCGAACACGGTGTTTCCTTTATATGAAGCGGTGAGAGCGCTTGATTGTAGCGGCGCGCTCTAATCCTGTACAACGCTTATACGTCGTGGTTCAGTCGGTCAGACGCAGGGTGGGGCGGAACAGGTAAGGCTGTGGCAGGTCTGAAGGCACGGCGGGAACTGGGCTGGTGGCCAGAATTGCGCGGCGGGCCCACTCATCGGTTGTTGGATCACCACTGCTGACAATGACATCAACGGCGGTGATAACGGCTCCATACTTAATAGTGACCTGTAAGCGGACGTCTCCCTGGATACCTGCTGGGTGTGCTGGCAATTTCTGGTTCAGGTGGGCCATAAGGCGTTCATAGTACTTCTGCTCGACCGGATCGCTGAAGCGTTGGTCGTCGCCGGCGAACCGGGCTTCAGTAGAGGCTGTTGATGGGGCGATGTTGTCAGTAGGTTGTTTTATGATCTGCGTTTGAGAGCCCGTTTCTGTTGAGTCAGGTTCTGCTAAGTCTGGCTCTTTTGTGTCTGGTGCTGGCGAAGACTCCACCGAGGGGATCTGTGCCGGAGTATCAGGCCGTTGAGTAATTGCAGATCTGGCCGTTGTGGTGATTGTGTCTGGTCTAGCGGGTGTCTGAGCCTTCACAGGCTTTTGGGTGGCCAGAGGCTCTGTGGCAGTTTCTGGTTCTCTGGCAGGTTCTGGCGTTTCGGCAGGCGCAGGTTCTGGAGGTGTCGATATGGGCTGACTGGGCGTCGATAGCTCACCACGTTGCTCATTTTTGTTTGCGCGTTCAGGGACTTCCGTTCTCAAGGTAGCGAGTATAACCCGGGTGGTTTTTTCGTCTGTTTCCAATCCAAGGTCTGGTAGAAGGATAAGGTGCAGCCCCAGCGACAAAGTGAGCGCCAGCCAGAATCGACGTCGCGCCCAGAGTGACTTCGCTGAGTGTCGGCCCCTCATGCCAGTACGCGAGCGTCGAATCCAGCTTCTGAGAGTATGTACGCTGCTGCTTCAGCGCGCCCACCACCTGTTGTTACGTAGATAAAATCACGCTCCAGCGACTTCAGTGTTTCCCGAAGCTTAGACAGAGGGACATTCCGAGCACGCAACACAGGTGCTGCGGTTGCTTCCTGTGTATGCCTTACATCGAGGATGATGACACCGGTATCGGCCTCGTCAATTAAGGTCTCGAGTTCACTCTCACGGATATAACTCAGTACGGGCTTTTTGAGCAGTGGATCGAAATCTTCTTTCGACAGCCGCGCCAGCGTTCCGGACGACGTCATGGTCACGCAGGCGTTGCGCGGTAATTCACTGACCAGTGCATCCTCGCCGAACAGATCGCCGGGGCCCAGTGCGGCAAGAGTCTCTTCATCCTGTTCTGCTTGTCGCGTGACCAGTGCTCCCCCCGTTTTGATGACATAGCAATGCTCGCCGATTTCACCTTCGCGAATAACGACATCACCGAGAGAGGCGGGCAACTCTTCGAAGCGCGATAGCAGTTTCTGGATATTCGCCGGTGGAATCCGGGTAAAAAGATCTGAGGTGATCAGTCTTTCCAGCCAGTCACTTTCTTCGTCGTGCTGGCTAAGACTTTCGGATTGCCGAAACTCTGACCAGGTTGAGATCAGCTCAAGATACGTGCGTTTTACGGATACCAGCTGGCATGGCGTTCGGGTAATGCCGGTGTAGCGATGCACGACGTGTGTGTTGTCCAATGCCATGAAGTTTTCATCGCTGTCGGCATCTATGCCATTGATATTGAAATCATCGTCGGCCAGGTCGATACCGCCGCTGAGCAGGAAGTGACATTCGTCGTCAGACTGGCCGCGTTTAAACAGGATTTTTCTCGCGGGAAGCGTGTGCTCGCGAAAGTAAGGTGTCAGTTCTTCGATGATGTCTTCGGACCATTCGTCGAACGGGATGAAATGCTGCAGTCTTTTACTGAGCGGCGTTTCCATGAAATCTCTGTCGATTGTCTCTTTGATATCCTGAAACTATAGCAAGCTGCCGTAACTTCGTCACTGTAACTGGTCAATCCGGCCAGTGCAGACGGTCCGAGACCTGTTTCAGTGAGTTTGCATCGAAAGGATCAACGTCTCGGATGTGGGGCACGGTTCCCAGGTGCTGTATACCGCGCTGGTGGAACCACTGTGTCAGATAGCGCAGATTTTCCTGCTGGGCTTCCATATCAGGATCTATGGAATTAGCGACCCATCCTGCAATCGTTAATCCGCACTGGCGAATCGCCTCAACGGTCAGGCAGGCGTGATTGATGCAGCCTAGCTTAAGACCAATGACCAGTATCACCGGCAGGTTCTGGCTGGCAGCAAAGTCGGCCAATGTCTCGGTGTCATTAAGAGGAACTAGCCAGCCTCCTGCGCCTTCAATCAGTTGCAGTTCGGCGGTCTGTGTTAAGCCGTTCTCGCACGCTGCGATCAGTGAGCGGCAAGTCAGGCTCAGGCCCGCTTCTTTTGCAGCAATATGAGGCGCAATGGCTGGCTCCAGCGTGATCGGGTTGTGGACCTCATACGCGAGGTTACCTGACGAGTATTTCTGATGAAGAAGCGCATCCCGATTTCTGAGCCCGTTGTCTGTCTGGTCGGAGCCTGAAGCAATTGGCTTCAGCCCGAAGCTGGTGTGCCCGTCGAGAACAGCTCGCTGCAGGAGTGCTGCGCTGATCAGTGTTTTACCTGCGTCTGTATCGGTACCTGTCAGGAAGTAGCGCTTCATGGTTTCGGCTCTGTAGGGTGTTCTGGGTGGGCCACTGCATAGATCCAGAGCACTTCGTAGCTCAGTGGATAAGCGGTTTGCCCCATGTGTTGCGTAGTCGGATAGTGCCTGCTCAGTGCCTCAATGGCTGCGCGGCCGCCCAGGCCAGCCCGGCGGCCTGCGTTCACATTGGTGGCGCCAATGGCTTTCAGGCTGCGTAGCAGGTCAGGCACGGAATCGTAGTACTCGGTCAGGCAGTCCTGCTTAAACACAATATCTGTGAAACCAGCTTGCATTAACGCATGGTTCAGACGTTTGTGTGCTTCGAATTCATTCACATGAGGGCGATCATCAATTGCTCTCCAGGCCTGCTGTAGCTCTTTCTGAGTGCCCGGGAGCAAGGTCGCTATGGCAATACGGCTCCCCGGTTTCAGTACTCGCCGCCATTCTTTAAGTGTTTTTTCCGGAACTTCGCTCCATTGCAGCATCAGGCTGGAGATCAGGCCGTCTGCCGAGCAGTCGGGTAGAGGAAGTTCGTCTGCATCGGCGAGCAACAGGTCAGTCTGAGGATCTGCGTGATTGGCGGCGGCTTCTAGCATGCCTTCGGCGAGATCGATTCCAGTAACCCGATTGGCACCTTTTAAGCGCAGGTGCGGCAGGGCGACGCCGGTACCACAACCGATATCGAGCCAGTGTCCTGACAGTGTGGGCAGTTGATTGAGCAACGCCGTGACAGCGCGCTGCTGAATGCTGGCGGCGTGATCATAACTCTGAGCGGCACGACTGAAATGCTGCGCGACCTGACGTTTATCGCGGCGCGTCATGGCATTTCCTCTGGTTTGGCTGATTCATGCTGTAGCTGCTCTGCCAGCTGATGCAGCCTTTCCAGTAAGTGATGCTTGCCTTCTGTTGTAAGAAAGAAGGCATGGCTCTCTCCCGGGCTGAGTTCAACAGGGGGCATCTGAGAAGGCTTCAGCGCGTCTGCGTGACCGTACAAATGCAGGCTGCGGGGTGAGGGGGGAAGAACTTCGTACCTTAGCCATTCAAGTGTGCGGTTAAGCTCGCTCTGTGCGAGGTGTTGGCTGCTCTTTAACTGCTTGATCAGGGAACGTGCTTCAGAGCTGCCCTGCGCACACAAGCCGGTGAAGCGTTTCAGTGTTGTCTCTGCGTTCGATGTTAAAGACTGAGAAAATGCTTCAAAGCCCTCTCTCGGCATACCACTGCCTGTCTTATCGGAAAGAAAGCGCTGGCCTGTTGCCAGAGTGACAAGGAACTGACTTCTGGTATCTGCTGTGCCAGCGCAGGCTGCGGCAGCAAGTGCGCCGCCCAATGACCAGCCAATCCAGATGGCAGATGAGCCTTCGGGGCTGTCTGTATCGGGTGCGGTCGCCGCAAGTTGTGTTGCTGCAGCTTCGAAGCTGCAATCATTACTGAGGTAGTCGGCTCCCCAGTGATGCCCGGGCAGTGAGTCAAAGAAGGGCGCGAAAACATCGGCGCGGAAGCTCCAGCCGGGGAGCCACAGCCAGTTCAGGTCGCTGCCTTGAGTAGACTGGAGCTTTTGCCAGAGCGGTGTCATGACTCATCACCTGCAAATGCTGATTCAAGGGCCGTGAGCAGAGTCTCGATATCCTCGGCTGTATGCGCGGCGGTCAGGGTAACACGCAGGCGGGCTTCTCCCTGCGGAACGGTAGGTGGCCGTATGGCGGAGATCCAGATGCCCTGATTTTCAAGTCGGTCACTGATGCGCAGAGCCCTGTCGCTGGCACCAGTCAGCATTGGCTGCACCGGACTTTCTGAGGCCATCAATGGCAGTCCCCTTGCTTTGGCGCCACTGCGGAACTGCTCGATACGGTTGGTCAGCGCCTCGCGCAGCTTGTTGTCTTTCGCCCGCTCAAGATTCCCGAGCATGGCCTGAGCAACGGCTGGTGGCATTGCTGTGGTGTAAATATAGGAGCGCGAGAACTGAATCAGATACTCAATGAGCTCTTCACTGCCGGCGACAAAGGCTCCGTATCCTCCTAACGCCTTACCCAGAGTGCCAATGTACACTGGCAGGGCATCCTGTGAGAGGTTGAAGTGCTCTCTGACTCCCTGACCATGCTGCCCAAGAACACCAATACCGTGCGCATCATCAATCATCAATAACGCATTGTGCTGTTGGCTGAGTGCCGCAAGTCTGGCAACGTCTGCGAGATCACCATCCATGCTGAAAATACTGTCACTGACGACCAGACAATCACCGGTAGCGTCTTCAAGTAGCTCGTTAAGTTGTTGATAGTCGCAGTGGCGGTAGCGGGTCATTTTAGCGCGACTGAGCTGAGCGCCGTCGAGCAGCGAGGCGTGGTTCAGTTTGTCCTGCAGTATCAGGTCACCCCGCTGAGCCAGCGCACTGATGACACCAACGTTGGCCATATAACCTGTGGAGAAGAGTAAGGCTCTTGGGTAACCAGAAAACTCCGCAAGTGCGTCTTCGAGATCATGATGAGCACGCGTGTGGCCGCAAACGAGGTGGGACGCGCCACTGCCAAATTGCCATTCCTGAGCAGCGCGGGCGAGGTCTTCGCCGCCAGTATTGGCCAGGCCAAGATAGTCGTTGCTGCAGAAGTTCAGCAATTGAGAACTTCCACATGTCACGTGTGTGCTTTGCGGAGATTGCAGCGTCTGCCGTTGGCGCAACAGGTGTGTCTCTTTTCTTTGCTGAAGAGCAGACGCAAAACGGTCTTGCCAACTCATAGATAACTCCGCCAGTAAGTGCCCGTATCTTATTCCGTCGTGATCAGTGGTCAACTGCGGATCAGTAGTCTGGTTTACAGGTGGCATAAAACTGCGTCATCCTAAGGCCTGACGGGAGTACAGCCAGAATCTCAGGAGAACACATGACCTCTCATTTCATACAACCCGACCTTAATTATGACCGTGAGCATGTCTGGCATCCGTACAGTTCAATGACTGATCCTGGGTATACCTGGCCGGTGGTCAGTGCTTCAGGGGTGCGACTGAAACTTCAGGACGGTCGGGAATTGATTGATGGCATGTCGAGCTGGTGGTGCACGGTTCATGGCTACAATCATCCGGTATTAAATGCGGCGCTGAACGAACAGGCTGAACGGATGAGTCATGTTATGTTCGGCGGTCTTACGCATGGACCGGCGATTGAGCTGGCACGGCGCCTTGTCGCTCTGACGCCCGACGGACTGGAAAAAGTGTTTATTGCGGACTCCGGCTCGGTGTCGGTCGAGGTCGCGATTAAAATGGCCATTCAGTACCAGCATGCACGGGGTGAAACGACAAGAACCCGCTTGCTGGCACTGGAGCGCGGTTACCATGGCGACACGCTCGGAGCCATGTCTGTCTGTGATCCCAAGCGGGGAATGCATCACCTCTTCAGCGGTATTCTGCCCGAGCAGTTTTTCGTTCCTGCGCCTCAGACGCGGTTTGAAGAAGAATGGAACCCTGATGACATTGCGCCTTTGAGAGAATCTCTCGAAAAGACTCATAAGAGCATTGCGGCCCTGATTCTTGAACCCGTTGTTCAGGGGGCAGGGGGCATGCGCTTCTATCACCCAGAGTATCTGCGTCAGGCACGCGCCCTATGTGATGAGTTTGGTGTTCTGCTGATCGCTGATGAGATCGCAACGGGCTTTGGACGATCCGGTAAGCTGTTTGCCTGTGAATATGCAGGTATCAGCCCTGACATTATGTGCGTCGGCAAGGCCATTACCGGTGGGTACATGACGCTCGCGGCGACACTGGCGACTACCGAAGTCGCAGAGACCATCAGTCGTGGTGAGGCCGGCTGCTTTATGCATGGGCCAACCTTCATGGCTAATCCGTTGGCGTGCCGTGTTGCCTGTGCCAGTCTTGATCTGCTGATGGAGAACAACTGGAAAGAGCAGGTATCAGGAATTGAGCAGGGACTTAAGACGGGTCTGAGTCGAGCCTCTGAGCTGAATGGTGTCGCGGACGTGCGGGTATTGGGCGCCATCGGCGTAATTGAACTGAAAGATCCGGTCGATGTGAAGCGACTTCAGCCTGCCTGTGTCGATCGTGGTATCTGGGTGCGGCCCTTCGCACACAACTTCTATGTTATGCCGCCATACATCATGCGTGACGGCGATCTTGCTTTCCTGACCAGTAACATGGTTGGCGCACTGGCCCAGACTCTGGGCGAATAACTGGACCAGGGCCAGAAGGGAAGCCGTAGATTTGATTATCCTGGCGCCCCTGGTTCAGACATTGCCTGTCTGGGGGTGTTCTTTTTGTGGTTCAGCTTGATCGTCGGCAGCTGGGGCGTTTTCAGGTGCACTGTTGTGGTCGTCGTGATGACGATGACGAGCCTGGCTTTGTGAAATACCCGCCGTTACCGCGAAGCGCATTGCATCCTCAACTGACCAGTCGACGAAGGTCAGGCGATCCTGAGGTAAGAACAGGGTGTATCCACCTACCATATAGCTCATCGGCAGATAGACCGGCAAAAGGTTGTCCGCGTGTGCACTTTCTGCAACCTGCTCCGGTACGTGATCTGCGGTCACGAAGCCCACAAGCTGACCGATACCCGGCATCTCGACCAGAACCACCTTTTGTGCCTTTGGTTTGTCTCCGTCAAACATGGCCGCGAAGTCTTTCACTGCGCCATACAGGGTTTTGACCAGAGGCAGTCGCAGGAAGGCATCCTCAACATACTGATAGACCCAGTTGATTGGATTCAGCTGAAACGCCAGACCAACCGTAAGCAAGGTCACCAGCATGACAATCACGCCCATGCCAGGAAACAGTACCAGGTCAGGATGTACGAGTTGCAGTGCCCTCACTCCAAGATCATTGAGGGAGGTTAAGGCTGACCATAGCAACCACACAGTGACCAGCAGGGGAAGTAAGACCATTGACCCTTTGATGAACGGCTTGAGCAACAAATGTTTCATTCTGTGCAGTGTTTCCTTAGAAAGTCCGCCGAGTGTAAAACGTCTGCCCCCGCATTGTCCTTATGTTTCCGATGACTCTGGCCAGTTTTTTCTGCGATGACTCCTACCGGGTAGGGCGTTGGTAATCGCTGTCTCAAAAGGTGCTAAGAACTTAAGTTTGTTAGTGGTCACTCTCATATAATAAAATTGTCTAAAACCGTGTAAGTGGCCACTAACTTAATAAGTTACTTTAACTATCAATCGCAGGTGGGGTGCTTCGTTTGGGTTTTACCCCCCACTTCTTCCCACCATTTCCCCCACCTTGGCTAAGTCCTTGTGTTTATTAAAAAAAATAGGTGATTTCACACCCTCCAAACGCTTGCAAAGGGGCAGTCTGATTCCTATAGTGTCTAATTGTGGAGAATAGTGGGTAATTGTGGGAAGTTGTTGATGTTAGTACTTACCCACATGGATTAAGGACGGACGCATGTTTCGCGGTTTAAACACGATCAATCTGGACGCCAAAGGGCGCCTGGCGATCCCGGCTAAGTTCCGGGAACGCCTGGCGGTGCTTTGTGGTGGCCATATGGTTGTGACGATCGATACCGAAGAGCGTTCTCTACTTATCTATCCCGTTAATGAATGGGAAGAAATTGAAGCGAAAATCACCTCCCTACCTACGTTTGACCCTCGTGCGCGTCGCATCCAGCGCTTGCTCGTAGGTCATGCTACGGATGTCGAAATTGACGGCAGTGGCCGGATTCTGCTCCCGGCAGCATTGCGCGAATACGCGGGCCTTGAAAAAGAAACGGTTCTGATCGGTCAGGGTAAGAAGCTGGAGTTGTGGAGTAAGGCCTCCTGGGAAGGTACCCGGGATGAATATCTGGAACAGGTGAACGACGAGAGTCAGCTGTCTGAACAAATAATGAGTATTTCCCTGTGACCATTTCTCCTGAGTTAGCACATACCACTGTTTTACTGAATGAGACTGTGGACGGCTGCGTTACTGATCCTGATGGGGTTTACGTAGACGGTACATTTGGCCGGGGAGGTCATAGTCGTCAGTTGCTAAGCAAACTGAGCGCAGAAGGACGCCTTATCGGTTTCGATAAAGATCCTCGCGCTATTGAAAGTGGTAACGAACTGGCGGCTGAAGATGGGCGTTTTCAGATCGTGCAGTCCAGCTTTGCTGATATGAGGTCTGCACTCGCTGAACTGGGTATTGAGAAAGTGAGCGGCATCCTTCTGGATCTGGGTGTTTCGTCCCCACAGTTAGATGATGCTGAACGCGGTTTTAGTTTTATGAAAGATGGCCCACTCGATATGCGCATGAATCCTGATGCTGGAATGAGCGCCGCAGAGTGGGTGGCTACAATGCCCGAGTCTGAAATTGCCCGAGTACTGAAAGAGTACGGTGAAGAGCGCTTTGCGAAACGTATGGCAAGAGTGCTCGTTGAAAAGCGTAAAAACGAAGAGATTAATCGCACGCTTCAGCTTGCCGAAATTATTAAGCACGCAAACCCAGCATGGGAAAAGCACAAGCATCCAGCGACTCGTGCTTTTCAGGCAATACGAATTGCGGTGAATAACGAGCTGGGTGATCTGGAGACTGTGCTGGCCGATAGTGTCGATCTTCTTTTGCCGGAAGGGCGTTTGTCTGTCATTAGTTTTCACTCTCTAGAAGATCGCATGGTGAAACGCTTTATCCGTGCGCAGGAAAAGGGAAAAGATTTACCACCGGGCCTGCCTGTGATGGAAGATCAGCTTGGCAAAACGATGAAAAAAATCGGTAAAGCGATTATGCCAACCAAAGCCGAAATTGACCGTAATCCTCGCGCTCGTAGTGCAGTATTGAGAATTGCTGAGCGCCTGACATGACATGGGGAAGTGTAGTGCTCTGGAGCGCAGTGCTTATATCTGCAATATCGCAATTAAGTGTTGTGACCTGGAATCGGGATTTACTGCAGGTTTGGCAGAAAGCTGATGCCGAGCGTCAGACCCTGGCAGAGGAATATAGTCGCCTTGTGCTTGAGAAAAGTACGCTGACAGCACACGGACGGATTGACACACTGGCGCGCAAGCGTCTCGGAATGAAAGAACCAGAAAATACACGGGTTTTCCGCTGATGGCACTTGAAGAAAACGAGTTGAAAGAAGGTATTCAACGCTGGCGCTTTGCGCTGGTGCTGGGTGCGTTTGCTCTGCTACTTTTCGCTGTCGCTGCGCGCCTGGTAATGCTGCACACCGTTGAGCAGCCATTCCTGTTTGAGCAAGGCGAAAAAAGAACCGTACGCAGTGAAGTCCAGCCAGCATCTCGTGGCATGATTGTGGATCGTCATGGTGAGCCTTTGGCGGTCAGTACCCCGGTTACTACGCTGTGGGTAAACCCTCAGCAAGTAAATACTTCGGAATTATCTCAGGTTGCCCCTCTTCTTGAGCTTAATGCCGCAGAGCTGAAACGTCGTGTCGAACGTGCACAACGTCAGGGACGTAGTTTTTATTTTGTAAAGCGTCAGGTTGAGCCTGAGGTTGCTTCTCGTGTTCTCGGTAAAAAAATTGCCGGATTATATGGCGATACTGATTACCGTCGTTACTATCCTGCCGCTGAAGTTACTTCTCATACGCTGGGTCTGGTCAATATTGACGGTAAAGGTCAGGAAGGTCTCGAGCTTGCTTTTGATGACTACCTGTCAGGGAAAGAAGGATCACGCCAGGTTGTAAAAGATCTGTATGGCAATGTAATTAAACAGCTTGGTGTAAAGGCAGTTGCTGAGCCAGGTCATGACCTGCAACTGACCATCGATCTGCGTCTGCAGTACATTGCGTATCGTGAATTAAAAGCGGTGGTACAGTCACATAAAGCGACAGCTGGCAGTGCAGTGATGCTGGATGCTAAAACAGGAGAGATACTGGCACTGGTCAGTCAGCCATCATATAACCCAAATAATCGTGCAGATCTCAAACCAGGCAATATGCGCAACCGTGCAGTGGCCGATCTGGTTGAGCCGGGTTCAACGATGAAGCCTTTCACCGTGGCCGCCGCCATCGAAAGTGGCCGCTATTCACCAGGTACCATAGTAGATACCTCTCCGGGCTGGATCAGAGTTAAGCGAAAAGCGATTCGTGATCATCGTAATTATGGTGAACTGGATCTGACAGGAATTATTACTAAATCAAGTAACGTTGGTGTATCGAAATTAGCTCAGGATCTTGGCGCCGATTCTATGTGGCAGTTCTTCGATCACGCTGGATTAGGGCGCCCGGGAACATTGGGCTTTCCGGGGGAAGCTGTCGGGAGTATGCCCTATCCAGAGCAAATGGATGACCTCCGCCTTTCGACCGTATCTTATGGATACGGTCTTTCTGTATCTCCGCTGCAGCTCGCTGAATCCTACACCAGTTTTACCGACGGCTGTCGCGAGCATGTCTCGCTGTTGATGTCGCAAGTGGGTCAGCAGTCTTGTGAACGCGTTATGTCAGAAAAAACTGCACGCCAGATACTCGATATGCTGGGCACAGTTGTTGGTCCTAAAGGAACTGGCAAACGTGCTGCTGTTGAGGGTTACCTTGTCGGAGGAAAAACCGGTACCGCTCATAAAGTGGGTCGTGGAGGCTACGAAGATTCAGAATATACCGCGGTGTTTGCTGGTATTGCCCCGATCTCGGATCCTGAGCTGGTTCTGGTAGTCATCGTCGATGAGCCTCAGGGTAAAGAATACTATGGCGGTGAAGTCGCAGCTCCGGTTTTCTCACGCGTTATGGAGCAGGCTTTGCGCTTACGCCAGGTAATACCTGATGCGCCGGTTGAAGATGAATGGCTGCAGGTTGCTGGGGGTTCGCGATGAAACTCTCAGAATTAACCGCTGGCAGCATGTTTATGCCACCTGAGTGGGATCGGGAATTTAATCATATTCATACTGATAGTCGTGATATTCAACCCGGTGACCTGTTTATTGCGCGCAAGGGGCACACGTCACACGGACAGGCGTTTATTTCTGCTGCAATTGAAGCTGGCGCAGTCGCTGTTTTTTCTGAAAATGCAGAAATGTTCCGTTGTGAAGCTGGAACCGTACCGGTTTTCCCGGTATCTGAGTTAGAGAAGCAATTGCCAGACTGGCTCAAGAAGCGTTATCCAGGTTACGAATCACTGACTCTTTACGGCGTGACGGGCACAAATGGAAAATCATCCGTTACTCAGTTTATCGCTCAGCTGGCTGCTGCTAGCGGTAAATGCTGTGGCGTAATCGGTACGCTGGGTAATGGCTTTTTTCCTGATTTCGAAGAAACGAAAAATACGACACCTGATATATGTGTTGTGTACCGTTTGCTCGATCAGTTTGCACAATCTGGTGCTGATTCAGCAGCGCTAGAAGTGTCATCGCATGGTCTGCATCAGGGACGTGTTGCTGGGTTAATTTTCGACGTTGCGGTGTTGACTAACATTACCCAGGACCATCTCGATTATCACGGTGATATGGCAAACTATTTTGCCGCAAAGGCAGCACTTTTTGATAAAGATAAAGCGAGATCGGCCGTTATAAATATTGATGATGAGTATGGTGCTCGTCTGATCAGTATGCCGACTCTCTGTGATCACTATCTGACACTTTCTTCTAAGAAAAACATCAGTGCGGATGTGGTTTTTCATAGGGTAGGTGCTACAGCGGATGGCATGAAAGCGGAACTTCAGACTCCTTGGGGAACGGAAGATGTTTACGTACCACTTCTCGGCGAGTTTAACGTTGCGAATCTGGCTGCTGCTGTTACTGCGTTGGCTGTGACTGGTGAAGATTTCGGTAATTTGTTGATTAAAGCTGAAACTCTACAACCCGTAGCCGGTCGAATGGCGCTTTACACGAAACCGGGTGCTTGCAAAGCGGTTATCGATTTTGCCCATACGCCGGATGCTATTGGCGTTGCGATAAAAAGTCTCGCTCCATTGAGTAAAACGTTATCCCTTGTCTTTGGTTGCGGTGGTGATCGCGACAGATCTAAACGGGCGCCTATGGCTAGTGCCGCATCTTTGGCTGATAACGTTTGGTTGACAGATGACAATCCCCGTACTGAATCTGCAGAACAAATTTTTAACGACGTTTCTGATTCTCCAGACGCGTCGGATTTTACGTATATACATGACCGAGCTGCGGCGATTACTGCGGCTATCGAAGCCACACCAGAAGATGGTGTTCTGTTGATTACGGGTAAAGGTCATGAAAACTATCAGGACATCATGGGCGTTAAGTATAATTACAGTGATGAAGCAGTGTTGCTGTCACTAGGTTACCAGCGCGCTGGAGGTGGATATGCTTCGTAATCCTTCTCTGGCAGAAATTGTAGAAATTACCAATGGAGAACTGCTCTCAGAAGGTGCTCACGGACAATGTCTGGCGGTCTCTACTGACACTCGTACCATTCAGAAAGGCAGCCTGTATATTCCTCTGAAGGGTGATCGTTTCGACGGCCATAACTTTGCGGAAAATGCTCGTGAAGCCGGTGCTCTGGCAATGCTTACTGAACGCGAGCTGGCCGTTGATCTGCCTCAGATAAAAGTAAAAGACACTCTGCTTGCATTGGCGGATATCGCAGCCTGGCATCGTGATCAGTTTAACGGGCGAGTCGTTGCAGTAACCGGAAGCGCTGGCAAGACAACCGTTAAGCAATTGATGGGGGCAGTATTAAATCAACGTTATAAGACCCTGATTACACAGGGCAACCTGAATAATCATATCGGAGCCCCACTGACTTTATTGTCCCTACAGCCTGAGCATGAGGCTGCAATGATTGAACTGGGTGCCAGTGCTGTGGGAGAAATTGCCTATACCGCACGCCTTACCCGCCCTGAAGTTGGCATTCTGACCAACGTGGTGCCTGCACATCTCGAAGGGTTTGGCTCGATTGACAATATTGCGTTGACGAAAGGTGAGTTGATTGATGCCGTGACGCCGTCGGGCACCATGGTGCTTAATGCCGACGATCATTATTTCACTCAATGGCTGAATCGTGCGACTGCTCTCAACGTTATCTCTTTTGGTTTCAGCGATAGAGCTGATGTTACTGCTAAAGATATCTGTGAGTCGCTGACCGGAAGTGAGTTTACCCTGGTGCTTCCAGACGAGTCGGTTTCTGTTTCTCTTTCGCTGTCTGGTTTGCATAACGTTCGTAACGCATTGGCTGTCGCTGCCGCAGCATCCAGCCTTGGCTTTTCATCAGTCGAAATTAAAGCAGGACTTGAGCAGTCTTCTGCTGTTGCAGGGCGTCTTGAGTGCTGCGAGGGTCAGCGAGGTCAGGTTATTTTTAATGATGCGTATAACGCAAATCCTGAGTCTTTCTGTGCTGCGATCGACGTTCTTAAGCTGGCAGAGGGCCGGCGAATACTGGTCATGGGAGACATGGGTGAACTGGGCGATACTGCGACTGAAATGCACGTCCGGGTAGGGAACTATGCGAAGGATCAGAATATTGAATGCCTGGTAGCGACTGGCCCCTTAAGCAAGTCGGCGGTAGAGGCATTTGGAGATAACGGACACTGGTTTGAAAACCGCGAGGCCGTTACTGAATTTCTAACAAAAACAACTAAAAGCGGCGACACCTTGTTGGTCAAAGGGTCCCGCAGTGCAGGAATGGATCAGGTGGTTCATTCGCTGGCAGATAAAGAGGAAGACTGACTATGTTGCTATGGCTGGGTGAATGGCTTGCACAGTACCACTCCGGGTTCGGCGTGGTAACTTATCTGACGCTGAGAGCAATATTTTCAGTAGGTACAGCACTTGCGGTTGCGCTGATTTTAGGTCCGGTAGTTATCCGAAAGTTACGCGAATACCAGATTGGTCAGGCGATCCGTGAGGTTGGTCCTAAATCTCATCTGAGTAAGGCGGGCACGCCAACCATGGGCGGTGCATTAATTCTGTTATCTATTGCCTTGAGTACATTGCTCTGGGGGGATCTCGAGAACCGTTACGTCTGGTTAGTACTGCTTGTTACGCTGGCCTTTGGTGCGATTGGCTGGGTGGATGACTACCGCAAAGTCGTGGAAAAGAATTCCCGAGGTCTGCCTGGTCGCTGGAAGTATTTCTGGCAGTCGGTTCTGGCACTGATTGCCGGCGCATATCTCTTCTACAGTGCACAGTCTCCCCAGGAGACTCAGCTTGTTGTTCCGTTCTTTAAAGACGTTATGCCACAGCTGGGACTGATGTTTGTAGTGCTCACTTATTTTGTGGTGGTCGGCTCCAGTAACGCGGTAAACCTGACGGATGGTCTTGATGGATTGGCCATTATGCCGACTGTGATGGTGGCTGCAGCATTGGGTGTATGTGCCTATCTGGCAGGGAACGTGAACTTTGCAGACTACCTGCATATTCCTTACATCGCTGACTCCGGTGAGCTGGCAGTTTTCTGCGCGGCGATTGTCGGTGCGGGTATCGGCTTCCTTTGGTTTAACACCTATCCGGCTCAGGTATTTATGGGGGATGTAGGTTCGTTGGCGCTCGGAGCGGCACTGGGCATTGTTGCAGTGGTTATCCGACAGGAAATCGTTCTTTTCATCATGGGCGGTATTTTTGTGGCAGAAACAGTTTCGGTCATTCTACAGGTAGCTTCATTCAAGCTTACCGGCCGTCGTATTTTCCGTATGGCGCCATTGCATCATCACTTTGAACTAAAAGGCTGGCCTGAGCCGCGCGTTATTGTGCGCTTCTGGATCATTACCATCATTCTGGTATTGATTGGCCTGGCAACGTTAAAAATTCGCTGATTGCGAAGGTATCAACTGAAATGACGACAGCAACCGTGAACACTAAACACTACCTCATTGTTGGCCTTGGGCTGACTGGGTTGTCGTGTGCGCGTTTCTGTCAGTCGCGCGGCTATAAATTCAGTCTCTGTGATACACGAACTGAGTTGCCAACCATTGATAGCATCCGTGGCGAGTTTCCAGGCGTTGAGATTGCTTTGGGTCTCCCGGATGTAGAAACACTTTCACAGTATGATGAATTGGTGGTCAGCCCCGGCATTAATGTAAATACCCCGGTTTTTATTGCTGCGGCTGAGCGCGGAGTTACTATTTCTGGAGATGTTCAGTTATTTGCGGAGCATCGTACCCAGCCAGTGATTGCGATTACTGGCTCTAACGGTAAAAGCACAGTCACCACTCTCGTAGCGGATATGCTGAATGCGGCAGGAGTAAAAGCAGCGGCTTGTGGAAATATTGGCGTCCCTGTGCTGGATCTGCTGACGCAACCCGCCAATATTGATGTTTATGTCGCGGAGCTTTCGAGTTTTCAGTTAGAAACTACGCGGAATCTGGGGGCGGAAGTCGCGGGTATCCTGAATATCTCACCAGATCACATGGATCGTTATGCTGGTATGGCTGATTATGAAAGAGCCAAACAGCGTATTTTTCAGAATGCTAAGTGTGCAGTAATTAACGGCGATGATGACCATACATTACCGGCGCTGTCTGTACCTCAGTCTTCCACAAAGTTTTCTCTGCATAGTCCGGCCAGCAACGACTTCGGTATTACTTACGAAGGCGATGAATTGTGGTTGGCCCATGGTAGTGAGCGTCTGATTCGAGCGTCGGAGCTTTCCGTTCGTGGTATGCACAACGTCGCTAATGCGCTGGCTGCTCTGGCGTTTATCAACGCATTGAAGGCAGACCTGAATATTGATCTGAAAAAATGCCTCGATGGCTTGAAGAACTTCAAAGGCCTCGACCACCGTTGCCAGCATGTGGCCTTACTGAAGGGCGTTGAATACATCAACGATTCAAAAGGTACTAATGAAGGCTCTACCGTTGCTGCGATTCAGGGCCTTGAGCCAGTTACCTCGGGTGACCTTTGGTTAATTGCCGGTGGCGAAAGCAAAGGTCAGACGTTTGCGGAATTGGCAGCTGCCTGCGAGAAGCAGGTGGCCGGTGTTTATCTTTACGGTGCCGACCGGGCGATTATGCAATCTGCGCTGCCAGCGACAGTGGTAAACGGTGTATTCAATACTCTGGCCGAGGCATTGGCTGCAGCGAGTGAGAATGCCGCTGCAGGGGATACCGTGCTCTTTTCGCCCGCATGCGCAAGCTTTGATCAATTCCGCAATTACGTTCATCGCGGTGAATTTTTCCGCAGCTGTGTGGAGGCATTGTCATGAATATGGATGCACTCCGTTGGCAACAGAACAGTTCATTATTTTACCCATGGCTAGCCTTGTTGGTACTTGGCTGGTTGATGGTCGCCTCGGCATCGACAGGTATTGCTGAGGACTACACGGGTAATCCTGCATATTTCGCAATTCGACATGCTGTCTATCTTGCTGCTGGAATCGCAGTCGCGTTCGCAACTTCTCAGATTTCTATGGCACGTTGGGCTAAGTTCGATGGCTTGCTGCTTCTTGCCGGCATACTCGGATTGATACTGGTCTTTGTGCCGGGTATTGGCCACGAGGTAAACGGCAGTCAGCGTTGGTTGAATCTGGGCATTATTAAAATTCAGGCCTCAGAGCTGGCGAAGGTCGGCGCAGTTTTTTATGTCGCCGGGTACCTGGTGCGTCGGGAAGATGAAGTGAAAAGTCAGTGGTCGGGCTTCCTGAAACCACTGGGTATTTTAGGTGCGATGGTTGGCCTTTTACTTATGGAGCCTGACTTCGGTGCCGTCGTAGTTTTGCTTGGAGCAGCCATGATCATGCTGTTCCTTGGAGGCGTTAAGGCCGGGCAATTTTTCCTGCTGACGTTTGCCACCATTGTGATTGGTGTACTGGTTGTGGGAAGTGAAGATTATCGGGTTAATCGTCTGCTTGCGTATCTCAACCCATGGGCGCCTGAACATGTCTACGGTACGGGCTATCAGTTGACACAATCATTGATCGCGTTTGGTCGTGGCGAGTTATTTGGGGTTGGTTTTGGTGAAAGTGTTCAAAAACTATTTTATCTCCCCGAGGCACATACCGATTTTGTTTTTGCGATCTGGGCTGAAGAAACGGGTCTGATTGGCGGACTGGTTGCGCTTGGTTTGCTGGGCTATCTGGTTGCGTGTATCTGGAATATCGCCTGGGAAGCACAGAAGCAGGGGCTGATGTATGCCTCGTACGTGGCTACCGGTCTTGCTGCGCTTCTTGGGCTGCAGATTGTTATTAATCTCGGCGTAAATACAGGCCTCCTTCCGACCAAGGGCCTTACTCTGCCTTTCTTCAGCTACGGCGGTAGTAGCTTAATGATGTGCTGCGCCATGGTGGGTATTGTCATGCGTGTCACCTATGAAACTCAATTGGCACGTCAGGGGAATCAATCAGAACAGGAGGACGAAAGTGAGTAAAGTGGTCCTCATGATGGCAGGGGGAACCGGTGGTCATGTTTTTCCGGCACTTGCTGTTGCCCATGCGCTAAAAGAGCAGGGATATGAAATCCATTGGTTAGGAACATCCGCCGGCATCGAAGCGGACCTCGTGCCTGCTAATGGATTTCCTTTACATACGATTAATATTGCGGGGCTTCGCGGTAAAGGGAAGCTCGGTTTGATCGGTGCTCCACTTAAAATAATGAAAGCGGTCGCTCAGGCGCTTTCGGTTATTCGTAAAATAAAGCCGCTTGTGGTTGTCGGACTGGGTGGTTATGCGACAGGGCCTGGTGGAATTGCGGCCTGGCTGAAGGGAATTCCTCTCCTGATCCATGAACAGAATGCATATGCGGGTATGACTAATAAGCTGTTGCAACGTTTTTCGGCCGTCACGATGCAGGCATTTCCCGGAGCCCTTGATGGTGCACTTGTCACTGGAAATCCGGTTCGCAAAGAAGTCGCTCAGATTCCTGCACCCGATGTGCGTGAATTCCATGAAGGCAGATTACGTGTGTTAGTGGTCGGTGGCAGTCTTGGTGCCGTTGCTCTGAATAATGCGGTTTTCGAAGCCATGAGCATGCTTTCTCCGGAGCAGCGCCCGGATTTACGACACCAGGTTGGCAAAAGAAATATCGATGAAGTACAGGCTATGTATGCCGAGTCAGGTGTTGAAGCGGAAGTCACGGCTTTTATTGACGATATGGCCGCTGCGTATTCCTGGGCTGATCTTGTTGTGTGTCGTTCTGGCGCACTCACTGTTTCAGAAGTCGCAGCGGCGGGTTGCGCTGCCATCTTCGTTCCATTTCCGTATGCCGTTGATGATCACCAGACAGTTAATGCTCAGTACCTGCAAAAAGAAGGTGCTGCGATTATTCGTCAACAGAACGAATTGACGCCTGGCTGGTTGTCGCAGCAATGGTTACAGCTCGAACAGGATCGTGCTTTGTTGCGCGATATGTCGATTAAAGCTCGTGGGTTAGCTATGACCGATGCCACAGAGAAAGTTGTTGAGCAGGTCAGGAGGTTTGCACGTGAGCAATAAACACCCCTCAGATTTAGTGAATATGATTCCAGAAATGCGCCGGATTCGAGTAATCCATTTTGTGGGCATTGGCGGTGCTGGTATGTGCGGTATTGCTGAAGTGCTGCTGAACCAGGGTTACCGGATTACAGGGTCTGACCTGAAAGACTCTGTCGTAACTCAGCGTCTCCAGACTCTTGGTGCAGAAGTTTTTATTGGTCACAAAGAAGAGAATATCAGCGAAGCAGATGTACTCGTAGTATCTACCGCGATTGACGAGTCAAACCCCGAAGTAAGCGCTGCACTTGCGCGCCGGGTACCGATTGTTCGTCGTGCAGAAATGCTGGCTGAGCTGATGCGTTTCCGTCATGGAATTGCAGTTGCCGGAACACACGGTAAGACCACAACAACCAGCCTTGTGACCTCTGTACTCGCTGAAGCAAAACTTGATCCTACGTTCGTTATTGGTGGCAAGTTGAATAGCGCTGGTGCGAATGCCCGTCTTGGATTAAGCCGTTATCTGGTTGCCGAAGCAGACGAAAGTGATGCGAGCTTCCTTCATCTGCAACCTATGGTTTCTATAGTCACTAATATTGATGCCGACCACATGAGCACGTACGGCGGTGACTTTGAGAAACTAAAAAATACCTTTGTTGAGTTTCTGCACAACTTACCTTTCTATGGTCTCGCTGTTGTTTGCATTGATGACGACAATGTCAGAAGTATTCTGCCAGGCCTGAGCCGTCAGGTAACAACCTATGGTTTCTCCGATGATGCAGACTATCGTGCTACAGATCTCAAGCAGGACGGTATATTCACCAGTTTTAATGTTCATCGCTCGGGTAAAGAAGAACCTCTTTCAGTTCGTATGCGGATGCCGGGAAAACACAATGTTCTGAATGCGCTTGCAGCGATTGCTGTTGCCGAAGATGAAGGTGTTGATGAGCAGTCAATTGTACGTGCGCTGGAACAATTCGAAGGCGTTGGTCGCCGCTTCCAGATAAACGGTACTGTGCCGCTGGGAGATGGCGATGTCATGCTGGTAGATGATTACGGTCATCATCCTCGTGAACTTGAGGTCACTCTTGATGCTATTCGCAAAGGGTTCCCGGATCGCCGTCTGGTTATGGTATTTCAGCCCCATCGTTACTCACGTACCCGTGATCTCTATGAAGATTTCGTTCGTGTTCTCAGTGATGCCGATGCGCTTCTGTTGATGGAAGTGTATCCGGCCGGCGAAAAACCGATCGCAGGCGCTGATGGCCGCTCAATGTGCGGCACTATCCGTCAGCGCGGTCCTGTTGATCCGGTATTTATTGAGCGCGATGAATCGCTCAAAACACCTCTGCAGACAATACTTCGCCCCGGCGATCTCTTGTTAACTCAGGGCGCCGGCGACATTGGCGGTATCGCGGTAAATATCGCTGAAAACCTGAGTGACTGGTTAAAGGAGGTTGACGCGTGAGCATCGAATCTCTGGGAAAAATTGCCGTATTAATGGGCGGCACCTCTGCGGAGCGGAAGGTTTCATTACGTAGCGGGAATGCCGTTGCTGATGCACTTGAGAGTGTGGGGGGCAACGTTGTTCGTGTCGATATTCAAGGGCATGCCATCAGTCAGCTGACTGAACTGGATTTTGATGTTGCCTTTATCGCTTTGCATGGCCGTGGCGGAGAAGACGGAACTATTCAGGGTGTGCTTGAGTGGCTTGATAAACCATACACAGGCAGTGGCGTCATGGCGTCTGCTCTCGCAATGGATAAGTGGCGCACAAAAATGATCTGGATGGCGGCTCAGTTACCGACGCCAAATGCCTATTTATTAGATGCGAGCTCAGACTGGGTAGCGATCAATGAAGCTCTTGATGCTAACGCTATTGTTAAGCCCGCCCGCGAAGGTTCAAGTATTGGTATGCGGCGCGTGCACAATGCAGAAGATCTGAAATCAAGTTATGAATTTGCCAGTGAATACGATGGTCTTGTGCTGGCGGAGCGCTGGGTTGAAGGGCGCGAATTCACAGTGGCTATTGTCGATGGTGAAGCATTGCCCGTGATTCAGTTGCGTACTTCCCACGAGTTCTACGACTACGACGCTAAATATCAGTCGAACGATACTGAATACTTATTGCCATGTGGCTTGAGTGAAAGCGAAGAGAAAGCGCTTCAGTCCCTCGCACTCAAAGCGTTTGATGTGCTTGGCGCAGCCGGGTGGGGACGTATTGACGTAATGCAGGATGCTGATGGTGCTTTCTGGTTACTTGAGGCCAATACAAGCCCGGGTATGACAGATCACAGCCTGGTTCCCATGGCAGCAAAGGCATCAGGTATGGACTTTTCTGAGTTGGTAACTCGCCTGCTGGCGGAAGCGGTGGAGCGTCATGGCCACTAAGAAGGCAGCAGCACGACGCGGCGCTACGAAAAAGGTCGAAAAACAGCCTAAGCGGAAAATTCAGCTCAGGTTGCCGGCCTGGATGTCGGTGAATACGCTTGGCTGGGCGGTGCTACCCGTTGTTCTACTTGGTTTGTTCTTTGGTGGACGCCAGATGATGGATCAGTGGCTGATTGAAAGGATCGAAGTAAAGGGAAATCTGGTTGTCTGGTCACCTGATGATATTAAAAATCAGGTCAGTTGGGTGCTTGGAGATGGCTTTTATTCTGCGGATCTTAATTCGGTATATGACAGTATTTTAAATATGCCTTTGATACACAATGTACAGGTCAGAAAACGCTGGCCAGATCGTATTGAAATTAATGTATCTGAGGATATTCCCATGGCGGTTTGGAATGGGAGTCAAATAATTGGAATTAATGGCGATTTAATGTCGATACCTGAGCATTTTAACGTCGATAAACTGGCGGCTATAGATGGAAATGACGAATATCTCGACGAATCCATTAAGAGCTTCCGTTTAGTACAGCAGGTAATGGGTGGCAGTAATATTAAAATTCAACGCCTTGATATCTCTGATACAGGGTCGATGAGTCTTCACTTAAGCAATGAGTGGGATGTTTTTATTGGCAGCGCTCATCTTGAGAAGAGAGCCTTGAGGCTGAAGAAATTACTAACAGGGCTGCCTGCTGACGAAGTCAGTGCAGTTGATTTGAGATACGGAAAAGGCGCTGCGATTCAGTGGCGTACTGAGCAGGAGAAAGGTTGATGAGCACAACGCAGCAGAAGCGAATGCTGGTCGGGCTGGACATAGGAACTTCGAAAGTCGTCGCGATCGTTGGTGAAGTAGACGTCGACGGCAATATTGAAGTTGTTGGTCTTGGCAGCTGCCCAAGTCGCGGTCTGAAAAAAGGCGTCGTAGTGAACATCGAATCTACGGTTCATTCGATTCAGCGTGCGATTGAAGAAGCCGAACTGATGGCTGGTTGTACTATCCATTCTGTCTATGTAGGCATCGCTGGAAGTCACATTCACTCAATGAACTCTAACGGGATTGTTGCAGTAAAAGATCGGGAAGTAACACCGATGGATATCGAGCGAGTTATTGATGCCGCGCAAGCTGTAGCGATACCGCAGGACCAGTCGATCCTGCATGTCCTGCCCCAGGAATATGTCGTCGACAGCCAGGAAGGAATTAAAGAACCTGTTGGTATGGCAGGTGTCCGCCTTGAGGCCAAGGTGCACCTCGTGACAGGGTCAGTCAACGCTATTCAGAATATTGAGCGCTGCGTACAGCGCTGCAACCTCGAAACAGACGACATCATTCTGGAGCAGTTGGCATCGAGTTATTCGGTACTGACTGACGATGAGCGTGAGCTTGGTGTCTGCATGGTCGACATCGGTGGTGGCACAACGGATATCGCAATTTTTACTGAAGGTGCAATACGTCACACTGCTGTTATTCCAATCGCCGGTGATCAGGTAACGAATGACATTGCCATGGCATTGCGCACGCCTACTCAGCATGCCGAAAAAATTAAAATGAAGTATGCGTGTGCGCTTACACAATTAGCCAAAGCGGACGAAACTGTAAAAGTGCCCAGTGTGGGAGACAGACCGCCACGGGATCTTTCCCGTCAGGCTTTAGCTGAAGTTGTTGAGCCTCGTTACGACGAACTCTTTACCCTGATTCAGGCGGAATTAAGACGCAGTGGTTTTGAGGATCTTATTGCTGCTGGGATTGTCCTTACAGGTGGCACTTCGAAAATGGAAGGTGTCGTAGAACTGGCCGAAGAAATCTTTCATATGCCAGTTCGTCTTGCTCGTCCTGTGGGTGTTTCCGGCCTGTCAGGAGAGATAGATAATCCGATTTATTCCACCTCGGTTGGGTTGCTTTTATATGCTGCCGGACAGGAATATAAAAAATCCCGAAATAAAGTGGTTCAGGAAGATAAAAAAAATCCATTTGGCCGCATAAAAGAATGGATTAAAGATAATTTTTAATATTAAATATACTCGCGCGGAAAATAGGAGATAATGCTATGTCTCATACAAGAGAAGGTGATATGTTCGAGCTTGCAGATGATGTGCAGCAGAATGCAGTAATAAAAGTAATCGGTGTTGGTGGTGGCGGCGGTAACGCTGTTCAGCATATGGTCGAAAGCCAGATTGATGGTGTCGATTTTATTTGCGCTAACACAGATGCTCAGGCGCTGCGTAATGTTGATTCTCGTTCAGTAATTCAATTGGGCAACGGCCTGACCAAAGGTCTGGGCGCGGGTGCGAATCCGAACGTTGGCCGTGAAGCGGCAATGGAAGACCGTGAGCGTATCGCAGAAGCTCTGCGTGGAGCAGACATGGTATTCATTACTGCAGGTATGGGAGGCGGCACCGGAACTGGTGGTGCTCCAGTAGTTGCAGAAGTTGCAAAAGAACTCGGTATTCTTACCGTAGCGGTGGTAACCAAGCCATTCCCGTTTGAAGGGAAAAAGCGCATGGCAATCGCTGGTCAGGGCCTCGAACAGCTTTCTGAGCATGTAGACTCCCTGATTACTATTCCAAATGAGAAACTCCTTTCCGTTCTGGGCAAAGGTACTTCTCTTCTTGATGCCTTTAAAGCGGCGAACGATGTCCTTCAGGGCGCGGTTCAGGGCATCGCCGATCTGATTACCCGTCCAGGTATGATCAACGTCGACTTTGCAGACGTACGCACTGTTATGTCTGAAATGGGACAAGCGATGATGGGCACCGGTAGTGCGACTGGTGAGAACCGTGCACGCGAAGCCGCTGAAAAAGCCATCGGCAGCCCACTGTTAGAAGATGTCGATCTTCGTGGCGCCAAAGGTATTCTGGTAAACGTAACTGCTGGCTTTGATCTGTCACTGGGTGAGTTCAGTGAAGTGGGTGAGACGGTTGAAGAGTTTGCCTCTGAAAACGCGACTGTTGTTGTCGGTACAGTGATTGATCCTGACCTGACTGACGAGCTGCGTGTGACTGTAGTTGCAACTGGTTTGGGGGAATCTCAGGTAGTTGAGGAACCAAAGCCGACAAAGGTTGTCGATAATACGGCTCAGAGCCGTGCACCTGAAACCTCTTCAGACTATCGTGAGCTTGATCGTCCGACGGTTAGCCGTCAGGCGGGCAACGCAGCTCGGAAGCTGGACTCAGGCGAGAACCCGGATATGGACTACCTCGATATCCCAGCATTCTTGCGTCGCCAGGCTGATTAACAAACACACACTGGCGTGTTAGTAATCTGCTGGTATAATACACGGCAATTGTACGATAAATGTTCAATAATGTCAGGAATGTCCGATGATAAGACAACGCACTCTTAATAACACCATCCGCGCGACCGGCGTGGGGCTGCACTCAGGTGAGAAAGTTTACCTGACGCTGAAGCCTGCCCCGGTGGATAGTGGCATTATCTTCCGCCGCGTTGATCTTGATCCGATCATCGACATTCCAGCGACTGCCTTGCAGGTAGGTGAAACCACCTTGTCTACAACGCTGGTCAAAGACAACGCGAAAGTCGATACAGTTGAGCACTTGCTTTCAGCAATGGCTGGCTTGGGTATTGATAATGCGATTGTTGAACTGAGCGCGCAGGAAGTACCTATTATGGATGGTAGTTCTGGCCCGTTCGTGTTCCTGCTGCAATCTGCGGGTATTGCTGAGCAGGAAGCACCGAAGAAGTTCATTCGTATCAAGCGCAAAGTTGAGGTGCGTGAAGGCGATAAAGTCGCTTCATTTGTGCCTTATGAAGGTTTCAAAGTGAGTTTCGAGATTGATTTTGATCACCCTGTTTTCCGCCAGAGTGTTCAGACTGCCAGTCTTGATTTCTCATCGACTTCTTACGTCAAAGAAGTTAGCCGCGCTCGCACATTTGGCTTTACCAAAGACCTGGAGTACATGCGTTCTAAGAACCTGGCTCTGGGAGGTAGCGTTAAAAATGCGATCGTTGTAGACGATTATCGTGTACTCAATGAAGATGGTCTGCGCTACGACGACGAGTTCGTTAAGCACAAGATCCTGGATGCGGTTGGTGACCTTTACCTTCTTGGTCACAGCCTGATCGGTGAGTTCGTTGGCCATAAATCTGGTCACGGTCTCAACAACCGACTGCTGCGTGAGCTGCTTCAGCAGGAAGATGCCTGGGAATTTGTTGAGTTTACAGATACAGAGACCTCGCCAATCACTTACATGAGACCTGCTGCTGGTTAACGTAAGTACACAAATCTGGCTTGTTTCATTGTTTATCGAGGCCATACTCATGTAATCATCGCTAACAGGATGGTTTATGATATGGCCTTACTTGTATTTGCAGCTTTAAGATTTGCAAATCCAGAAGGTGGCAAAAGCCAGAGTAAGGTACAGATTCAGTAGTCATTGTATCCATGAACATTATTATTGTCGGCCGTCGCCACGGTGAATCGAGAAATATCAAACTGACCAGTACGGTGAAACACCTGTTACTGGGTCTTTTGTTTGCCCTGCCTATGGCAATGGGTGCTGCGGGCTATTGGCTTGCTGAGCGCCTGAGTGGTGATATGGCTTTGGCCCCAGATGCCGCTAAAGCCTGGGAGCGCGATCTCGTAGAGCAGCGTGAAGAGCTGCAGGCTTTAAGGCATTCTGCAGAGCAGGAAATGGCTGCGCTTACTGTGCGGCTGGCTGAAATTCAGAGCCGTGTCATGCGTCTTGATGCAGTAGGCGAACGCCTTGTTGATTCTGCTGGCCTGCCAAGCGACGAATTTGATTTTGGTGTTGCCCCATCGGTAGGTGGTCCTATTGCTGCACCAGAGAGCAATTATCAGGTTCCTGAAATCTCTAACGCGATTCAGCAACTCGCGGATCGTATTACCAGCCGCGAGCAGCAGCTCGATATTCTTGATGATCTCTTCGCAGCTCAGAAACTGAGCGAAGATACCTTCGTCGCAGGGCGACCGATCACTAAAGGCTGGATGTCATCGCGTTATGGTTACCGCGCGGACCCATTCACAGGTCGCTCCGCGTGGCATGCAGGCGTCGACTTTGCCGGTAAAGACGGTTCTGACATCGTCGCCGTTGCGGCAGGTGTTGTCACATATTCAGGTCCACGCTACGGCTACGGCAATCTGGTCGAAGTGAACCACGGTAACGGCTACAAAACCCGTTATGCGCATTGTAAAGAGATCAAAGTCAGTGTCGGTGATATCGTTCGCAAGAGCGACGTGATTGCACTGATGGGCAGTACCGGCCGCTCAACTGGCCCGCATGTACACTTCGAAGTCTTCAAAAACGGACGCAGCGTCGACCCTGCTGCCTACATTCATCGACGTCCTCGCTGAATAAAACCCTCTCCCATCTTGTCAACACCCCGGCAACTCAGTAGCCTTTAGCACTTTGCTTTACGCTATGCCCGGGCATCGTCGTACCAGAATATTTTACGGACAGACACAACCTCATGATTGGTAACATTTTCCGCAAAGTTTTCGGCAGTAAGAATAGCCGTGAACTCAAACGTATGGGCAAGATCGTCGCCCGCATCAACGCGCTCGAAGAAGACATGAAAGCACTCAGCGATGAGCAGCTGGGTGCAAAAACAGGCGAATTCCGCGAGGCTATACAGAAAGGTAAGTCTCTGGATGATCTTCTTCCAGAAGCATTTGCTGTTTGTCGCGAAGCCAGTCGCCGCGTAATGGGGATGCGCCATTTCGACGTCCAGTTGATTGGTGGTATCTCGCTGCATGAAGGGCGTATCGCCGAGATGCGTACCGGTGAGGGTAAGACCCTGGTAGCGACACTGCCTTCTTATCTGAACGCGCTGACGGGTAAGAGTGTTCACGTTGTGACCGTGAACGACTATCTGGCTCGCCGTGATGGAGACTGGAACCGTCCACTGTTTGAATTCCTTGGTATGACCGTAGGCACGGTCGTTCCGGGCATGGCGCCACAGGACAAGAAACCACAATACGAGTGTGACGTTGTTTACGGTACCAACAACGAGTTCGGTTTCGATTACCTGCGCGACAATATGGCGTTCTCCAAAGAGCAGAAAGTTCAGCGTGACCTCGCCTTTGCCATTGTGGATGAGGTCGACTCGATCCTGATTGATGAAGCGCGTACGCCACTGATTATCTCTGGTCCGGCGGATGACCATTCAGAACTGTATCGCCAGATCAACGAGCTGATTCCTCAATTACGTCAGGGTGAAGCATCCGAAGACGACAGCCAGCCAGTTGACGGTCATTTCTTTGTCGATGAGAAAAGCCGTTCTATTGAACTGACTGAAGAAGGTCATGAATTCGTAGAAGAAATGCTGACGAATGCCGGTGTTCTGCAGGAAGGTGACAGTCTTTATTCTGCGGGTAACCTGAGTCTGCTGCACCACGTGCATTCGGCCCTGAAAGCACACGCCGTGTTCCAGAAAAACGTCGACTACATCGTTCAGAACGGGCAAGTGGTCATCGTTGATGAGCACACAGGGCGTACCATGCCAGGCCGTCGCTGGAGTGAAGGTCTGCACCAGGCCGTAGAAGCGAAAGAAGGTCTGAAGATTCAGGCAGAAAGCCAGACGCTGGCTTCAACGACGTTCCAGAATTTTTTCCGTCTGTATGACAAGCTTTCTGGTATGACGGGGACAGCGGACACCGAAGCGTTCGAATTTAATCAGATTTACGGTCTGGATGTTGTTGTTATTCCGACCAACCGCCCGGTTCAGCGTATTGACTATAACGATGTGATTTATGCTTCTCAGCGTGAGAAGCATGACGCCGTGGTTGAAGAAATTCGCGAGATTACCGCTCAGGGCCGACCTGTACTGGTCGGTACCGCCTCGATCGAGTCGTCAGAATACATCTCTGGTGTACTCAAGAAAGCTAAGGTTGAGCACAACGTTCTTAACGCGAAAGAAAATGAGCGTGAGGCTCAGATCATCGCTGATGCCGGTCGTCCGGGAGCGGTAACCATTGCAACCAACATGGCCGGTCGTGGTACCGACATTATGCTTGGTGGTAACTGGGAATCTGAGGTTGATGCTCTCGATAACCCTGACCCTGCAACGATTGAGCGTATTAAAGCGGAATGGCAGGAGCGCCATGATGCGGTGCTTGAAGCCGGTGGTCTGCACATCATTGGTACTGAGCGCCATGAATCCCGTCGTATCGACAATCAGCTGCGTGGTCGTGCTGGTCGTCAGGGTGATAAAGGTTCAACGCGTTTCTTCCTGTCTCTTGAAGATAGCCTGATGCGCATCTTTATGTCTGACCGCATGCGTAACATGATGCAGGCACTGGGCATGAAAGACGGTGAATCTATCGAACACCGTATGGTGACCAATGCCGTAGAAAAGGCGCAGCGTAAAGTTGAAGGACGCAACTTCGATATTCGTAAACAGCTGCTTGAATACGATGACGTCGCCAATGATCAGCGCCGTGTTGTCTATGGTCAGCGTAACGACCTGATGGAAATGGGCGATATTTCTGATGTCATCAGCAATATCCGTGAAGATGTAGTCAATGAGGCCATCAGCGATTATATACCACCTCAGAGCTTGTCAGAGCAGTGGGATATTGAAGGTCTCGAGCGTCACTTGATCGCACAGTTTGCTATCGAACTGCCGGTTCAGAAGTGGCTGGACGAAGATACCAAGTTATACGAAGAAAATCTTCGTGAGCGTATTCTCGATGAGATCAATAAAGCGTATCAGGAAAAAGAAGCCGTCATCGGTGCCGAAACCATGCGCCAGGTTGAGCGTCAGATGATGCTTCAGGTGCTTGACAATCTCTGGAAAGAACACCTCGCAACTATGGATCATCTGCGTCAGGGGATTCACCTGCGCAGTTACGGGCAGAAAAACCCGAAACAGGAATACAAGCGTGAAGCCTTTGGTTTATTCGAAGAGCTGCTGCGGAACATTAAGCACGACACCATTCGTGTTCTGAGCCACATTCGCATCCGCCGCGAAGAAGAGATCAAAGAAGAAGAAGAACGTCGCCGTCTCGAAGCTGAAGCCCAGCTCGCACGCGCTCAATTCCAGCACGAAGATGCAGACTCAGCATTGGGCAACGATGATGCGCCAGCTGCAGAAAGTGAAGACCAGGCTAAACCTTTTGTTCGCGAAGGTGACAAGGTTGGTCGCAACGACCCATGCCCTTGTGGTTCGGGTAAAAAATACAAACATTGCCACGGCAAAATTGCCTGAGGATAGATTGATCGAAAATGGCCGTTAATTTCACTGTTTTTGAAGACTTTGCAGTTGTAAAAGGTGTTCGTCTGGGCGTTGCCCAAGCGGGAGTTCGTAAGAAAGACCGCGACGACATGGTGATTTTCGAACTGGCAGAAGGCACGGAAGTCGCGGGGGTATTCACGACCAACGCATTCTGTGCGGCGCCTGTGCATATCTGCCGACGCAATCTTGAAAAGGCGAGCCCACGTTACCTGTTGATCAATACCGGTAACGCGAACGCAGGTACTGGCCCTAAGGGCTTTAGAAATGCTGAGTTGTCTTGCGAGATGCTGGCGAGAGCCACAGGCGTTACCCCTGAACAGGTTCTGCCATTTTCGACCGGTGTGATCGGTGAGCCATTGAATATGGAAGCGTTCGAACGCGGTATTCCATCAGCGCTGGAGAATCTCACTGAAGCCAACTGGGCACGCGCGGGCCGTGGCATCATGACCACAGACACACTGCCTAAAGGCTACAGCAAGCAGATTGAAATTGACGGCAAAACCGTGACCATTACTGGCCTGTCAAAAGGCGCGGGTATGATCATGCCGAACATGGCGACCATGCTTGGTTTTATTGCGACTGACGCAAAAATTCCGGCTGCGGTAATGCAAGGCTGGGCACGTAAATTGGCAGATAAGTCCTTTAACCGCATCACTATCGACGGTGATACCTCCACCAACGACTCCTGTATGCTGATGGCAACCGGGCAGTCGGGCGTTGTGGTAGATGACAGCGACGAAGGCAGTAAAGCGGGGGAAGCCGTATTTGCTGCACTGGAAGAAGTCTTCCGCGTATTGGCGAAAGCTATTGTGCGTGATGGCGAGGGCGCGACCAAGTTCGTCACTATCGACGTAGAGAGCGCTGCGAGCCAGAAAGAAGCCTTGGATGTCGCTTACACGGTTGCGCATTCTCCCCTGGTAAAAACCGCGTTATACGCCTCTGACGCAAACTGGGGACGTATCCTGGCCGCCGTCGGGCGCTCGGGTGTTCAGAACTTTGATCTCGATAAAGTACAGATTTATCTGGATGATGTTCAGATCGTGGAAGACGGTGGACGTTGCGACAGCTACACCGAAGAAAAAGGTGCAGCTGTATTGGCACAGTCTGAATTCACCATCAGAATTCAACTCGGGCGCGGCGACGTCAATGAGCGTCTCTGGACCTGTGACCTGTCGCACGAATACGTTTCAATTAACGCCGACTATCGTTCCTGATTAAGCGGTTTAACTTATGAAACAAGTACATGTTGCTGTTGCCGTAGCGGTCGTCAATGAGGACATCCTCATTGCACGCCGCCCGGACGACAAACATCAGGGTGGCCTCTGGGAGTTTCCCGGAGGCAAAGTTGAAGCCGGTGAAACGACCGCTGATGCTCTGGTGCGTGAACTTGATGAGGAAGTCGCACTTCCCGTCACAACAGAACACATGTCTCCTCTGATGGAAATTCCTTTCAACTACTCGGATAAATCCGTTCTCCTTGAAGTGCTATGGGTCGACGTGCCTATGAATAATGCACTGCTTGCCCATGGTGCAGAAGGGCAGGAAGTCCGCTGGGTGCATTACTCTAAGCTCGCAGATTTCCAATTTCCTGAGGCCAATGGACCGATTCTTGATGCGGTTTTAGCTCGGCTGGGCTAAGCCCGTTGATGTTATTCCAGAAGCTTTTCAAAGTGATGTCAGTTGGGTATGCTCCCGCAGTATATATTTCGTGAATTTTGCAAAGGGTCTGTCACTTATCCTCGATAGACAGGCTCATGACATCGACAAGGGACTGATAACATGGCTTTGGTAAAAACTACTAAGGGATTAGAGCTTGGTACTCCAGGCATAGGAAAAACGCTCATTTTGGCCCCAAAATACGAGGCCGCAGGTCAGATTTTGGACAAGGCTGCCGAGGATGGCCACTACTATCCTATGATGGCAATGAAGCAGCTCCGCGCATTATCAACCGGGTTGAGCGGCAAAGATAATGTTTTTATCCCCAATATTAATGACTTCAAAACTAATAGCTTTCAGAAAGTAATGGTATTTGTGCCTGGCATCGTGGCCATGGTGGAACGCCGCTCAGATGATAAGCTAGTCATATCGCGGCTGGACTTGAGTGAAGATTACGACCGTATTGCGAGAGAAATCAAGAATAAGCCCGGTGTCTACAGCGTTAAGAAAGATCAAAGCAAGCTCAGTGTAGAGTATCGAGAAAGCAACTCTATTACTGATAAAGAAAACAGATGCGTGGTGATATCGAGTGATTCGTACAGTGATCCTCTTAAGGCGGCAAGTGAAGCACAACAAAGGTTGAAACCTTTGTTCGGAGATCAGGTCGCAAAGTGGTGTGATTTCGATCTGTTTTATTCCCCGGCTGGTGCTAAGCACAAAGGCATGCGCAATTACAATGCGGCATTGAATACCCAAACGTACGCTTATGCAGGATTGCTGGCGGATGCGATGGAGAGAGCTAAAAACCAACAGGGGGTGGCATGGGCTTCTGAGCGTTACGGATCTATCGTGCTTACTCAGGCACTCATGACCTTAGCCGCAAAGAACCTTTCCTTCAAAGAGCAAGGGCATAGCGTAAAAATGAGGTGGTCAAAATCAGATCCGCAAGATGCCTATAGTGCAGCGATGAAATTAGGTATGGATCCAGATAAAAGTCTGATGAATAGCGGGCTGCGCGCTAGTTTAAGTGCTGCACAGGCGAACTACGCACGAGTGATGGATAAAAATGATGACTATTCATGGCAGGATTATGGCGCGGAACTAGTTAATGGCACCATGACGGCCAATGGTTTAGTGAGTGCCGGATTGCTTCTCGGGGGAGTTGTTGTGAGTTCCCCAACGTTGACTACAGCCGGTACCGTGACTGGAGCTGTGGGAGCAATAAAGTTTTTCTATGATAAAGCGAGTCAGAGCTGGGGGCGCGGATGAAGAAGATGCTGGATTGGCTAAGATTCTTCCCCTTTGCTAGCTATAATCAGTTTGCTCGACCAAATATCGAAGAGATTCAGGGGCCTTATTTTTCTAAACTCAGGGATAACTCGTGGCGTTTTGGAGATACTTCTTTTCATTTTAGAGCGCCGTGGGCTAACCCCATATTGGGTTTCGATGGTCTGGGCCGTAGTGTAAAGTCTATGACTCCGGGCCGTCGGAATATATTCACAGGACGCTGGCAGCGTGTATATGGAAGCTCTGGAACATCTCCCAGGATTAAGGATCAATGGTGGTTTTATGCGAAGGATTGGTACTTTGTTGGCCCTTGGTTTACTGGAGAAGAGGGACGTTTAACAGCGACTGCAGTATTGATTGATACCCATCAAGATGATGACTTAAGTGTTTTTCACTCTAAGGTATTTGAATCGACGGTGTGTGATTTGTTTGATTATGCATACGGCTATCGACGATCAGGTCAAAAGCCGCACTATCGGGCCCCGCTAAACTGGCACCTAAAGGCACTCTCTACAAGCATTCAGGCCATCGTATGTGATCTTCACGAGATTCATAATGGCGGCATAGATAATCCTGAAGTAATACGTTCTGTGTATTTTCCTGTGTCTGCACACCAATTTGTTGAGATTAGCTTTTCTTTCATCGGGCTGGATATACACGATGAAGTCAGAGCTAAGCCGATTTTTGCTTTGTGTGACTCAATTATCGATTCAATGCGGTTAGAGGTTGGTCAATCGACTCAAGCCGAGTGGGATAAGGTACAGGAAACCTGCCCTGATATGACTCTGTCTGACAGTATGGGCGAGTTCAAGTGGCCTCTGTTTGAGAATGAAGCGGATAATGAGCCTGATGAGAAGGATATTACTCCAAGTGGCGAACCAAATAGGGTGACCTTTAAGTCATAATAGTCCAATAGATTATGTTGCTAAAAATCGTATAGCGCCATACTTTCTTAGGAATTTTATGTCTGAAGCTATATTCAGAAGTTTACTGATCGCCGCTGCTGTCTTCTTTTCGGTATTCTTTGCTGTCGTCGTGATTCCCCCTCTGGTTGCCAACCCGGATATTTGGGGGGCATTTGCAGCGGGCTTCGTGAATCCGTATTCCAGTGGATACTCCACAGATGTTCTTGTGTGCTGGTTTGTACTTGCCGTTTGGGTTGTATATGAAGCTAAGGCGTATTCAATTCGTCACGGATGGATTTGCCTGCTTATTGGTATTGTTCCCGGTGTTGCGGTTGGTTTCGCTCTTTATCTTTTGCTTCGGAGCAAACAGCTTAAGCAAACAATCAAAAATGAATAGATGCTAGCCAGAGTAGCCCATAGATATGACTATTGAATATAAGATCAATGCCCCCGTTACCACAGAGCAGTTCCTGAGGGTACTTGAAACGTCTACGCTCGGGGAGCGCCGCCCTGTTCAGGATAGAGCCCGCATCGAAGGCATGATTACCAACAGCAACCTTGTGGTTACTGCGTGGGTTGGGGACGAGTTAGTCGGTATTGCCCGAAGCATGACGGATTTTTATTATGCCTGCTATTTGTCAGACTTGGCGGTGAGCAGAGATTATCAGGCGGCAGGGATAGGTAAGGAGCTTCAGGCTCTGACAAAAAAGCAGTTACAACCTGGCTGTAAGATTATATTGATTGCCGCCCCCGCAGCGAATACTTATTACGAACACATAGGTTATCAGAGCAATTCACGTTGTTGGGTGTTGGACTCATAGTTTATTCAGCGGCCGCCCTCTAAATTAAAAGAAACTATTTCCTTCTTAGCCTCTCCTATATTCGTTAACCTATACAAAACCAGTACAAGTGACATCGGAGATAGGGCAGATGAATACAGCGCAGGCGTTGATCAAGAGTCTTGAAGCAGAAGGTGTTAAGTACGTTTTCGGTGTGCCCGGAGAGGAAAATCTGGCCGTTCTTGAGGCGATCCGCGATTCTTCCCTTGAATATATCGTCACCCGACACGAGCAGGGTGCTGCATTTGCAGCAGCAACCATTGGACGCCTGACCGGAAACCCTGCAGTTTGTCTTACCACGCTTGGCCCGGGTGCAACCAATGCCGTGACAGGTGTTGCCTATGCCCAGCTGGGCGCGATGCCGTTTATCCTGCTTACCGGTCAGAAGCCCATCCGCCATAGTAAACAGGGCGCTTTTCAGATTATCGACGTGGTTGATCTGATGGGGCCGATCACTAAGTTTTCTAAGCAGCTCGTTGAAGGTTCCATGGCGGCGGCAACGGTCAGAGAGGCCGTGAGGCTGGCGACGGAAGAGCGTCCTGGTGCTGTGATGCTGGAAGTGCCAGAAGACATTGCCAGCGAGAAAATTAAATACCGCCCCCTTCCAATTTCTAAACCACGACGCCCGGTGGCGGAAGAAAAAGCAATTGAGCATGTGGTGTCTTTGCTTGAGAAGGCGACCCGCCCTATCCTGATTGTCGGCGCAGGCAGTAATCGAAAACGTACTTCACGAATTCTTACTGAGCTGGTTCAGACCTACGATATCCCTTTTGTACCGACGCAGATGGGTAAGGGAGTTATTTCAGAATCCTTGCCACAATACGCCGGCACGGCAGCATTAAGTAGCGATGATTACGTGCACAGCACCATCGAGAAAGCTGATCTGGTTATTAATATTGGCCACGATGTTGTAGAAAAACCGCCGTTTATTATGACGGGGGAGCGCCCGGTGGTTCACATTAACTTCGAGTCGGCGGAAGTGAACGATATTTACTATCCGCAGTGTGAAGTCATTGGCGATATCGCCAATGCCATCTGGCAGATTACTCAGGCTTTAAAAACGAAAGATCTGAGTCATTGGGATACGCAATTCCACAAAGAAGCAAAACAGAAACTCGATGATTGGTTCGAACAGAGTGTAGCTTCCGCTGAAACTATCACCCCTCAGGTGCTCGTTAACGCGACCCGTACGGGTATCGATAACGACGGCATCCTCACGCTCGATAACGGCATGTACAAAATCTGGTTTGCCCGTCACTACGAAACCTATATGGAAAATACTCTACTGCTCGATAACGCGCTAGCGACGATGGGCGCGGGGTTACCATCAGCCATTGGTGCGAAAACCATATACCCGGATAAGCAGGTCGTCACCGTGGTTGGCGATGGCGGTTTTATGATGAACTCGCAGGAACTCGAGACTGCCGTACGCATGAACCTTGATTTGGTTGTGGTTATTCTGAATGACGAGTCTTTGCAGATGATTCGTTGGAAACAGGGTAAAGAGGGGCTGCAGGATTACGGACTCGAATTTAATAACCCGGATTTTATAAAGTACGCTGAAAGTTACGGAGCCAAAGGTCACCGAGTAGCTACGGTGATGGAGTACAAAGAGACCCTGGATCTGGCGTTGAAGAAAGGCGGTGTACACGTGCTGGATGTCGCGATCGACTACAGCAAAAACTCGGATGATCTGGTGATAAATCAGTCCTGAGAAATGTAGCTGGCGATCAGTCAGTAAAGGCCCCAAGAAATGGCAGTACCGATAAACCTATGATCGCTGCAATGGCGATCAGGGTTAAGATAAAACTGGTCGGGCGCTCATAGAAGCGCTGACTCATGGTTGGTATCGGGTGCTGCCGTACTTCTTCCAGCCAGTCTTCCTGAATTTTATCGAGAAGAACTCGGGCGCCGGTGTAGTCGTCTTCGTTTTTTAACCAGATGGCTGCAAGTGAAATACCCCAGCGGCCTTGATTGGTTTCGTAGTAATCAATGTTGGCTTCATCCAGACGCTCGCGAACAAAGTTTGCTTCTTCTTCGGTTACGCCGTTGAGCTTAAAGAGCAGTTTCGCCACGACCTTTCCTTTGAATAAGGATTGCAAGTGCAATCAGGGTGAATGCGAAACACAGCAGTGGCAATACACCGATTTTCATATACAGGGTTTCGCCCGTGCGACGCTCTGCAACCGAGCTGAAACTGGTGCGTTCACTGACTGGGATACGGTCTGTGATTTCACCTTTGTGGTTCACCAGTGCTGAAATACCTGTGTTAGTCGAGCGCAGAATCCAGCGGCCGGTTTCAAGTGCCCGCATCTGTGCCAGCGCCATATGTTGCTTAGGTCCGAGTGAATCCCCAAACCAGGCATCGTTGCTGATGGTTACCAGCAGGTCGGCATTCTTTGCGGTTTCCAGCACCAGGTCTGGGTAAGCAATTTCGTAGCAGATATAGGGAGCGACTATGGCCAGTTCGGTTGAGTCACCTTGATGCACGGTGACTTTCAGCAGGTCCTGATCGATTTCACCGGCGCGGAAGCTGGACATAGGCAGATCAAAAAACGGAATGAGGCCACGGATCGCACTTTCAAGCGGAATATATTCGCCAAACGGTACCAGTCGTTGCTTGTGGTAAACGCCTTCGCCATCACCAAAAGCGATGATGCTGTTGTGGTATTCGCCTTCTAACTCGGTACCGCGTGGCCAGCGAAACGGAATACCAGTAATGACAGTGCTGTTATTTTCCTGCAGCTCTTCGGCAAATAATTCCATGTAAGGCTGATAGCGTTGATAGAGCAGAGTGATTGCAGTCTCTGGCCACAGAATCAGATCATTACCCAGCAGTGGTCGGGTATCTGCCTGATAGCGATCGATGGTCGGGAAGATTTCTTCGTTTAGCCATTTGCGGTTCTGTTCCACATTCCCCTGAACGACACCTACGGACATAGTGCCGGTCGCGTGGGTCCAGTTAACCTGCTTCAGTGCGTCGCCCGCTGGCCACAGTAAAAGGGGCATTAAATACACCCAGTTGCGGGTCTGCACGACAATGACCAGTGAGGCCGCTGTCAGAGCCAGAATAAACGAAATAACGTAAGCACCTGACACTGGCGCCCAGCCGGACAGCCAGGTAAAGAGGTGAGCGTCGCCGGCGTACAACCAGGGGAAGCCGGTTAAGAACCAGCTTCGACACCATTCCTGTAAGAGCCAGTAGCTCGCGAAACTGAAAGCCGCCAACGAGTGCCCACTGAGCTTCTGACGTAACAAAAACCAGAACCCGGGGATGAGTGCGAGAAAGCCTGCAAAGAGCGCTACAGCGGGTACAGCTAACCAGGCGGGTGTGCCACCGTGGTCATGCATGCTGACGTAAATCCACGAGACCCCTAAGCCGAACTGCCCAAGGCCGAATAACCAGGCGCGCATAAAGGCTGTTTTGCCCGTGTCGCTTTTCTGCAGCGCATAAAATAGGGCGCCAAGGCTGACGAGGCCCAAAGGCCAGAGGAAGTGAGGGGCGAGCGCAAACGGAAAAAGCGCGCCTCCCACTAGGGCGGTCCATGATGGCAGGGCGGCGCGTGAGAACATAATCGGGCTCAGTCGTCGGTATGAACTTCAAGCAGGTTAATCTGACGGCTGGTGCCGTTGATAACACGGAATTTCATACCCTCAATGCGGATGCTTTCATTACATTCAGGCACCCGGCCGAAATGATGTGTGACGATGCCGCCAATGGTGTCGAAGTCAGCGTTAGGGAGCTTCGCATCCAGCGCTTCGTTGAAGTCGCTCAGTGGCGTCAGGGCTTTCACGGTGTAGACACCCGGATCGACTTCTTTGATGTTGTTTTCTTCGTCGTCGAAGTCATGCTCGTCTTCGATGTCGCCAACGATCTGCTCCAGAACGTCTTCGATGGTTACCAGACCGGCTACGCCGCCGAATTCGTCGACCACAATGGCCATGTGATTACGGTTCGAGCGGAATTCGCGCAGCAGCACGTTAAGGCGTTTGCTCTCAGGAACAAAGATGGCCGGCCGCAGAATATCGCGCACGCGGAAATCATCAGCGTTGTCTTTAACCACCAACGGCAGCAGGTCTTTAGCGAGCAGAATACCGCTGACTTCGTTCGGGTTTTCGCTGATTACAGGAAAGCGCGAGTGCGCTGAGTCGATAATACGTGGCAGATACTCTTTCAGGCTTTCGTTTTCCTGAATGGAGGTCATCTGCGAGCGAGGAATCATGATGTCGCGAACCTGCATGTCTGAGACTTGCAGCGCGCCTTCAATAATAGTGAGCGTTTCGGTGTCGACGATGCTGCGGTCAGCCGCTTCTCGTACGATGTCTTTCAGGTCCTGCCGGGTGCGTGGTTCGTCCGTAAACAGGTCGCTTATTTTTTCCAGCCAACTTCGGGGTTGGCCCGATCGGTCTTCGCTCATGATGCCTCTTTTCTCCGGATGGGATACGTCAGACCGGAGGTAATTTCCTATGTGTAAACTGCTTACTCAGTATCCGCAGCGTATGGGTCGGGATAGCCGAGCGAAGCCAGCAGGTCGCGCTCCAGCGCTTCCATTTCTTCGGCTTCGTCGTCCTTTATATGGTCGTACCCCAGTAAATGCAAGCAACCGTGGATTACCATATGCGCCCAGTGGGCCTCGGTAGTCTTTGCCTGCTCCTGCGCTTCCTGTTCAACTACGCTGACACAGATGATGAGATCACCCAGTAACTCAAGCGGTATGCCCGGAGGCATTTCAAAAGGAAACGACAGTACGTTGGTAGGTTTATCTTTGCCGCGATACTCACTGTTCAGGGCCTGACTTTCTTCTTCGTCGGTCAGGCGAATGGTCAGCTCGGGTTCCTCAAACTCAGTACGGCCCTTAAGCGCAGTGCTCGCCCATAGGGTGAGCTGCTCTTCGGTCGGCAAGGTGTCGAGGTGTTCGATACTTTCAGCAAGCTGAACATCTAACAGCAGATTCATTCGCCGTGATCTTCATTCGTATTACTTGCCTGAGCGGTGAGCGCATCGGCTTTGGCCTGCGCTTTTTCGGCAGCGCGGCGCGCGTCTTCTTTCTCGTCGTGTTTGTCGTACGCATCAACGATCCGCTGAACCAGTGGGTGGCGTACTACGTCACGGTTACTGAAGCGGGTGATGCCAATGCCTTCGACGCCGTCGAGTACTTCCAGACCGTGTTTCAGGCCCGAATACACACCTCGCGGCAGGTCGACCTGGGTAATGTCGCCGGTAATCACGGCCTTAGAGCCAAAGCCAACCCGGGTCAGGAACATTTTCATCTGTTCTTTCGTGGTGTTCTGACTTTCATCGAGAATCACAAACGAATGGCTCAGAGTCCGACCACGCATGTAAGCCAGTGGGGCGATCTCAATCTGATTGCGTTCAATCATCTTGGTAACGGCTTCAAAACCCAGCATCTCGTACAGAGCGTCGTATAACGGGCGCAGGTACGGATCAATTTTCTGAGCCAGGTCACCGGGCAGGAAGCCGAGCTTTTCACCGGCCTCAACCGCAGGGCGCACCAGCAGAATACGTTTCACATCATCGCGCATCAGGGCTTCAACAGCGGTGGCAACGGCAAGGAAGGTTTTACCCGTACCGGCCGGGCCTATACCGAAGTTGATGTCGTATTTGCGTACCTGATCCAGATACTCAAGCTGGTTATCTCCTCTGGGCTTAATAACGGCCAGTGGAGTCTTGATGATGCCTTTGTCGGCGTCGTAGGTGCGCTTACCGCGCTGCGACGGCCGGGCACTGTCTTCCTGTAGAAACAGGTGAATCAGGTCGGGGCTGATTTCAGTGCCTTTGCCGGTTTCTTTGTAGAGGCGCTGCAGTAAGTCGGCGGCACGTTTGGCCGGGCCGACTTTGCCCTCGATCTGAAAGCGGTTGCCGCGATTAAAAATGTCCAGCTCGTAATGATCAGCAATCTGCTTGATATGTCCGTCCAGATTGCCGCACAGGTTTGCGAGACGACTGGCGTCATCCGGCTCCAGAGTAAAACTCACGGCATGTTGTTTAGCGGTCGGTTCAGGGCTTGTGCTGCTTTGCTGCTCGTCGGACAAATTGACCTCGATATGATGGTTGATCAGTACGCTTGCGACGCGTCAATGATGACGCCACGCAGGCTGTTCGGATAAGCATCTTCAATGCTGACCCGGACGAATTTTCCGATCATAGACTGATCGTCACACTTAAAGTTTACCACCCGGTTGTTTTCGGTGCGGCCTTGAAGCTCGCCTGGGTCTTTCTTAGACACGCCAGTCACCAGAATGACTTCTTCACGTCCGACCATGCGGCGGCTGATCTGCTGTGCATTCTGCACAATACGGTCCTGCAGTATCTTCAGACGTTGCTTCTTCAGTGATTCGGGGGTGTCATCATCCAGCTGCGCTGCTGGCGTGCCAGGGCGAGCGCTGTAGACAAAGCTGAATGAGGTGTCGAAACCGATCTCGTCGATCAGCTTCATGGTGTCGAGGAAGTCTTCTTCCGTCTCACCCGGGAAGCCAATGATAAAATCGGATGAAATTGAGATGTCAGGACGCAGTTCGCGCAAACGGCGGATCTTATCGATATAAAGATCAATCTCGTGGCCACGTTTCATAGCCGCGAGAATGCGGTTAGAGCCGCTCTGAACCGGCAGGTGAATATGACTCACCAGCTCTGGGACTTCCGCGTATACATCGATCAGGCTGTCGCTGAATTCGACCGGATGAGACGTCGTAAAGCGGATGCGGTCAATGCCATCGATTTCGGCTACCTGAGTAATCAGTTCGGCTAGGTCTGCTGTATCTGTGTAGTCGCCATCGCCCGTGTCACCCTGGTAGGCGTTCACGTTCTGCCCAAGCAGGTTAATTTCACGCACGCCCTGGGCGGCCAGCACTTCACATTCTTTCAGCACGTCAGCCAATGGGCGGCTGACTTCTTCGCCGCGGGTGTAGGGTACGACGCAGAAGGTGCAGTATTTTGAGCAGCCTTCCATCACAGAAACAAACGCCGAGCTGCCTTCAGACTTAGGGGCAGGCAGGTGATCAAACTTTTCGATTTCCGGGAAGGTCACGTCTACAACCTGAATCGCATTACTGGCCTTGTTCACCATCTCTGGCAGGCGGTGCAGCGTCTGTGGGCCAAAAACCATATCCACAAAAGGCGCGCGTTTCATGATGGCGTCGCCTTCCTGGGAGGCAACACAGCCACCGACACCAATCTTCAGGTCTGGATTGGTCGTTTTCAGGTTCTTCCAGCGGCCCAGCTCGTGGAAGACTTTCTCCTGTGCCTTCTCACGGATAGAGCAGGTATTCAGCAGAATGACGTCAGCCTCTTCAGGGTTGTCCGTGACCACCATTTTATGGCTTTCACCCAGCATGTCGGCCATACGTGACGAATCGTATTCGTTCATCTGGCAACCGTGGGTTTTGATGTAAAGCTTTTTCGCCTGTTCAGTCATACTGCTGTGTCTGGTCGTTCAAAAAAAGGGGCGACAGTATACAGCCTCTGCTCACTTATTCGCCAGTGCTGAGACAGAGAAAGCCGGGTTGTCGACCCAGCTGTATCGTGGGTCAGCGCTGAATTACATCTTCAATTTCTTCAGCCAGCTGACGTGATTGCTCATCCATGGGCAGGTGGCGGATGTCTGGGTATTTCAAAGCGACAGCGATGTTGTACAACCAGCGTTCGATACGCAGAACTAACGCTTCAGCGTTGTCTTTATCTGCGTCCAGAACCTCATTGCTCATTGCCAGAATGATCTGGGCATGGTCGGCGGCGGTTTTTGCTGCTTCCCGCTGCGCAGCGATCTCTGCGTCAGCCCGGGGGGCTTTGCTGATGAGGTCTTCTGCGGAAGCCAGCGCTGTTGTTGCTGTGCTGAAACTGCGCGGAATTAACTTTTCGGCGCCAGCTTCTCGCATAGCGTCAATCCGGTTCCGGATCTGCTGCAGCTGGATGAAGCCAATGGTCCGGACCTCAAGGTCGTGCATATCCAGCAGAAGCTGGCGTTGCGTCTGGCTGGCGCTTGCTGGTGCGCCCGTAGTCTCTAAGGTCCGGATAATGCTGTCGAGATCTTCATTGACCGCGCGATAATCACTTGGGTAATAGGTGTCTGAGCGGATACTGTTCAGAACCTCCAGATGCGCCAGAGAGGGCGCCAGGGTTTCCCGAGCAATTAAGGTGTGATACTGCGCTTTTTCAAACGTAGCCAGAGCTGTTAAGGCCAGTTCTCTGACTTCGTTGTCAGCTTTGCCTTTGTCACGGGCCTGCTTCGCATCGTTGAGATAGTCGTTGGCAGAGTCAGTCATGGCCGGTGCAAAGCGGTAAGTTTCCTGAGCTTTGGCCTGGCTTTTCTGCTGTTCGGCCTCTTTGATCAAGGTCGCCCCGGAGCGCACCGTACTGACAGCCTCCCGGCTGGCACGGTCCTGAATTCTATCGAGCCCCTGTGGCGTTGAGGCACAACCCGCCAGAACCGTTGTGGCGAACAGAATTCCAATGAGCGGATAACGGGTCATAAGAACAATCTCCTTCGGCAGACCTTGATTACGCTAGAAACGGACGCAGTTTATCATGGAGCACAGAGCGGCTCTGCTTTAATCAGAGTTGCCCCGGCAGAACAGGAATATGCAGGGAGTTCCCGACGGCCTGTTATGACCGCTTTGACGCCTCTCTGTGTGAACTGCAGCAGCTTTACACAATATGGGGCTTGTGTCGGAAGGTGACGGTTGCTATACATTCAGACAGGTGTTGCAGAAAGGGGGACACGGCTCAGACTGCCTGTTACAGGCCAAACCCGATCCAGGTGAATAAGGAGTTGACCTTATGAACGCAGAAATGCAACCGCTTTACTGGCGTATTCAGAATAACGATAACTCAGGCTTTGACGCGGTCAGTCTGCTGATGCCAGCGGGAGAAGGCGAACCTGCCACTCTCGTACCCACCGAAGTTAGTTTTTGTTCCCGACGCACTGGTACACAGGCGGTAGACGTGCGCTGGACGGACGAAGATTCAGATCTGTTTATGCATCTTCTTGAGCGTGTATCCGATGATCATGCTGATGAAACCGATGAGGGCATGGTGTTGGACATTAACGATGGTGTCGTTCAGGGGATTGTTCAACTTGTTGCCCTGGCACGCTTTAAGACGCCTTGGCCGAGTGATGATCTGGTTGCCGGAGACATTAACACTGTCCGCGAAGACATCGAAATCGGAGATCTGGTTGCTATTCACACCCAGTATGGATGCCCGATGGCAATCGTGGTCGGTATGGATTCTATTGATCTGACGTGTATCTTACTTGAAGACATCGAAGCAGAGGGCGTTTCGATCGTCCCTGAACACAGTGTCTTTGTGATTAACCGGGACAGTGCATTGCCGCCAGCCTTTGCTGAAAGCGATACAGGGGAAGACGCCGTTTTCCATTAACGGTGTTCTGGTCAACAGATTACGGCGTGGGGGCTGCTTACTCGGCAGTCGCCTCGGCGCTGTTACGCACACGGCGGCGCTCAAGTGCGATAGTGCCAATCAGGTCGTAGTAGTCAGTACTGGCCGTCGCCTTAGCAGCACGTCCCATGGACTCATTCGCTGCCGTTCCGCTTGCTGTCGCCTGCTTTTCTGCATCAATCAGTGCTGTAGCCATCTTACTCTCCTGAATATCAGTCGCGTTTCTCTATTGCTCCCCAGCAGATGCTGAGCAGCATTTCATCGGTCACTTCCGTGGGTACGGCACAGGGCGCGTTACGATCGGTACGTAACAGCGTCGAAATCCCACCGTACACGAACACCCCCAGTACATCGTCGGGGATATCTTTAATCAGTCCTTCTTCCCTACCGCGCTCGAACAGAGGATCAATCTTCTCTTTCAGGCGACGCTTTCCTTGTTCCTGCAGCTCACCACGTATTGCAGGGGCAACGCTTAACTGATCAAGGAGCAGGGCGTCTCGGGGAACTTCACGCATGTAGTGATATAGATTGAGCCACACGCTGTTCAATTGTTCCCTTACGCTTGCGTTTTCATCGACATCCTTCAGGCAAGCGTCTGAAAAACGCTCCATCAGGGTCAGGTAGACATCTTCTATCAGCTCTTCCTTGGTTTCGAAGTAACGGTAGATAGTTCCCGCGCCACAACAGGCTTCTTTGGCAACCATTGAAATTGGCGTTGCCTGAAGGCCGTTCTCTGCAATCAGATCGCAGGTGGCGGTGATGATAAGTTCGCGTTTATCCATTTTCTTCATAAAGCGGAATGAACGTTCATTCTGATACTCCTGAGCAATTTACTCAAGTATTGATTGTTGCTTGTATGCATCAGTCTGTTGCGGATGCGTGAATGCCGCTCTGACTTGCCTCTGATTGGCTGGCTTTGCGAGCGAAGAGCAGAAATACCAGTGCGAGAGAGGCGGTCAGCAGGGACACCTCCATCATCGGTACTGGCGTATGGTCGTGGAGTTTTCCCCATAGGAGTCCCGCGAGAGCGCCGCCACTGAACTGTATGACGCCCATCAGTGCCGTGGCTGACCCTGCAACCTCACGGAAATACTGCATGACGGTGCCCATGGTATTGGCTGTGATCAGGCCCAGAGAGCCGACATAGATCATCAGTAGCGGCAGAACCACAGGGAGCTTGAAGTGAGGCGACAGAGCAAGTAGCAGTAGCGCCAGTGCTGACGCGAACTGCAACAGAATTCCTGCGGTCAGCAGCCGCTGCGGAGACCAGTAACGGAGCCAGAATATATTCAGCCGGTTCATCAGCATGATGACAATGACATTCGCACCGAATAACCAGGGGAATGTCTGCTCGTTCTGTTCAAAGTGTTCCAGATACAGGTACGGCGATGCGGTGATAAATACAAACATGCCACTGTATGCACTTGCCAGCATCAGAATATACCGACGTGCGACGCGGTGCTTCAGGACAGTCGCATACCCCGCCCACGGCGAACGCTTAATCCTCCGGTGAGGAGGGTGGCTCTCAGGAAGTTGCCAGACCAGAATTCAGATAAGAATGGCGGCGTAGGCACTGAGAATACCGAAGATACTTCTCCAGCCGCTGAAGGTCAGTACCAGAGATCCTAACAAAGGCGCAGCGAGTGGAGCGGCCATCATGATCATGGCTACCATAGACAGTACTCTGGCAATGTCAGTGCCATCGAAATGGTCACGGACAATGGCGGTCGAGTTCACGACGGCAAGTCCACCGCCTATTGCCTGCAAGCCGCGGAGCAGTAACAGACCATCAAGAGAACTTACGTGGGTCAGAGCAACGCTGGCGATGCCAAATAAGGTTAAGCCCAGAAAAATGACTGGTCGGCGGCCAACGCGGTCAGAGAGTGGGCCACCCGTAATCTGACCGAGCGCAAACCCAAGCAGGAAGGTGCTGACAGAGAGCTCGACATGATGAATGTCACTGCTTAACGACCCAGCCATGGCTGCCATCGCGGGCAGGTACATATCGATGGAGAGCGGACCAATGGCGGTCAGCATGGCCAGCAGAAGTGGCAGTGGTAGTCGGAATGCAGGAGTCGTCATAAATCACCGGGCAGTTTACAGCCTCTAGTCTAGTTGTTTCGCTGGTGAATTAAGAGAGTGGGAAAATGAATTGATTGTTCCAATAAGTTTGGCTTCCGGGAGAACCCCTGAAGCCAAACCTTGATAAACGACTTTTGCGTTGATCAGACGTTGAAGCGGAAGTGGATAACGTCGCCGTCTTTGACGATGTACTCTTTACCCTCTAAGCGCCACTTACCGGCTTCCTTCGCACCGTTTTCGCCGTTGTACTCAATGAAGTCGTCGTAGCCAACCACCTCGGCACGGATGAAGCCGCGCTCAAAGTCAGTGTGAATCGCAGCGGCCGCACGCGGTGCCGTTGAGCCTACTTTGATGGTCCAGGCGCGTACTTCTTTAACACCTGCGGTAAAGTAGGTCTGTAGGCCCAGAAGTTGATAACCAGCGCGGATAACGCGGTCCAGCCCCGGTTCTTCCATGCCCATCATTTCCAGGAAGTCGGCCTTTTCGTCGTCTTCCAGTTCTGAAATTTCGGCTTCAATCTTGTTGCATACCACGACCACTGAAGCACCTTCTGATGCAGCGACTTCGCGTACTGTATCCAGATAAGGATTATCCTCAAAGCCTTCTTCTGAAACGTTGGCGATGTACATGGTTGGTTTGGTGGTCAGAAGATGGAATTGACGTGCAACACGTTTCTCATCGTCGTCCATATCCAGCATGCGCGCGGTTTTGCCTTCTTCAAAATGAGGAATCAGCTTCTCAAGCAGGGCCTTCTGAGCGATGGCGTCTTTATCACCACCTTTCGCGGTGCGGGTGACTCGCTGCAGCTGTTTCTCACATGAATCAAGGTCAGCCAGCACCAGCTCAGTATTGATGATGTCGATATCGGCCGCAGGGTCTACCTGATTCGCTACGTGAATAACGTTGTCGTCTTCGAAGCAGCGTACAACGTGCGCAATCGCGTCTGTTTCGCGGATGTTGGCCAGAAACTGGTTACCCAGACCTTCACCTTTTGATGCACCAGCGACCAGGCCTGCGATATCGACGAATTCCATGGCGGTTGGAATGACTTTCTCAGGGTTAACGATCGCTGCCAGTGCATCAAGGCGTGGATCGGGCATGTTCACCATGCCAGTGTTAGGCTCAATGGTACAGAAGGGGAAGTTCTCTGCCGCGATGCCTGATTTGGTCAGAGCGTTGAAGAGTGTTGATTTACCGACGTTGGGCAGACCAACGATTCCGCATTTAAAGCCCATTTCTGTATCCCGATCGTATGTTTGGTTGGTGTATCTGATTACTTGTGGCGGGTATTTTACCCTTTAAAGCTGTGAAGTCGATTCATAGCTTTCGGCAAGTCACCGGCGATCGCATCTGGCAGTACACGTATTGCCTCATCGATGACACTGTCGATGGCTTGTTGTTCTGCTTTGCTGGCGCGTCCCAGTACATGACCGGTGACCAGATTTTTATCACCCGGGTGACCAATACCGACCCGCAGGCGATGGAAATCTTTCTGATTGCTCATACGAGCGATGATATCGCGAAGACCGTTCTGTCCACCGTGACCGCCTCCGGTTTTGAACTTGGCAACGCCAGGGGGCATGTCCAGTTCGTCATGGACGACCAGAATTTCGCTGGTTTTGATTTTGTAGAAGTTCGCTAATGCGGCTACCGCCTGACCACTGCGATTCATAAAGGTCGTTGGCATAAGGAGATAGCATTCCTGACCGCCAATGCGCCCTTTGCCAGAGAGTCCGAAGAATTTTTTGTCTGGTGAAAGCGTGATGCCTTCCTGTCGGGCGAGGCGTTCAACCAGCCAGAAACCGGCATTGTGGCGGGTGTTTTCGTATTCTGCGCCTGGGTTGCCAAGGCCTACGATTAAGCGAATTGGATCAGCCATACAATGTCCATTCGATATCAGTGTGATAAATAGCAGACAATAAAAAAGCGGGGACAAGCCCCGCTTTTCTCTGAGCGCAACGATTACTCGTCGCCGCCTTCAGCTTCAGCGTCTTCAGCTTCGTCTTCTTTCGAACCTTTAGGCTCGATTACAGAAACAACTGAAGTATCGTGTTCTTCACCGTGTGACAGTGCCAGAGACTCAACGCCTTTAGGCAGTTTCAGGTCAGACAGGTGGATTACACCGCCAACTTCAACGTCAGCCATGTCGATTTCGATGTACTCTGGCAGGTCGCCAGCGGCACATACGATTTCAAGGGTGTTCATCTGGTGCATAATCTTACCGCCGCCGAGCTTAACGCCTTTACAGGTGTCTTCGTTCAGGAAGTGCAGTGGAACGGTAGTAGTGATCTTAGAAGACTTGCTTACGCGCTGGAAGTCAGCGTGCCAGATCAGGTTCTTCGCAGGGTGACGCTGCAGATCCTTCAGGATTACAGTTTCGTCTTTTCCATCAACAGACAGAGTGATCATTGAGCTGTAGAAAGCTTCTGATTCCAGAGCTTTGTTCAGTTCATTCGCCTTCAGAGTGATAGGCGTAGGCTTACGGTCGTTACCACCGGCTTTACCGCCGTAGATGATTGCTGGAACGCCGTTCTCGCGACGCAGGCGGCGGCTCGCACCTTTCCCCGCATCTTCGCGAGTTACAGCAGACAAAGTGAAGTCTGACATAGTGATTTCCTCATTTCAGGATGTAAAAACCGCCGGAGTTTGCGACCAACGCCGGCGGTCGTTATAGCAACACCTTGTGGTGTTGCCGATAATCAGTTCGTTGTTCTTAAGCTCGCGGCTTAACGGAACATCGCACTGATGGATTCTTCGTTGTTTACGCGACGGATCGACTCTGCCAGCAGACCTGCAATGGTCAGTTGGCGGATCGTGCCGGTTGCGCGGGCGGCTTCAGACAGAGGGATAGTGTCAGTCACTACCAGCTCGTCGAGCTCTGCACTGGCAAGGCGTTCAATCGCGGGCCCGGATAGTACAGGATGCGTACAGTAGGCGACAACCTTTTTCGCACCAAATTCTTTCAATGCTTTCGCTGCCTGACACAGGGTACCGGCGGTATCGACCATGTCATCGACCAGAACACAGGTACGGTCTTTCACATCACCGATGATGTGCATGACTTCAGATACGTTCGCTTTAGGGCGGCGTTTGTCGATAATCGCGAGGTCAACGTTAAGCTGCTTAGCGATCGCCCGTGCACGAACAACACCACCGATGTCTGGTGATACAACGATCAGATCTTCAAAGTTCTGACGTTCCATATCGTCCAGCAGGATAGGGGAGCCATACACGTTATCCACAGGGATATCGAAGAAGCCCTGAATCTGGTCAGCGTGCAGGTCAACAGTCAGAACACGGTCAATACCAGAACCTGACATCATGTCAGCTACGGCGCGCGCAGAAATAGGCACACGAGCACTGCGTGGACGACGATCCTGACGGGCGTAGCCAAAATATGGAACAACGGCTGTGATACGGCTTGCGGATGCACGACGCAGACCGTCGGCCATCAGCAGCATTTCCATCAGGTTGTCATTGGTTGGTGCGCAGGTAGGCTGCAGGATAAAAACGTCTTTACCGCGAACGTTTTCATTAATTTCGACGGTTATCTCACCATCACTGAATTTGCCCACGGTGGCTTCGCCAAGGGAAAGATCGAGACGCTCGACGACGAGCTTAGCCAGTTCCGGATTTGCATTACCGGTAAATACCATCAACTTAGACACAGTCGTCCCCTTGATGCAGTGATTTCAAAGATGGAGGAGATAGAATTGGCTGAGGTGGCAGGACTCGAACCTGCGAATGACGGGATCAAAACCCGTTGCCTTACCACTTGGCGACACCCCAGCATTTAAGACGGTCTGAATAATACCTTATGCGTCGTTGAAAGGTTAGTTCCTTTCGCAACAAAGGCCACATACTCAGCCGGTAACTGGTCAGAAACCTGTCTGGCTTCTGTCTCAGAACCGAAGCTTGAAAATATGCAAGCTCCAGTGCCCGTCATCTTAGCAAAGGAAAATTTATTTAGCAAATTCAATGCTTTACCTATTTCTGGGTAGAGCATCGTGACGACTTGCTGGCAGTCATTTCTGCCCCCTTGCCTCAACGCGGTGCGAATATTAATGACCTCTGTATCCCGGGTCAAGCCCTCGTGTGAGAAAATTTTTGCAGTATTTACATGTACTTGCGGACAGACCACCAGAAACCAGGGTTCGTCGAGCTCTGGCACCGGGGTCAGGACTTCACCAACGCCTTCGGCAAAGGCCGCTTCGCCGCGGATAAATACGGGCACATCGGCGCCAAGCGCCAGCCCCATATCTGCCAGCTCATCAAGGCTCAGGTTGAGCTGCCATAGGTGGTTGAGCGCGAGCAATGTGGTCGCAGCGTCTGAGCTTCCGCCACCCAGCCCGCCTCCCATGGGCAGAATCTTCTTAAGCTGAATGTCTGCTCCGGATGTTTCGCCGGTCGCACGGGACTGCAGCAGTCTTGCCGCTTTGATTATCAGATTGTTTTCGAAAGGAACGTCATCGATGGCGGGGCTGAGAGTTAACTCGCTATCGTCGCGCACCCGGAACGACAGCTCGTCGCCATAGTCCAGAAATTGAAACAGGGTCTGCAGATTGTGGTAGCCGTCCGCCCGACGTCCGGTGATATGCAGAAACAGATTGAGCTTGGCAGGCGCAGGGAGAGTCAGCCACTTGTCGTCGTTTCGCTCAGTCATGCAGAGTCCACTCACGGATAGAAAAGGTAAAACGGAAATCGTGGCCACTCACTTTGACCAGACCCGGCAGCCAGTAGCCATTCTGATTTGAGTAGCGCTTGTAGGTGATGGTCCAGCCGTACTGTTCCATGCGTGACAGAAGGCCACTCTCGTCGTACTCAGTGTTGGCATTGCCGTTCGGACTGGCCTGGCCTTTTACCCAATAGCGGATATCAGACACCGGAAAATTCCAGCCGAGATAGAGCAACATCAGTTCTTCCGGTGATTCGGCATGACGAGGTTCGTCCCAGCCGGGAAGAGTGAGTGCAGCGGAGCGTTTATCGCCGGTCAGTCGTGTTGCTCCCTGCCCGAGTGGGCCGGCGATATACAGATCAAACTCGCGTTGATTCTGTTTCCAGTCCATGTAGCCAGTCGCGCTGTCATCGGGTGTGATAACCGACATTTTGCCGCGGACCTGCCAGTGCTGAACGTCATTAAGACTGTCTTGTAGAGCATCACTGCCTCCCTGGGGAAGAAACGAAGCACAGGCTGACATCAGCAGAATTGCGGCCGCAAGAGGCAGCCGGGTAAGAAAACGAAGCATGTTATAAATCCGACGGGTCGACACCAAGGCGTTGTAAAGTCTCATTAATGACCTCGCTCTCTGGTTCGAGTTCAAGCCCCTTTGCCCAGATGTCATAAGCAGATTCTTTATCGCCGGTAGCCCAGTACCATTCGCCCAGATGCGCCGCGATCTCGTGGTCGTTCATACGGTTCCAGGCATCAAGTAGAAGAGGGCCAGCCTCGTTCAGCTTACCCTCACGAAAGTACAGCCAACCGAGGCTATCTATGATGGCCGGATTGTCGGGCTGGAGCGCAATGGCACGTTCAATCAGAGGCTCGGCTTCATCAAACCGGTCGGTTTTATTGGCAAGGCTGTAGCCCAGTGCGTTAAGTGCTTCGGCATGATCCGGGTTCTGTTCAATGATCTGGCGCAGATCACTTTCCAGCAACGCCATATTCCCGAGTCGCTCGGCCAGCATGGCACGCGTATAGCGCAGGTTGGTGTCTTCTGGTTCGGCTTTCAGGGCGATGGAGACACTCTCGAACGCCTCCTGTTGGCGTCCGGCTTTGATTAAAATATCCGTTTCAAGGCGACGGAGCTGCCCCGCGTATTGAGGGAATTCGGCACTGCGTTCCTGCAGGTAGCTGGTGGCCGCATCAGGTCCCTGCTCCTGATTGAGAAGCTGCGCAGCAGCCAGTTGCGCAGGCAGGAACTCGCGACTGTCGCCAATCTGGCGGTAGTAACTGATCGCCAGATCTGGATCATTCTCACTGGCAGCAATGCGCCCCAGGTAATAACTGGCTTCTGATTGTTTATCACTGCTATTGAGCAATTCACGCAAAAGCGGTTTTGCTTCACTGTAGTTTTCGAGTTCTTCCTCGAGCAGTGCCAGCGAGAGAATGATCTGGTCGTCGTTAGGATATTGTCGGTTGATGGCAGCAAAGGCATTGCGTGCCTCACGAACGTCACCTGACTGCAGGAGCATGCGAGCGCGTAACACCGCGATCTGTTTGTTGTCGGGGTGATCATCCAGCAGCTTATCCAGCCAGTCGATGGCTTCATCAACGCGCTGATTACGAGCCAGAATACGTGCCTTCTGAACAGCCGCCGGCAGTAGCCCCGGCTCAAGTTTCAGGGCCTGATCAATGCGTTGGATAGCAGCATCATCCTGCCCCAGAGACTGGAGTAACAATGCCTGACCGTACACGAGATTACCGCTTTCGGGATAGGTCGGCGTCAGTGCGTCGAGGGCATCCAGCCGCTCACTGCGTATAACTTCATCATTGGATAGTAAGGCAGCTGCATAGAAATCAAACTGCGCCACGCCAGTCATTTCGTAAAAGCGGGCATAAAGGTCGAGGCTTTGATCAAATTCTTTGCGGCCCAGAGCAACCTGAGCGGCGGCCTGCACCGCGCCTGGGTCATCGGGCTCTACTTCCAGCCATATCTCAGAGGCTTCAGCGGCAAACCCTGCGGCGCCAATGTACTGAGCGATACGCAGAGCACGTTCCGCGACATTAGGATCGCGGGTTTTGCGGGCCTGATCGAGATAATGAAAGAGCGCAACGTCGTAGCGTTGACGTTGTCCGGCCATCTCAGCAACCAGCAGTGAATACATGGTATTTGCCGGAATGGCTTTGTACTCGACAATTTTTTCCGGGGGCGCAGTAGCAGGCTCCTCGGGAGACTTTGAATTCAGTGAGGCGCAGGCCGCGGTAACAGCGGTCAGGCCCAGTGTGAGGAGCGTCCGTCCGACGCGCCAGAACTGTTCAGCGTTGGCCATGGTGTGGTTTATCAGCAGATCCGGTATGCAACTATGTCGTTATTTAGGGTTACTTGGACAGGTAAGTCAAAGATTTAGCGGGAAAATTCCCGTATGGCTGTTTATAATCGCGGCTTTTAGGCGAGGAACTCTGGCGGCAGAATGAGTATCTGGGCATTGGGCATTAACCACAAAACCGCTCCTGTTGCTGTACGCGAACGGGTGGCGTTTGATCCTGCCGGTATGCCTGATGTATTGAAAAACCTTCGCGCCCTGGATTGTGTCTCTGAAGTCGTTGTTCTATCGACCTGTAACCGCACTGAAATTTACTGCACCGCAGACGATCGCTGTCCTGATCTGATCGGCCACTGGCTTGAACAGAATCAGGAGATCGGCCGCACGGACCTTGAAGCCTCTCTTTATTCTCTCGAAAACGACGACGCGGTATCGCACACCATGCGCGTGGCCAGTGGTCTGGATTCGCTGGTACTTGGCGAACCACAGATTCTGGGCCAGATGAAATCGGCATTTGCAGTGGCTCAGGAGGCCGGCACGGTCGGGTCTGAGCTAGGCCGTCTTTTCCGTCAGACATTCTCAATCGCTAAGCGTGTCCGTACTGATACTGCTATCGGCCAGAACCCTGTTTCAGTCGCTTTTGCGGCTGTGCGTATGGCGCAGCATATCTTTGCGGATATGAAAAATAGCCGCGCCTTACTGATTGGTGCAGGTGAAACCATAGAGTTAGTTGCCCGACATCTTCGCCAGGCGGGTGTTGAGCACCTGACTCTGGCAAATCGTACGCTGGCGCGCGCACAGACGCTGGCGCAAGAGTTTCATGCAGAAGCGGTGTTGCTGGAAGATATCCCCGTGGTGCTGCCGGATGCTGACATCGTGATTTCATCGACGGCCAGCCCACTGCCGATCCTTGGCAAAGGGATGGTTGAGAAGGCGCTGAAAAAGCGCCGTCACAAGCCCATGTTTATGGTCGATATTGCAGTACCACGCGATATTGAAGCAGAAGTGGGTGAGCTCTCTGACGTTTACCTCTACAGCGTTGATGATCTCAGGGACATCATTGAAGAAAATGTCCGTTCGAGAGAGGATGCTGCTCAGCAGGCGGAAGAGCTGATTGAAGCTGGCGTTGAGCATTACATGCGCGAGCTGAAAGCGCTCGATGCCGTCAGCACTCTCACTGACGTGCGTAGCTACGTTGAAACATTACGGGATGAGCAGCTTGAGAAAGCTCTGAAGCAGATTCAGAATGGCGGAGACCCCGAAAAAGTTCTGCGTACGTTTGCTCATACGTTCGGCAATAAAATGCTGCATAAACCCATGACGGCTCTGCGCCGTGCTGGCGCCGAAGGGCGTCGTGAAGTTCTCGACTGGAGTCGCGAACTGTTCGATCTGGATAACTCAAACGAATGAAACCTTCGATACTGCAAAAACTGGAAAGCCTCAGAGACCGCTACGAAGAGGTTGGACACCTGTTGTCTGACCCTGACGTGATTAGCGATCAGGATAAATTCCGTAATCTTTCCAAGGAATATGCAGAGCTGGAAGAAGTCGCCAAAGCGTATTCAGATTATGAACAGGCAGTCTCTGATCAGGAAGAAGCGGAAGTACTGGCCAGTGATGATGACCCCGATATGCGGGCCATGGGCCAGGAAGAGCTTGATTCCGCCAAGGTCGCGATTGCAGATCTGGAATCCAGAATTGAAATTCTGTTGTTGCCAAAAGACCCGGATGACGGCCGCAATGTGATTGTCGAAATCCGCGCGGGTACCGGCGGCGATGAAGCCGCAATTTTCTCCGGTGACCTCTACCGTATGTACACCCGCTTTGCTGAAACCCAGGGGTGGCGTACAGAAATGATGAGCGCCAACGAAGGCGAGCACGGTGGTTTTAAAGAGGTGATCGTGCGTATCAGTGGTACCGATGTGTATTCACGTCTGAAGTTCGAATCCGGCGCTCATCGTGTCCAGCGTGTTCCAGAAACCGAAAGCCAGGGGCGCATTCATACCTCGGCCTGTACCGTTGCTGTGATGCCTGAAGTCGAAAGCGAAGATGAAGTCGACATCAACAAAAACGACCTGCGTATTGATACCTTCCGCGCTTCCGGCGCGGGTGGTCAGCACGTAAACAAAACAGATTCGGCGATTCGTATTACTCACTTGCCCACGGGCGTTGTGGTTGAATGTCAGGATGAGCGCTCGCAGCATAAGAATAAGGCCAAAGCCATGGCTATGCTGGCGACCCGCCTACGCGACGCCCAGCGCATTGCCGCTCAGGCAGAGCAGGCCGCCACCCGTAAATCCCTGGTCGGCTCGGGCGATCGCTCGGAGCGTATCCGTACCTACAACTATCCTCAGGGCCGGGTTACCGACCACCGCATTAATCTGACCCTCTACAAGCTGGATGAAATCGTACAGGGCGATCTGTCACCAGTGATTGAACCTCTGATTCACGAGCATCAGGCCAATCTGCTGGCTGAAATGGCGGGGCAGTGAGCAGCGTTAGCGACTGGCTGGCTCGGGCTCAGACTTCATTGACCGACAGTGAGTCCCCTCGTGCGGATGCAGAACTGCTGCTGATGCATGTGTTGGATGTGAATCGCGCCTGGCTTTATACATGGCCAGAAAAGTCGCTGACAGAGTCGCAGCAAGACTCGCTCAACAAATTATTAGCCCGCCGTATTGAGGGGCATCCCATAGCGCATCTTACGGGTGTCAGAGAGTTCTGGTCCTTACCGCTCAGAGTTGCACCTTCGACACTTATCCCAAGGCCGGATACAGAAACTCTGATTGAATGGGTGCTGGATCTTGATCTGCCAGATGCCGCAAGGGCTATTGATCTTGGTACCGGCACAGGCGCGATTGCGCTGGCCATTAAAAGTGAATATCCCGCCTGGTCTGTTGAAGCCGTGGAGTTCGATGTCGACGCCTATGCGCTGGCGCAGAGCAACGCCTCGCGTCTGGAGCTTGATGTTCATCTGATTCATGGCAGCTGGTTTGAGCGCGTCAACGGCCACTTCGATCTGATTGTCTCAAACCCGCCTTATATTGATCCTGATGATAACCATCTCGCTGAGGGCGACGTGCGTTTTGAGCCTGCCTCGGCACTGGTGGCTGAGCAGTCAGGGCTGGCGGATCTGTTTCATATTATTGATCACGCTCCTGACTATCTGAAACCTGACGGCTGGTTGTTGCTGGAACATGGGTACGATCAGGCTGAGGCGGTGTGTGACTACTTACGTCAAAGAGGCTTCGTGAATGTACAGAACCGCTGTGATCTGGGCGGCAATCCAAGGATCAGCGGTGGGCGAATGCCGGGAGTGCCTGAATGAAGGATGATCAACTGCTTCGTTATAGCCGCCATATTCTGCTCCCTGAGGTAGATATAGAGGGGCAGGAAGCCATTTCCAGAGCGACGGTTGTAGTCATAGGGCTGGGTGGTCTCGGATCACCGGTGGCGCTGTATCTGGCTGCATCCGGAGTTGGACATCTGATTCTGGTAGACGACGATCAGGTTGAGGTTTCAAACCTGCAGCGGCAGGTGATTCATGACACGGCCTCAGTGGGGATGAGCAAGGTAGCGTCTGCGGCACAGCGCTGTCAGGCGGTTAATCCGGACGTAAAGATATCCTGCTATGTTCAGCGTGCCGACTCTGAGTGGTTGAGCCAGCAGGATTGGTTGAGCTCAGAGGACGGGTTAAACGGACAGGGCAGTTCACATGACGGGCTGACGGTCATCGTCGACTGTTCAGATAACGCCGCGATCCGTTACGCGATCAACGAAGTCTGCTTGCAGAAGTGCATCCCCTGGGTATCCGGTGCCGCCGTTGCCCTGAATGGCCAGGTCGCTGTGTTTGACCCGCGCCAGCAAGGTTCGCCCTGTTACCGGTGCCTGTATCCATCGTTGAAAGATGACACTCTAACCTGCTCGGAAAACGGAATTCTCTCTCCAGTAGTGGGAGTCATAGGGACGACTCAGGTGGTTGAGGCGTTGCGCCTGATCGTCGGCTTTGGTTCTCCACAGCACGGTTATCTCCGAACATATGATGCCGGCACAGGGGACTGGCAGCGCTGGAAAGTGCCAGCTCGTCAGACCTGTTCGTGCCACAGCGATAACCTCTAACTTCCGTTCCCACCACAGAACTTCTGTCGCCTGGCTTCTCTGCCTGTTCTTATACTTTATTACTATATGGTTATTTTAGAAAATAGGAGTAATCTAAAAGGAAGTACTGAATCCGGAGGGACTCTCATGGCACGTGTAGTAATTCTTGGCGCAGGCACCGGCGGAATGGCTGGTTCTTATGAAATTCGTGAGTTGTTGGGCAAAGAGCATCAGGTCACCGTCATCAACGAGCGCGAGGATTTCTGGTTCGTCCCGTCTAATCCTTGGATCGCTGTGGGTTGGCGCAAGCGCCCGGATACCAGTTTTCCCATCCGACCTTATCTGGAAAAGAAAGGCATCGAATTCATTGCCCAGGCGGTGACGGCAATTAATCCGGATGAAAACCAGCTGACCCTGGCCGACGGATCAACTGAAGCCTACGATTATCTGGTCATTGCTACTGGACCTAAGCTGAACTTCGCTGCGGTTGAAGGTGCTGGCCCTCACGGGGGATTTACACAGTCTATCTGCGCGCTCGACCACGCAGAAACCTGCCTTGATGATGTTGATAAATTATCGAATGACCCGGGTCATGTGATCGTTGGCGCGATGCCCGGCGCTTCTTGCTTTGGCCCTGCGTATGAGTACGCCTTTATCCTCGATAAAGAACTCAGAAACCGTAAGGTACGGGATCGGGTTCCAATGACTTATGTAACCAGTGAACCCTACATCGGTCATTTGGGGCTTGGCGGTGTTGGTGACTCGAAGTCGATGCTTGAGAGTGAACTGCGTAATCGTCACATTAAGTGGATTACCAACGCCAAGGTAACCAAAGTCGGTGATGGCGTTATGTATGTCGAAGAACTGAACGATGACGGCTCGCTGAAAAAAGAGCACGAACTGCCATTTAATCACTCCATGATGTTGCCTTCATTTGCAGGCGTTGATCCCGTTGCTGCCGTCGAAGGGCTGTGCAATCCGAAAGGGTTTGTTCTGATTGATGAGCATCAGCGCAATACGAAATGGAGCAATATTTATTCGGCGGGTGTATGCGTCGCAATTCCTCCGGTTGAGGAAACCCCTGTGCCGACGGGTACTCCAAAAACAGGGTACATGATTGAATCCATGATGACGGCCATTGCGCATAATTTAAAAGCTGACATCGAAGGGGGAGTGGCAGATGCCAAGGGCACGTGGAGTGCGATCTGTCTTGCGGACATGGGTGATACCGGCGCAGCGTTTGTCGCGATTCCTCAGATTCCACCAAGAAATGTCACCTGGTTCAAAAAAGGGAAGTGGGTGCACCTTGCCAAGGTCGCGTTTGAAAAATACTTCATGCATAAAATGAAAACAGGTTCATCTGAGCCCGTCTTCGAGAAATATACCTTGAAGGCGCTCGGGATTAATCGATTAAAAGATTAGCGCCAGCGCGCCTTACTGGTAAAAAGAAAAAGCCCGGAAATCAACGATGGTAATTAGCTAGGGTTATCAACTAGGGTAATTAACCAAGTTGGCAACCGGGCTTTCTTTTTTCTGTTTACACCTATCTGCGGTGCTCAGAGGTTGAGTTCACGCGCAATGTCTGACCAGCTCACCAGCTTGTAATTCTGGTTTTCCGTGGGCATTACATTCCGACCATCCTGAACGACCAGCAAACCATCCGGATAGGCACTGCCGAGGGCTGCTGAGGTTACGTCGAGTCCGTCGGTTTCCGATGCTCCATCAATTCCCGTAGCGGCGTTCATTGCGATGTTAAACCGGCCAACATACTCATAAGGAGCTTCACTTGAGTAAAGTACGTAGCTGTCATCGCCCTGACTACTGACCACCAGATAACTTGTTTCGGTACCGTGATAAATCGACATGCCTTCGACATCGGCAACGAGGTTGTCATCTACTTCAATGATTAACTTCGGGTCCGGTGCAGTATCTGCAGAAATGGACGTCAGCCAGACGCCGGCCGCCTCTTCGCCGACAAAAAGGCGATTGTTTTTATCATCGGCAACGCAGCCTTCTGGTTGAGAAGGAAGGACGAACTCCCGTACCCGCTTCGCTGACCAGGTATCGTTTTCAGAAATGACTTTATACTGCTCGTAGCGGCCGTCCTGATCATTAATAAAGACGTAAGTGCCCTGGTTGGTCTGAGCCATGCACAGGCCGTAGACATCATCGAGTTGGGTTTTTATATCGTTCACCCAGGAAACGTGTCCTGAAGTCTGATCGATGGCAAACAGGCTGATGGCGCTCAGATCCCGGTGACTGGCGGCGGCGATATCAACGACCTTGCCGGCAAGTTTCTGATTGTAGCGGACATCAACGTTGTTCAGACGTCCATTGTCCAGCCTCTGTTTCAGCTTACCCGTTAAGTCGTAGACATCCAGACCATACTGTTTATCGGTGCCCAGAATCAGGCTGGCTTCTGCATTATTGCTGTTTACCCAGATCGCCGGATCATCTGCGGCGTCACCGGCAGAAATAACGCGCGTAGTTTCAGCGGTTGGTGTGACCGAGTGCGTTACCGGGACGTCAATAGGTGAAATGTCAGTCAGTGGAAGAATGCCTTGAAAAAGCTCACCTGATGCATCGTCAAACGCTGAAAAACGCACCTCTTCACCGGAAGTCCAGGCGCGGAAAGTTTCAATTTCGAAACCATCATTCAGCACCCACTGCTGTGGTTCTGCGGCGCTGGTGGGCCCGATTGTGTAGCTACTGATATAGCGTTCGCCCGTGCTGGCAACGATCAACTGATTTCCAACGATGGATAACGCGCCTGCATTTTCCGGAAGGTTTCCATAGGGCGCGACCAGGTCGACTGCCGTTCGCGAATACGGCGCCTCGGCAGAAGCGGCATAAGCCCAGACTCCCATGCTCTCTTCACTGACGTAAAGCGTATTAAGGTCATCACTGACGACGCAATTTTCTGTCTCTGGTGGTAGTGGTAGCGTGCGGATTTCTGTCAGTACATTTTTCTTGTCGATATCCAATAAGTACTGGCGTGCCAGGTGGTCGTCGCCGAGAATAAAAAGCTGTGTGGTCTGATTATCGGGCTGGTAAAGACACAGTCCCTCAACTGCAAAAGATAATGGCTGGGATGAAACGGTCTGCTGTTTACCGAGATGATGAGCGACCAGGGTTTTAGCACTGTCGTTGACAGTGACTATCAGGTCACCACGCTGGTCGCCATACTCTGCGCGAAAGTTGCCTGTGAGGCTTCTATTATCGAGCGTCAGGCCGTTGTTGGTGGTGAGAATCCAGCTCTGCGAGTGTAACTGCCAACCGGTTTCCGCTGTGATACCTGTTGCGTGAACGTTCAGGTTGGCAGGAGTCGAATCAAGGTTGAAACTATGATCAGGTGACTCTGAGTGACTCGCACATCCGCTTATAAACGCAGAGCTTATTGCGGTGGCTGTAAAAAGCATTTTCAGCTTAGTTTGGTGTGCTTTCATGGTGTATCCGTATCAGGTATTCGGGAGGCAGGTACCGGCCTGTATCGGCTTGGGCCGGCACCTGCTTTTGCGTCATTGATGACGCAGTGATAAACGATCGGTGATCAAGAATCAGAAATTAGTGAAGCGAACACCCAGACGATAGGTCGGGCCGTAGTCTTCGTACTGAGCGTTGTAGCGCTCTTTGTTCTGATAGCTGTAGTAAGGCTCGTCAGTCAGGTTGGCGATCTCAAAGGTCACTTTGAGGTTGTCGGTTGCGCTGTATGCTGCGTTCAGATCCATCTGGGTCTGACTGCTCTGATAAACGTCCGACAGGTCGTTCTCCAGGCTATTCACTTCGGCCAGATATTCTGACTTGTAGTTGGTCGCCAGGCGTACGCTATAAACATCGTTCTCGTAACCCACGATGAAGTTACCGGTAACGTCAGACTGGTTCGGCAGTTGAATATCACGCTCGGTCAGTTCGCCGTCAACAAAGCCACTGACAGTGGCATCACTGGAGGTGAAGGTTGCGTTCGCGCTCATCAGCAGACCGTTAAACGGTGCAGGCAGGCTGCTGAACTGATGGGAAAATGCCAGCTCGAGGCCTTTCAGTTCAGCGTCGTCACCGTTCTGGAAAGTGATGACTTCATCGTAGTCTTCGTAACCGGTAGAGCCCGCGATGTCTGATTCATAGATAAAGTTACTGATGTCTTTATAGAACAGGGCTGCAGAAACGACGCTGGTTGATCCCATGTAGTGAGAAATGCCCAGATCAAAGTTGGCTGATTCAAGCGCATCCAGTTCTGGGTTTCCCATTTCAGCTTCTTCGCCGTCGTCCGTGAAATTAGGACTCATCTGTTCAAAGGTCGGACGTACGACAGCATTGGTCCACGCGGCACGCATCTGGGTTGAACGGTTGATATTCCAGCGCGTCAGGAGTGCCGGTAGCGTGTGGCTGTAGTCGTTGTCCGTTTCGGTGCGGATCAGCTCATCGTCTGTGGTCAGAGCATTGCCTGCCAGTTCGGTGTCAGTCATTTCATGGCGGACACCTGCGATCACATGCAGATCATTGGTCACATCCATGCTGCCCATCAGGTACGCGGCCGTGATGTTCTCGTTGATGCTGTAATCTGCGAGAGTGGACTCTTCTTCGTCGTAGGCTGCATCGCGATCAAGGCCTGACATCAGGTTACGAACAGAGTCTTTGTTGATACCCGGTCCAAACTGGCCCAGAGAGTAATCCCGATCGCCCTCTGCATAATCGGCCATGCTGGTGGATACAGCGCCGAAGTCCTCGTAAACCCAGACGTCACCGTCCTGAGTTTTACGACGTTTGACTGCTTTTGCACCGCCCTTAAGAGTAGCGAAACGTTCGTTGATCAGCAGGTCGCGGCTGATGTCGAGTTGAGCCTGACGCTGAATGTCTTCAGTCAGGTTACTTTCAGATTCAATTTCAGTGAGCTCGAACTGCGCCGGGTCATAGAAAGCGGCGGGGCCACTGACAACAGGGCGTCGACTGTTACCGAATGACAGGCCAGTAATGTCATCGCTGCTCTCAAATACGGCGCCAGCAATGCCGTCTGGCTCGTCTTCAGAGGCCTTACTGGCCCCCAGCTTATATTCAACAATCCAGTCACCGAGGAAATGCTCGCCGCCTACAACGGAAGACATAATGGTCTGTGTTTCTTCCCGGTCTTTAAGCTCACGGGCAACGGCACCATCAATTTCTGTACCTGCAGTTACGCCTTCGGAAAATTCACTGACAATCGCCAGACGTTGTTCTTCATCGGAAAAACGGCTGTAGAGATTGTTCATATAAAAGCGGTGATCTTTATTCAGTTCCAGCTCAAGGTTCAGTGCGGCACCGACACGTTCGCGATTAATGCTGTACTCGCGCATCTCGATTTCATCCAGTACCGCAGGGTCTTCTTCAAGATCCCAGCCGCCGCCGGTTTCAACGTTATCCGAGCCGAACTTTCGGTCATCCCAGCTCAGGGCCAGGGCAACGCCCAAGCGCTTTTCACCGTCCAGCTCAAAGGCATTACCTGCCGAGACGGCCAGAGACGGGTTGGTATTTTCGCTTTGCTCATCGTAAGCCGCTTCCGCTTTTGCTGTGGCAAAGGCGCCTTCTTTATCGAGGGCAGAAATACTTTTAATGTCGACGGTACCGCCAATGGCATTGGCATCCATGTCTGGAGTCAGCGTTTTAGTCACAGTAAGCGAGCTGAGCAGAGTCGATGGAATAACATCCAGTGCAACTGCACGGCTGCCAGCTTCTGGTGCTGGTACCTGAACACCGTTGACTGTTACCGCATTCAGTTCAGCGCCGACACCGCGGATGCGGACGAAGCGGCCTTCGCCCTGGTCACGTTCAATAGAAAGGCCAGGAATACGTTGCAATGCTTCAGCGGCGTTGGCGTCAGGGAGTTCACCAATGGCATCGGCATCGACAGCACTGATGGTGTTATCGGCAAAGCGCTCGCGCTCCAGTGCACGCTGCATACGTGCTGCCTGACCAACAACGACAATTTCGTCATCAGCATTTTTTTCTGTCATTGATGGATTCTGATCAGCCAATGCCTGGCCAGAACTGAGAAGTGCGATTGCTGCTACCAGCGGCACCGTGCGAAATGTCATGAGATTGCTCCATTCATGATTTTTTTGAGATAGGCATGAGTTGGGCAGACCCTAAAAATGAAATGTGACAGTGGCGTGACGGAATACATCCCGCGCTTGATGTATGCCTCGGAAATGGGCCGTTTAAGTATGCAATTGAGCTGTTATGACCAGCGCGAATAATGATCCAGTGAGCTGCAATGGCTGGATTTGAGTGGGTATGTCGCTATTACCTGCTGCTCAGAAATACTATTTTTCGATTCAGGCGCATTCTGAGTGAGCTGATCCGACCCCCGACGTTTTGTCATATTGTTCTGGCAAACTAGTCCGTCTGTTTTAGCGTCTTTTCTAGCGTTTTTAAAAGATCTTTCTAGCGTCTTTAGTGGCGGGCTATTCCGGGAGCTATTAATGAATTCACTGCTGCGATTACATACACGAAAATTATTTCTTGTCGGTTCTATGGCATTGCTTCTGACCGGTTTATCGGCGGGCCTGGGGGCGCCCAAAGGCATGGCTGCGATTGACTGGGTAGATGTTGTGGGCGAGGGGTCGACCGCGCTGGCATTGGTTATCTGGTTACTTATGGTACTACGCAGTCGCCCGGCTGGGCGCGTGACGAATCTTCTGACGCTCGGGCTGGGGTTTATGTTTCTGGCGATGTGGCAGGATACGTTGGATGAGTTCTTCGCGTTGGCCGGCACTCAGGCATGGGAGAGTGCAGTGGAATCCGTACTCATGCCGATAGGGTTAGGGCTACTGACGTACGGTTTGTGGCATTGGCATAAAGAACAATTAAGTATTCGTACACAGTTACTGAAACGTGAGCAGGTTTTCCGGGATCATCTCTGGTTAGATGGTCTTAGCCAGGTTGCTCGTTTCGAGCAGATTGAAGCGACACTGGCATCCGACTGGGCAGATGAGCAGGCACATCAGGTCGCTCTGATCGTCGAGTTGCATGACTTTAACCAGTTTGAGCGACGTTATGGTTATCGTGAGGCGGACCGCCTGTTGCGTGAGACCGGTGAGTATCTGATCCTGAACCTGCGCCAGAAGGATCTTATCTGCCGGGTTGCAAGAGATCGCCTCGTTATTCTGATGCCCCATACCCGCCCCTCTGAAGCCCGCGATCTGGCGGTTAACCTGCGCACAGCCGTGGAGCATTTCTGTTTTCACTTATCCGATTCAGACCATAGGGTCGAGCAGGTGTTAGATGTCGGTATCGGTGTCCGACAGCCAATGGATGATCCGCAGGCCTTGGTTAAACGCGCAACAGACGCATTGCAGAGTGCGGTATCAGGAACCGGTATGAGCCTGGTGTCATGAGGCCTACGATTATTCATAAGAACAACGAATCCGGCGCTCATACACGCAGAGGCGGTTGGCTTACGGCTGAAGATAAGTATCTTCAGGCCTGCTACCCCATGGCTCAGCTTCTGGATCTGGCGCTGGCATCGGATGTGCCTCAGCACAAGTTGCTTCGTGGTACTGGCATCTTCGTGGAAGACCTTGCCTCACAAGCGCATATGAATGGTGGTGTCCGGTTCAATGTACGGCAACTGGCGGTTCTTGCGGACAACATTGCCCACTACCTGCCTCAGGATGAAATAGCATCGCGCTGGGGAGCTCGACTTTGGCCGGGTTACGCGGGCCCTTTCAGTCAGGCGCTTGCGACGGCAACGGATCTGGGCGATTTTCTGCAGATACTTTGTGAGTTCAGGCACTGGCTGGCTCCCGGGCTTGTGCCATGCATGAGTCAATTTAACGGTTATCGGGTACTTCATTGGCAGAATGTTTTTGGGTTGAGTCCACGCGCGGAGAAGTTGCTAAGCGAAGCTTATATGACAGCTCTGGTTTCTGTGACCCGCGAGCAGTGTCAGGAAAACAATTCTGGGTGGATCTGTTGCCCCGGGCAGTGTGATGCAGCACAACTGCGACGTATGCGTGTCTACTGTGGGGAGGAGACCACTGCAGGAGCAGGGGGCTGCTTTATGGCGATCCCGGAGGCTTTCTTATCGCGTCCCTGGGCCACTGGATCTCCACGGATTCGTGATATGGCGATCGCCCAGGCGAAAACACTGATGACGGGTATTCCGGCAGAGTCGTTTGCGGAGCAGGTTGCAAGCTATCTCTCACATAGGTTTCCTGAGCTTCCATCGTTGTCGGACACGGCCAGTTACTTCGGAATCAGCAGCGCGACTCTTAAGCGTTATCTGGCGGTCGATGGGATGCGATATCAGCAAGTCGGGGATCAGATCCGTCTGAGATACAGCCTCGAGCTGATGCACTTTGAGTGCGGGAGTAACGAAGATATTGCAGACGCGCTGCGGCTGGGAGATGGTGCCAATTTTCGCCGTAGTTTTCGTCGCTGGACGGGGATTTTACCGAGTGAAGCAAGGGAGGCACTGAGCGGCAGATTACCCCCGCTCAATGTTGAACGTGACTCTAGCTATTCTTCACCCAGTTATTCTTCAGCCAGTTATTCTTCACCGAAGAGCGCGCAATCGATCAGATCGCACAGGCAGTGAATCACGACCAGGTGAACTTCCTGAATGCGGGCTGTGACATCACTCGGTACCCGGATCTCTACATCTTCAGCGGTCAGCAGTGACGTCATATGACCGCCATCTTTCCCTGAGAGAGCAACGACCACCATATCGCGTTCATGCGCAGCCTGAATGGCCTGAACAACGTTACTTGAGTTACCACTGGTTGAGATAGCCAGCAGTACATCGCCGGGATTGCCCAGAGCACGAATCTGTTTGCTGAAGACTTCGTTGTAGCTGTAGTCGTTAGCGATTGAGGTAATCGTGGATGGATCAGTCGTCAGCGCAATGGCCGGAAGGCTGGGACGTTCACGCTCGAACCGGTTCAGAAGTTCAGAAGAGAAGTGCTGTGCGTCACCCGCAGAACCACCATTACCGCAGGTAAGAATTTTTCCGCCACTGATCAGTGCATTAACCATCATCTGTGATGCATGCTCGATATAGGGTGGCAGCTCTTCAGCGGCGAGTGTTTTGGTTTCGATGCTGGCGCCGAAGTGGCCGATAATACGATCTTGCACAGACTAACTCCCGAATAAACCTGTCGCCATCATAAAGAAAAAGACGCATTTCAGAAAGCGTCAGATATCCACTCAAATATTACGGGGTTACCGCTGGCGGAGATAACATCAAAGCGGCAGTCAGGCTCGCGATTTCCGTAATGCTTCTGGAGGTAATGCAATGCAGCCCGGCGCAGGCGCCGTTGTTTCTGGTAGGTGACTGTCTCAGCACCTGAGCCATGCTCTTCGGACTGGCGATAGCGCACTTCAATAAAAACCAGAACCTCGCCATCCCGCATGATCAGGTCGATTTCACCACCTTTAATCAGGTAGTTACGGGTAACCTTCCGAAGTCCTTTCTTTTGCAGAAATTTCTCTGCTTCGAGTTCCACCGCAGTGCCTTTGCCCCGCGTTGTGGCTCGCGTTTCTGAGTTAAACCACATAAGCCCTCCATGGCGTATGATCAGAATCAGTCGTCGGTGGTTTCCGGACCTCTGCTCTCAGACAGTTTTACCGGCTTACCGCTACGGAAACGAGTGCAGTCAGTACTACGATGAATGTGTCGTGCATTATCCAGCGTCAGAGCACCTGTGTTGCCATAAATACGGCTTTCAGGGAAAGCCTCAAGCTGTTTAACACGGGCGACCAAGCGGAAGGCATCGGCACCCATCGCATACAGCCGGGTGAATCCGCCCTGACCGCCGGTGACATCGTCGACTTCAGCTTTCAGTGAGGTGTCGTGCAGTAACCAGGGAACATCGCAGAAATAGATGCCATTGAGGTCCCGGTCTTTACGTACATCAACTTCGCCTGAGAATACATGGGACGTTGCGTAGACAGGCAGGTCTCCGGCGAAATTAAAGGCCAGTGTTGGTTTAATCTGACGCGCCTGTTCTGGCAGCGCGACAAGGAACAGCCAGTCGGCGTCCTGACGGCGGCGGGGTTCAAACTCTACTGGTTCACGCATCAGACTGCGTACCGTGCGGTAACGATTCTTACTGCTGTCGACATTCAACAGGCGGCTGATCGCTGGGTTGTAGTCCTGCGCGCGGCGAGGGTACTGAAGTGTTTCTTCGATTTCTCCACCGAGCTCCAACCAGCGCGCTTCAAACGCGGCATAAATACGTTCGCCCCAACCGCCCTCAGGAATCATCACCAGAGCGCGGCGATGACCGTCCTGCCAGGCTTTTTCAGCAATCTGAATAGCCTCATCTTCGGCAGCAAGACCAAACTGAAACAGCTCAGGTGGCAGAGTCGAGAATGGTGTTGCCTGTTTGCTGCCGTAGTTCAGGGCCAGTGTGGGCAGGGGCAGAGTAGTGCGTTCTTCAAGTTGCTGCACATCCTGCTTATCAAGCGGGCCAACCAACCATTGGCTACCTGATTGAATCGCCTGCGCGTAGGCCTGATCGACAGACTCCATACTAGTTGCGTCGATGATAGTGACCGCAGGGGCAGGGTAACCTTTACCCAGGGTTTCGTAGTATGCGGCCATAAAGCCGTCGCGGATGGCTTTGCCCGAGCTGGCGAGTGCGCCACTCAAGGGTAATAACAGGGCAACACGCTGTGGACGTGATGCCGCCATATCTTCGAGAAGTGCCAGAGCGCCGGGAAGCTGGAATGAGGCCGGATGATCCGGGTTCATGAATTGCCACTCTTTTACACCAGCAAGTTGCTCATCAAGAGTCAGCTGGTGGTCACGGCTAATGGCTGCCAGAGTCAACCAGGCTCCGAAGCGTGTGTCTGGGGCATTGTCAGCACGTTGCTGAAGTTCTTCAGGCGCCAGGCGCTGGAGGTCGTCCCAGAGCTGGTTGTAGTTGTCTGTCTGCTTTTCGCCTTCGAGCACGGCAGAGATAAAGTCGCGTTCGCGGGCTGCGGCCAGGAACTCACCGTCGGCCTCAAGGATCTGGGCAGATATCAGAGTCGCGCGGTATTCCTGTTGTTGGCTGGCGTAATTCTGCAACATTTCGAACTGCTGCAATTGATAGGCCGCGGCCTCAATGTTCATTGCGCCAATCTGACTTTCTGCCATCAGCAGGTGCCACTCTGCGCGAGCGGCTGGCGACAAGCTGCTGACATCCAGTTGTTGCAATTGCTGGCTGGCGTTGCCAAACTCGCCCGATTCGGCCATCTGGCGCACAGCCCGCAGTTGTTGCTCTACCTCCGGGCGGATTTCTGCGCCGGGGGTAGTCGTTTCATCCGGGGTCGTTGCACACCCCGACAGGCCCGATGCCAGAGTGGCAACAGTCAAAGCTGGAAGCAGGAATTGCGACCAGGTTTTCAGCAAGCGTTTTTCAGATACGGTGTCCCGCATGATTTCTCATCCGACCAAAGCTCAGAGTGGCGTTCTGTACGTCGTCGCCACCCCGATTGGTAATCTGGCAGACCTCAGCGAGCGCGCTGTCAGCGTGCTGACTGATGTCGATGTAGTAGCCTGCGAGGATACCAGACATACGCAGAAATTACTGCAACACCTGGGGCTGCGCAAAGTGATGATGTCGGTCCATGATCACAATGAGCGGGACCGTATTTCTCAGATCGCCCAGCACCTTACCGATGGTCGTTCGATGGCATTGGTATCGGATGCAGGAACGCCACTTATCTCTGACCCGGGTTACCCTCTTGTTCAGGCACTGCGCGAACAGGGCTTCAGCGTGACGCCTGTTCCGGGCCCCAGTGCTCTGATTACCGCCTTGAGTGCAGCGGGGCTACCAACCGACCGTTTTCTTTTCGAGGGCTTTCTGCCGCACAAGGCAGGCGGTCGTCGTGAACGTCTGGAACCTCTGGTGAATGAGACGGCCACTCTGGTGTTTTACGAGTCCAAGCACCGTATTCTCGAAACTCTGACCCTGATGGTTGAAGCGTTTGGCGAAGACCGTGCGGCCTGTGTCGCACGCGAACTCACCAAAACCTACGAGAGTTTTTATCACGGCACCCTCCAAACCGTTCGGGAGCAACTGCTGGCCGATGACGATCAGACCAAGGGAGAGTTTGTTGTCATGGTGGCAGGAAACCCAGAGCCTGCGACGGCAACGGCGTTCGACACCGATAAACTATTCCGTCTGCTACTTGCAGAGTTACCACCCAAAAAAGCCGCTGCCGTTATCGCGGAGCTGACGGGCGAGAATAAAAAAGCGCTTTACCAGCGGGCTCTTGAGATTCAGGGCAAGGCCTGAGCCTGCCGGTACTGGGGGTATCTGCTGCTGGGATATCTTTTGATCACCGGTCTTTACACAATCAGGATAACGACTGTTCAGGGTTTGTGGGTACCATCACAAACAGGGTCATGAATTGCTCACGCTCGCCCCTGCTGAAAGAGGAAGCCAGTTGTCCGGTCGTTAACTTTACGACGACGGTGTCTCGTTGAGTATCAGTAGCAGAGATTCTGCTCTCATCATTTAGTCAAAGGGCCTGCGGGCCCTTTTTTTATGGCTGTACTTTGCCTTTGTGCGATTGTTTACATGTAAACCAAGTGATGTTTATATGTGAACTAGTTTTCTGGTTTGAGATAAATGATCATGGATAAACGACTCTTTTTCCTGATGAATATGGCGCAGAAGAAGTTGTTCCGCTTTATGGATCAGGCGTGCGAGAAAGAACTTGAGGCGTCTATGACTCAGATGGCGGCGTTGATGGTGATTGCCAGCAAGCATGACTGTCAGCAGAAAGACGTCGCGCAAACACTGGAACTGAATAAATCTGCGATTACGGGTCTGGTTTCCCGTATGGAAAAAAACGGTCTTCTGGCGCGAGCCTCGTCGACAGAGGATGCGCGTGCCGTGGTGCTCAGAGTCACCCCTGATGGCCAGGACAAGTTAAAGCGGCTCCAGCCGATGATCGCGACGATGAACGATATTTTTTCGGATGAGTTCAGTGAAGAAGAGATGCTGACCATTCTTCGTTTCTTAAATTTTATTATGGCCAGGTTCTGATGGAGGCAACAGTGATTGATCAGGTGAAAGAAAAGAGCGCGGAAAAGCAGGCTGGCAGCGATCCAGAAATCGTGAAAGTACCGACTCCCGCTGGTCACAGCATTACCGCCCGTGTTTTCAGGGCGGCTGCGAGTGATGTGAAAGGCGTATGTGTTATTGCTCCTGCAACAGGGGTGGCGCAGTACCTGTACGATGACTTTGCTCATTGGCTGACTCTTCAGGGGTTTGAGGTCGTGACCTACGATTACGATGGAATCGGGCTCTCAATCCAGTCTCATGTGAAGCACAGCCGCAGTGACAAATTGAGCTGGGCAAACAATGACAGTGTCGCTTTACTGGAGTTTGTTAAGGCGAGATTTCCGGAGCTGCCATTGACCTGGATCGGTCACAGCGTTGGCACGCATATTCTTGGTATGATGCCGTCAACAAAAGGCATTGATCGTGCGATCTCTGTCGGCGCGGGTACAGGCACATGGTGGATGAATGCAGCGCCTACTAAGCGTGTTGCCTGGTTTCTCTGGTATGGGCTGGTGCCCGCGACCGTACCGTTATTGGGTTACTTCCCCGGCAACCGACTTAAGGTCATGTGTGACCTGCCGAAGGGCGTCATTATGCAATGGCGACGTTGGTGCCTGAATGGCGATTATTGTGTTGGCGTCGAAGGCGACTGGTTACGACAGCGATTTGCCAGGGTTACCTGTCCAATCAGCTGCGTCGCCTTTACCGATGACGACATGATGTCGATGGCGAACGTCGATAAGCTGCACAGTTTCTTCACCGGTGCTGACATTACCAAGGTGGTGGTCAGCCCAGAGGAGATTGGTCAGAAACGTATTGGCCACATCGGCTGGCATAAGCAGAAGTACCAGACTCTCTGGGAGAAGGTTTTTACGCCTCTGTTGAACAACTGAGATAAGAGCGAATAGCGGAAATAAGAGTGCGACAGCAATCGCTTTCCGTTAAACTCCGCGCCGGAGTCGGCCAGACAGTCGCTGCCTGCGCAAGCAGGGGGAGGAAAGTCCGGGCTTCATAGGGCAAGGTGCCAGGTAACGCCTGGGGGGCGTGAGCCCACGACCAGTGCAGCAGAGAGTAAACCGCCGATGGCCGCTTTTGCGGATCAGGTAAGGGTGAAAGGGTGCGGTAAGAGCGCACCGCGCGTCTGGTAACAGTTCGTGGCACGGTAAACTCCACCCGAAGCAAGACCAAATAGGTTCCCTGTTACCCTTGAGGTACAAGGCGTGGCCCACGCTGGGAACGGGTAGGTCGCTTGAGCCTGCGAGTGATTGCAGGCCTAGACGAATGACTGTTTAACACAGAACCCGGCTTATAGACCGACTCCACTCTTTAAAAGACCCCGCTTGTTCACGCAAGCGGGGTTTTTCTTTTACAGTATGCCCACTTTTTGAAGACACAGGCCGCTTATGCTGTTTTTCTGGTTTCAACAGGACGCACTTTCACTGCACTGGGGGGCACTCTTGCTCGCCGCCATTCTGGTTAGCGGTGTGTACCTTGACGCCCGGCTGGGAGAGCCATCGAAGTTTCACCCGCTCGTGGGTTTCGGTCGCTGGAGTGGAGTGCTGGAGCGAGCGTTAAACAGGCTCCCGGGAGCACCGGGTTATATCCTTGGTGCAATCGCAGTCGTCGTTGCGCTTTCGCCTTTGGTTCTGATTATTGGTTTGTTGCAGGCCTCTGCGTCGCTGTCGCTGGTGAGCGCTTGTTTGTTGCAGCTGGTGATTCTTTACTTGTGTATTGGCTGGCACAGTTTGCAGGAGCATGTGTCTGATGTCTGGCGCAGTCTGGCGACGGACGATCTGCCAGCGGCCCGCGAAGAGTTGGGCAAAATCGTCAGCCGTAATACGCAGGTACTGGATGCCGATGAAGTGGCTCAAGCCAGTATCGAGAGCACGCTGGAAAACTCCTCGGATGCGTTATTTGCGACTTTATTCTGGTTTCTTATTGGTGGCGCCGAAGCCGCCTTACTGCACCGCTGGGTGAATACGCTGGATGCCATGTGGGGTTACCGGACAGAGCGCCACTTTTATTTCGGCTGGGCTGCGGCCAGGCTGGACGATACCATGGCGTGGTTACCCGCTCGGCTGACTGCGTTTTCATTTGTACTGGCCGCAGGCGAACATCGCCAGAAGGCATTGGATTGCTGGAAAACTCAGGCTAAATATTGTGACAGTCCAAACGGCGGCGTGGTGATGACCGCTGGCGCAGGGGCGCTCAACCGCAAATTAAGTCAGCGCGCAGACTATCAGGGCACCATAAAACAGAAGCCCGTGATGGGCAGTGGTATGCCTGCCGGCGTGGATGATATTCCACGCGCGATTCGTCTGGTCAAACAGGCTCTGCTCATTCAGTTGTCGTTGATGGTGTTCTGCTGCCTGTCATTGCATTACGTCACTGGTGTAATGTGAAGAAGCTGAAAACAGCGATCAAACCGGCTGCCCACGGATCTGACCTTACGCGTGCAATAGCGCGGTATGGTGACAAAGACTGGCTCGATCTTTCGTCCGCGGTCAGTCCTTATAGCTGGTGGACTGACAACCCGGACGATGCTCTGGTGTCGGCTGTAGAGGGCCAGGCACTGCCTGAGGTAAAGGAGGGCCTCCGCGAAGCAATCGTAGCTTACTATGGTGAGCCGGGTCTTCCGACTGCGGGAAGTCAGGCGGCTATTCGCAGCTTGCCTTTATGCTTCGATGAATGTGCTGTGTGGGTTGTTCGTGGCAGTTATGGGGAGCATGCATTGAGCTGGGCTATGCATGGCCATCATGTTCAGCAGAAAAGTATTGAGGATATCCGCCACTCGTTAAAAGCGGGTGATGCGCCTGATGTCCTTATAGTGGTGAATCCGGATAACCCCACTGGCTATTACTTCCCTAAACCTGAGCTACTTGAATGGGCTTTTGTTCTTGAAAAGCGGGGAGGCGCGTTGATCTGCGACGAGGCCTTTATGGACGCCACTCAACACCTCAGCTTGCTCGGAGAACACCGGCCAGAGAATACTATCGTTCTGCGCTCTTTGGGTAAGTTTTTCGGACTGGCGGGTATCCGGTTCGGTACGGTATTCGCAGAACCTGACATGTTGGCCACGCTCTCATCGTACCTTGGGCCCTGGGGGCTATCGTCGTTAACACTCCGGCTAGCAGAGCAAGCTTTGATCGACAGAGCCTGGCAGTCCATGCAGTCTGATCGTTTAAAGGATTTACAGGCACAGATGTCCCATGCGCTCAGCCGCAGCGATGCCTTCGCTGGTTGTACGCCATTATTCCTGACGTTACGTTCAGAATGTCCGCTGATTTGGCAGGATTGCCTGGCCAATGAAGGGATCTGGACGCGTGCTTTCCCAGATGAAGGGCTGTTACGACTCGGGTATCCCTTGTCGGATCAGGTCAGTCGTACATTGGACGGAGTCTTGGCGCTGCCTGGGCTCAAAGCATTCCAGTAAGCCCGATATACATAACTCTCCAGGCAAGATACTAAATTACGTCAGTCGAAGGGTTAATAATTCCCGATCATCTCTCAAATTATTTCTCATAATAAAACGGTCTTAACGCTTTTATTCTGTCTCTTATACTTTTTACAGGGTCGCCGAAAAGTGGAGCAGAATCATGAATAATCACATCGTTGTAATTAACTCTCCGAAGTAGAATCGGGATATCTATTTCCGGCGGTTTGTTGAGCAGATACGCCAGAATAAAATGCACCGTAAGACACCGGTCGTACTACTCAATACTGACTATCCGGATGGGCTACCATCTTCTTTAACCGGCTTAGGTATCCACTTTGTGCTATCGCATGAAAGAACACGGCTTGGCTTACCGTGTGATTGTTGAGTGTGTTGAGGATGAAAATCGCATCCGTATGACGAAGTTGGGCGTAAAGTCGGTGATTCGTCCAATCCGTTCATATCCGGAGATTCTGGGTCGTGCTATGGAGTCTCCTGGATCAGAATTGATCATCGAAGATATGTTCACTCACGATAAAGATCATTTCTTCCGCTATCCACTTTGGTTAGAAGGTGACTGCTGGCGAGATGTGGTGGCAGCGATGATGATGTCTAACATTGGAACGCCACTGGCCTGTATCGGTAAGGGGGCGAAGTGAATATTCACCCAGCGGCAGATGAACGGGTATTCGGACAAAGCCTTATCATTCTGGTCAAAAAAGAATACATACCGAGCGAAAAAGAGGTGCAGGAAGCGTTCCGGAAATTCAACAGCAGTGATATGAGCGCATAACTGGTTGGACGGATGATCTGACGAGGTGGATTGGCTAGACTACGAATAACAGTCATCAGTCATCATTCAACCGAAAGTCAGGGAGCCAGGGATGTCCATATCAAAAACAGGCGAAGCCGGTACTACGTCTAAGCGTAGTATCGGTGCATTCATTTTTGGTCTGATGTTTCTTGGCCCGGCAATCGGAATATTGCTCTCTGGTCCTCTGGATACACTCCGTCTTCACGTTATGACTTCTGGCTGGACACAGATTTCAGCCACGCTTCAACGTATTGATATCGAATACCATCATGGTGATACAACGACGTATTCGTTAGAGGGGCTCTACAGCTATCGCTTCAATCACCGTGATTATTCAAGCAACCGCATCAGTTACTACGAATCTCCGGACAATATTGGTGACTGGCATGCAAAGACTGAGAATAAGATTCGCAGAGCCTCTGCCAGTCAGGTCCTTACCGCCTGGGTGAATCCGGATAATCCATCGGAAAGTTATCTGGTCAGGGATATCCGATGGGAAAAAATTGGTTTTATGATGATTTTTGTTCTTGTCTTTGGTGGCGCTGGGGCGGGGATTATGTTGTTTGGGCGCTATTCCGCGCGTCAGGCAGATGTCGCATCAGGTGTAGTTTATTCAGGGCAGAACCTGATGCACTGGGTGCTTGGATTTATGTCGATGGTTTTCCTGTTGATCTCATTGCCTGCCGTTCTGAGCTTGCCTTCTGAATTCAGATCTGGAAATCATGCCATTCTTCTCGTCCTCTTATTTCCTTTGGTCGCTGCTGGCCTGGGTATAGCTGCGTACAGGTCGCGGAAAAACTGGTTGTTTTACGGACGCACGCCTTTGTATCTGAACCCTGTACCCGGGCAGGTACAGGGACAGGTCGGCGGGACTCTGAAAATCAACAAAACCGGTTTGGGGGAGCGTTGGAATGTCAGATTGAAATGCGTCCGTCAGACGCGCTCCAGCGGTAAAAACAGTTCAACGCGTGAAACCTTGTTATGGCAATCCAGCACGCTGCCTGAAGTCACAGAGAGCGACGGTGAAACATGCCTTAATTTTGTGTTTAACCCTGACCCGGAACTTCCTCAGAGTTATCGCAAAGGTCGTAAAGCCGTTATCTGGCGGGTAGAAGTCGAAGGCCCTACTGAGCCAGTGAAATTCCAGCGCCAGTTTGTAGTGCCCGTTGTAGAGGGCGCCGCCAATAGTACTCTCGACATTTCCACCGAGCATCAAAGTAAAGCATCGCGCAGCCAGGTCGCCGCCGCCGAGGCCGCGCTCAGTCAGAACCTTGATATGACGCTGAGCGGTGATGACTTTATTATTCATAGTGCCGCAGGGCGACATCTGTCTTTTTTCCTCATTTTTATGTTTGCCGGAATCGCCTTTGCAGGGGCAGGGCTCTTTATGTTGAATCAGGCGGCCACCGAGGGCGTTACCCTGTACTTTATGGGCGGCGTATTCTTTCTTGTGGGGACGCCGATGGCCCTGGGTGGTTTGTTTGGGCTTGGCCGGTCACTGGAGAGCCGATGTGAGGATGGCAAGATTGAAACCGTGCGCTACTGGATGGGAAGGGCGCTCTGGCGCCGCAGTACCGAATTCAGAAGTGCTCAGCAACTCGAACTTAAAGCTGCGGGTAGTTCGAGCACAGGCAACAGCACAAAAGAGTATTTCCATATCCGGATTCGTGATGGTCAGCGTAAGGTCCGTATCGCAGAAATGATTGAAGGGCGCGAAGCAGCAGAGTTACTGATGGACAGGCTTCGGGCCAGTCTCATCTCTGATGAATTGATCGGTTGAGCCTTGTCGGTTGAGTTTGATTGGTGACCCGATCTCCGGCTTCCGCTAAACTATACAAAACTGATACAGACAACCATCGTTACGACCTGTCTTTGTGGAGAATCATTTTGGATAAGCCCCCATTCGGCGTTCTTATTGCCAACCTCGGCACCCCGGAAGCACCGACTGCAAAAGCAGTGCGTTCTTACCTCAGAGAGTTTCTCAGTGACCGACGTGTCGTCGATGTACCGCGTCTGCTGTGGTGGTTGATTCTTAATTTAGTCATTCTTGTTATCCGCCCACCGCGGGTAGCGAAAGCGTATGCCAAAGTTTGGGGCCCTGAAGGTTCACCCCTGATGACGATTTCGCGTGCACAACAGCGTGCATTAGCAGCGGCCTTAAAAGAAGAGTACGGTCAGGACATTCCTGTGTCGTTGGCCATGACGTACGGTAAGCCCACCATGGAAGAGGCTGGCCGGGAACTGCGTAAGGCCGGTGCCGAGCGTCTGATTATATTGCCGTTGTATCCGCAGAATTCCTCGTCGACCACGGCGGCGGTACATGATCGATACTCGAATGCGATGGCGCCTTGTCCGCACGTGCCCGCTGCTCGTTGGATCACTGACTATCACGTCCATCCGGGTTACATAGGCGCTCTGGCAGATTCGGTTCGTGAGTATTGGGCTGAGCACGGCCAGGGCGATCGACTGATGATGTCGTTTCACGGCATTCCGCAGCGATATGAAGATCGTGGTGATCCGTACCCAAGCCAGTGTCGGGCGACGGCTGCGGCACTTGCCAGCGAATTGGGTCTTAGCGACGAACAATGGATATGCAGCTTTCAGTCACGCTTCGGTCGTGAAGAGTGGGTTAAGCCGTATACCGATCACACGTTAGAGGACTGGGGAAAGGACGGCGTCGGGCGTGTCGACGTCATCAGCCCGGCGTTTGCGGCAGACTGTCTCGAGACGCTTGAAGAACTGGATATGGAAAACCGCGAAACCTTTATCGAAGCTGGCGGCAAGGACTATCACTATATTCCCTGCCTGAATGATCGCCCGGATCATATCGGTATGATGGTCTCTCTGGTCAAAGAAAATGCGGGTGGCTGGTCCTGAATTCTGTTCAGAGCTGTCTCTTTCGGTAAGCCGATCGTGTGTTTTGATCATGGTTGTCCTTGCTTCTTTATGCAAAGATGCGGCAATCATAAAAGGTAAACAGCGATGAGTGATCACAATAAAGTCTTAGTTGAAGTGCAGGACCACATTGCCTGGGTGTACCTCAACCGCCCGGAAAAACTGAATGGTCTGGATCTGGATATGTTCCATGGTCTGGTCGCGGCAGCGAAAAAGATACGCAAGGATCGTAGCGTTCGTGCGGTAATTCTTGCTGCGAAAGGTGAGTCGTTTTCTGCGGGGCTCGATTTTAAGGCGGTGAGTAAAAATCCGTCGATGATCCCTAAGCTGTTCCTGAAACTCCCCTGGACCAAAATGAATCTGGCGCAGCGAATTGCGCATATCTGGCGGGACCTGCCAGTGCCGGTTATCTGTGCGATTCATGGCAATTGCTTTGGTGGCGGAATGCAGATTGCCCTTGCCGCGGATTACCGCATTGCGACGCCGGACGCCAACCTCTGCATTATGGAAATGAAATGGGGCCTGATTCCTGACATGAGCGGCATGGTGACGCTATCTCGCCTGACCCGTGTCGATATCGCCCAGGAACTGACTATGACGGGCCGTCAGTTCAGTGCCGAAGAAGGCTTCAGTTACGGTCTGATTTCTAAGCTGGCGGATGACCCTCAGGCAGAGGCGCTTGCGTTGGCGCAGACCATTGCGACGAAATCTCCGGATGCGATTGCAGCCACTAAATATCTGTTCAAGAAAACCTGGAAAGCGGATACCTGGAAAGCGCTGCGTTGGGAACGTTGGGTTCAGACTCGTCTGTTGGGTCGCAAGAATCAGCAGATCGCAATGAAGAATGGTCTGGCGGGTAAGGGCGCAGAGCCGAAGCCATTCAGAGATCGCAGCAGCTTTAAGTAAGTCCTTCAGACAGATAGACAGAGTTGGTTCCCCGGAGCGGATCAGGTTTCTTCCTGAACGCCTCATCATCAGGCCATCGCGTCTCCGGGGCTGCGTCATAAAACCTTATTTCTGTTAAGGGATTATGACGAGCTCTGTTTGCTTTAATCTTCCCCTAAGAAGCCACCGGTCTGGTGGGCCCACAGTTGCGCATAGATGCCGCCCTGTGCAAGCAGTTCTTCATGCGTTCCCTGTTCGGCGATTTTGCCGTCATCCAGTACGATCAGCCGGTCCATTGCCGCGATGGTCGACAGACGGTGAGCAATGGCGATTACAGTTTTATTTTCCATCAGGCGGTAGAGGCTTTGCTGAATAGCCGCCTCTACTTCTGAATCGAGCGCTGATGTTGCTTCGTCCAGAATCAGAATCGGAGCGTCTTTTAAGAGCACTCGGGCGATAGCGATGCGCTGGCGCTGACCGCCGGAGAGTTTGACCCCACGTTCGCCGACCTGAGCATCATAGCCCGTGTTACCTTCCGGATCGTGGAGGTCACGGATGAAGGCATCCGCTTCAGCTTTGCGGGCAGCGTCCAGGACGTCTTCGTCACTGGCATCGGGCCGACCGTAGAGAATGTTGTCGCGTACGCTTCGGTGCAGCAGGGAAGTATCCTGCGTCACCATGCCAATTTTTGATCGCAGACTCTCCTGCGACACCTGGCTGATGTCCTGTCCGTCGATCTTAATCTGCCCACTGTCAATGTCGTAGAAGCGCAGCAGCAGATTAACGAGTGTGGATTTACCTGCACCCGAGCGTCCAACCAGTCCGATCTTTTCACCGGGTTTGATAGTCAGGTTCAACGCTTCAAAAACCGGGTAGCTCTTGTCGTCAGCGCCTTCGTATGAGAAGTGCACATCATCCAGAGCGATCTCCCCGTGTTCTGCATTCAGCTTTGGCGCATTCACTGGGTCGGTAATGGTCTGTGGTTTCGCCAGTGTGTTCATGCCGTCAGCCACTGTGCCCAGATTTTCAAAGAGAGAACTGATCTCCCACATTATCCATTGCGCCATACCATTCACGCGTAGGGCCAGACTGACTGCAATCGCAATGGCGCCAACAGTGATGGCGCTGTCCATCCACAGCCAGATAGACAGGGCTGCGACGGTAAAGGCCAGCAGGTAGTTGATCATATTCACTGAAAAGTTCAGACCGGTGGCCAGGCGCATCTGGTGATATACCGTACCGAGGAAGCCATCCATGCTGTCACGGGCGTAAGACGTTTCCCGCTCTGTGTGTGAGAACAGTTTTACCGTCTGAATATTGGTGTAGCTGTCGACAACACGCCCTGTCATAACACTGCGGGCATCCGCCTGCTCTGTCGCAATTTTTTTCATGCGCGGCACAAAATAAAACTGAATACCTATGTAGGCCGCCAGCCAGACGACCATGGGCAGCATCAGTCGCCAGTCTGCTGTGCCAATCATCACCAGGGCTGAAATAAAGTAGACGAGGATATAGACCAGCACATCCAGCAGCTTCATTACAGTTTCCCGGACTCCCAGCGCCGTTTGCATCACTTTGGTGGCAAGGCGTCCGGCGAAGTCGTTTTCATAAAAGTTCAGACTTTGCTTGAGCAGATAGCGGTGCGCCTGCCAGCGAATGCGCATTGGGTAATTGCCGAGCAATGACTGATACGTGATCAGGGCATGCAGTAATACGACGACAGGCATGGCGACCAGCACCACCAGGCTCATGAGCAGCAGTTTGGTGCCTTCGCTGGCAAATAAGGTGTCTGGGCTTTGCGTGGATAGCCAGTCGACCAGGTCACCCATAAAGCTGAAGAGGGTGACTTCAAGTATGGCGAGCATGGCGGTCAGACACGACATGGCCAGCAATGAGCCTTCCAGTCCTCGGGTGTAATGGCGGCAGAATGCATAGAGTCCCTGAGGAGGTTGCTCCGGATGTTCGGGAGGAAAGGGATTGATGCGTTTTTCAAAAAAGCTGAGCATAGATGTCCAGAGCCGGAGTGGAAGAGTAGTGCGAAGCAGGAACCTTAACGGTTTCTGGGAGTCATTTTAACCTGAATTGTGCTTGCAGGCTCTGGCAGAGTCTGTTGCACTGGAACGGACAATCCGCCCTACGTGATTTTCTCATCGTAAGGGTAAGAAAATTTCACTGTACTGTTATTATAAATCCTCTATCTTTGCGCGACTTCAAACGCACAGCAGTCTGACCCTAAGGAGGTAGCGAGCCTGATGTTGACCCAACCGGAAGCCTATTACGACGCCGATACTTTTGCCCGCATTAAAGCGGCTGCAGATCAGCAGGAAACGCCTGTTCTGATCGTGGATACCAAAACCTTCGGCGAGCAACTGGATCACCTGATGGCTTGCTTCCCTTATGCAAACACCTACTACGCGGTGAAAGCGAATCCTGAGGTAGCAGTGCTTGAAATCCTTCGTGACCGCGGCTGTAACTTTGACATTGCCAGCCGTTACGAGCTCGACAAGGTGTTGTCGCTGGGTGTGGGTGGTGACCGAGTCAGTTTCGGTAACACCATCAAGAAGATAAAAGACATTCGCTACGCCTATGAGAAGGGGGTTCGTCTGTTCGCATCGGACTCAGAAGCCGATCTTCGCAATATTGCAGAAGCTGCTCCAGGGTCGAAAGTGTTTGTACGCATTCTGACCGAAGGCTCTCAGACCGCAGACTGGCCACTGTCGCGTAAGTTTGGTTGTCATGTGGACATGGCCATTGAGCTTTGCATTATGGCGCGTGACCTGGGACTGAAACCTTATGGTATTTCGTTTCATGTTGGCTCTCAGCAACGTGACATTGGTGCCTGGGACTCTGCGATCGCTAAGGTTAAGTGGATCTTCGAGCGCCTGAAGGAAGAAGAAAATATTGAGATGAAAATGGTCAACCTCGGGGGCGGGTTCCCGGCGAACTACATCAGCCGCACCAACCCTCTGGAGACCTACGCAGAAGAGATTACCCGATTCCTGAAAGAGGATTTCGGCGACGAGCTGCCTGACGTTATTCTCGAGCCGGGTCGATCACTGGCTGCGAACGCAGGTATTCTGGTCAGCGAAGTGGTGCTGGTCAGCCGCAAGAACCGTACCGGTCTGGACCGCTGGGTCTACACCGATATCGGCAAATTTGGTGGCTTCGTAGAAACAATGGACGAGGCGATCAAGTATCCACTCTATGTGGAAAAAGACGGTGACACTGAAGAGGTAATTATTGCAGGCCCGACCTGTGATTCGGCTGACATCCTATACGAACAGTACAAGTATGAACTGCCACTCTCTCTCGAAGCCGGTGATCGTATGTACTGGTTCTCCACCGGCGCGTACACCACCACCTACAGTGCGATTGAATTTAACGGTTTCCCTCCGTTAAAAACGATCTGCATCTGATCTCTCCTGTAAAAAAAGAAGCCAGGCGCACAGCGTCTGGCTTTTTTTTATCACTCCGCTGACCCATATTCCGTTGTACTTCAGGGATTCGCAGAGAGTTGATCTTCGTTGACTGCGCTCCGCAGCACAGCCGGCTTATTTCCAGCCAATCTCAGTTACCGCGGCGACACGCAAAATAAATCGCCCTGAAAACATATCAGTTACGTGACGGTAGGTAGATTTCAGGGCTCGATTTTGCTCTGACGGTCGCGCGGCGCCTTTATTGTCTGGCGCCGCCTGAATGTCTGCTGAGCCCAGCAAACGAAGCTCTTATGCAGAAACGGATATGAGAGTCAGCTGGGCTATAAATCAGTTTTGACGACTCATTACAGCAACAAACATGGTATCGGAATCGACATCCGGTGCACCGAGCAGTCGCGAACTTTCCAGAGCAAAGTCAGCGTGATTTTTCAGAAAGGCTTCCACCGCATCTTCGTTTTCTTCGGTCAGCCAACTGCACGTCGCATAAATCAGCTTACCGCCATGTCGAACGGCCTCACTCGCATTGTTCAGTAGCTGTTGCTGTAAGCCAGTCAATTCCTTGAGGTAGGCTTCGCTCAGACGATTGCGCGCATCCGGGTTACGGCGCCAGGTACCGGTTGCCGTGCAGGGGGCATCAATCAGAACTTTATCGAAGCCTCTCTGACGGGCAATTTCTTTGGGCAGGCGTAACGGCGCTTCGCCATCCCAGACAAAGGTACGGATATTGGCAATGCCAGCGCGCTTCGCGCGTTTCTTCAGTTCGGTGAGTTTAAATTCTTTCAGGTCGGTTGCGACTACGGCGCCTTTACCACTCATGCCGTCGCCAATAGCCAGAGTCTTTCCACCGGCGCCTGCGCAAGCATCCCAGATCTTCTCGCCGGCTTGTGCATCAACGGCGGCAGCGATCTGTTGACTGGCAAAGTCCTGCACTTCAACACGACCTTCTTTATAGGCTTCGGTCTGTTGCACACCGAAACCGCCGGTGGCACACAGCCCGTGTTTGTTCAGGTTAACTTCTACGCCTGCTGCTTTGAGTTCATCGCGTAGGGTTTTCGCATCCTGCTCGGCTGCCGGGCGCAACCAGAGTGGTGGGCGGCTCTGCTGCATACGGATAAATTCCTGTCGCTGCTTGTCATTCCAGCCAGACAGTTCAGTGCGGTGTTCTATCGCACTGGCGAGCGAAGCGTCGATACCAAACCAGATGTAAGCCAGCGGCGAATCCGGATTCTTACGAACCCAGGCGGCGGTATCGTCGACGGTGGTTTTGCGGCTGCCAGCCTGCCAGTCTTTCGGGATGTACCACTGAGAATAGCTACGGCGCTGAATCCAGAACCAGAAGTTATTGCGGCTGAGGTTTTCGGCCTGTTCTGGATTCCATTGTTCAGTCCAGGCCTGCCAGTCCTGATCAAGGCCTCTTTCATGGATTAACTCCAGGGCGCAGGCGAGTTGCCGGAAACGCAGTGCATGCTGCATGGCACTGCCGAGTTCCAGAGGCATGGTTTCGCGGAAGCGCTTACGCCAGCCGGCTGCTTCATGCTTGAGCCAGCGATCAAAGTGCGCGTTAGCGGGTTGGCTTAACCATTTCAGCCAGAGCGTATGAAGCTGGTTGTAGTTGATCAGTAAGGGCTTGTCGATCATAGGTGTCTCCGGCCGGTGAGAATGGCGGCGCAGTATACCCGAAAGTGATCAGCCCGTACTGCCTTGTCTGTATTGGCTCGGGCTGGCGCCGGACCAGTTTTTAAATGCTTTGGCGAAGTTACTTGCGTCGCTATAGCCTAGCTGGTCTGCAATCTGATCCACCGACAGCGTAGTATCCTTCAGCAGGCGTTGCGCTTTGCTATAGCGCAGCTCATCTTTGATCTGCTGAAAACTGCGCTCTTCGGCTTTGAGTTTTCGGTTCAGGGTCGCGGCCGACATAAACAGCATATTCGCGACATCCTCCACGGTTGGCATCTCTGCCAGGTGATCGTTAAGTATCTCTCTGACTTTACCCGCCATGGTATTGGTCTCGGTCACCTGTGTCATCGCCTGGGTTAGTTCCTGCTGGGCAAGATCGGCCAGTTTTGGATCAAAGAAGGGCAGCATGCCGTCGAGTGCCTTGCGGGGCCAGGTCAGGCAATTAATAGGGGCGCCAGTGTATACGGCGCAATTGGGCAAGATATCCTGGCTGGATAGGTCACCACGGCAGGCAATCTGAATCATGCTGCGCGCGTTACGTGACTCGGCAGGTACAAGAGTACGGCAGATGGTCTCGACGCTGGCCAGAAACGCCAGAACCATAAAAAATCCGGCCCGGCTGTCGGGAATACGGGTGGTGATGTAAAGGTGACGACTACTTTTGTCGGTTTCGCGACGCAGTTCAAACAGCTGCACGCGGGTTTCGATGAACTGTTCTACTTTACCCGCTGCATCTTCCATGGTGGCACTGTATTGGGCCGCGTAGCCCAGTGCGCCATGCTTGGAGAGGGTCATACGCTTGCCGAACTCCAGAGCAGCGGACAGGTCCACGTGCTCGAGGAAGTTGTCGATCAGTAGCAAAGCGGACTCATGTCCGATCTGCACGCTGGGCATGAACATCAGGTTTTCAGGTAGTCCGGTGCCCTCCAGGAGCGCAGACATGGGGATGCCACGCTCAAAGGCCATCTCGCCAAGCAGTATAAGGTAATCAGACGAGAGTCTGTGCTCACCCGATCCGATGGTTTTAGTCGTCATAGATACCAGATGCCAGTTTTGAACCACAGGGTGAAAGCATTGCACCCCAAAATATCCGGATCAGTATGTCATAGTGATTGCATGTCAGGTATGTGAATTCTGGCCAACGATACAGAAATTAACAATTCGTGGACGGGCTTCCCTAAGAGGGGGATCGTATGACTAATATTAAGAATAAATCTGCACAGGTTGAGATCAAACCGCGTCGCATGGCGTTCGATACTGAATCGCCGATGAATAAATACGCTTTTAAAAATAATTCACTGATCAGCACCTTTTTCTATGCGCTATCGGCGCTTTTCCCTGATGGTGAACGGTTCTTTATTCACTCCGTGCGTAACTACCGCGACGACATCAAAGACGAGACTCTGAAGGAGCAGATCCGTGGTTTTATTGGTCAGGAAGCTCACCATGGCGTATCACATGAAGCGTTAAACCAGGCAATTACCGACATGGGCTTTCCCATGGATCGTATCGTCGGCCGCTTGCACAAGCGCGTTGATTTTCTGAAGAAATTCAGCCGCGAACGTCAGCTTGCTTTGACGGTTGCCATGGAGCACTTCACAGCGTCATTGGCGGAATTTTTGCTCAAGAATCCCGAAATACTCGAAGATGCAGATCCGACGGTTCGTAAGATGCTGCTGTGGCATGCTGTAGAAGAAATTGAACACAAGGCTGTCGCGTTTGATGTGTATCGTGAGCACGTAAATGATGAGTTTATGCGTAAGCGGGTGATGGTGATTTCTATGATCAGTCTGTTTTCTCGTTTGGCTATGTATCAGGTCTGGCTACTGCGTTCGCAGCGTCATTTTCCAAGCTGGAGAGAGTGGAAAGAAGCCGCGGTATTTTTCTGGGGTAAGAAGGGCGTTCTTCGCGATAACATGAAAGGATTAGCGAAGTTCTTCAAAACCGGTTTCCATCCATGGGATATTGATCAGAACTACCTGATTGAGAACTGGGAAGAGAGATACCCCGATATTGCTGCACTGCAGGTGAATTAATCTGCTGAACGATATTGTTTGACGACGCCCGGCAATGCCGGGCGTTTTCGTCTGTGAGCAGCTCAGGCATAATGCCGCCAGATTTAATTCTGTGGAGCCCTTATGAAGCACGATTTCTGGCACGAACGTTGGGAAAAACAGGAGATTGGTTTTCACTTGAGCGATACCAATCCCGCCCTTACCAGTCACTGGCATACCATTCCTGTCGATCTAGGCGAGCGTGTTCTGGTACCACTCTGTGGGAAGTCGGTAGATATCCTATGGCTGCTGCGTGAAGGCTATCAGGTAGTAGGCGTAGAGTTGAGTGAAATTGCGCTGGATGCACTGGCTGAGTCGATCGAAGAGACCTTCAGTCTGGCGGTCGATAAGCAGCAGGTGGGTAACCTCATCCTCTACCGGGCTGCAGGTATTCTGCTGATTTGCGGTGATTGGTTCAGTCTGACTTCTTTTGATACTGGGCCAATCGATGCGGTTTATGATCGTGCAGCACTGGTCGCAATGCCTGAAGAGATGAGGGCCGACTATGCCAGCCAGCTGCTGAAGGTGTCAGAAAATGCACCTCAGTTGCTGGTTACGTTTGAGTACGACCAGAACGAGATGTCGGGACCGCCGTTTGCTGTGGATCAGGCACAGGTTGAGTCGTTTTACGTAGATACGATGAACATTGATGTGATGGCTGATAAAGACTGCCTGGTTGATGAGCCCAAGTTTCGCGAGCGTGGCCTCTCTGCGTTGCGTGAAAAAGTGCTTCGCCTCACGCCAAAGGGCTGACCTCGGTAATTACAATGCTCTGGTCGGAGGGATAGCGCCAGCGGATGTTCAGATCCCATAGACGCACGCCGTATTCCCGTTCAGGATCATGCGACTGGTAGGCTGGGCGTGGGTCCTGAGCCAGGCACTCCTCAATAACAGCAATAACATTCTCGTTGAGTCTGGCGGCTTCTGTAGTCGCCTGTCGATGGGCTTCTTCGGACCAGCTCACAGTGAGCGGTTCTGGTGCTGAAGGCGCTATCGTATTCGTCGCATCAACCACAGAGTCGGTGTAGGGCACGTAAGGTTTTATATCGACAATGGGGGTGCCGTCGAGAAGGTCTGCGCCCGAAACCAACAACGTGGTGCCTTCTATTTTCTCAATTTTGACCAGTGACTGGCCCAGTCCGTTGGGGCGGTGCGTACTGCGTGTCGCGAATACCCCAATGCGCTGATTACCACCTAACCGTGGCGGACGGACACGCAGTGATTCCGGGCGGCTTCCAACACCATGAAAACAGAATATCAGCCAGATGTGCGACACCCGCTCCAACCCCTGTAGTGCTCCGGGGTCGTCAAACGGTGCCTGTAACTCTATCCGGGTGAGTACCGAAGGTGCCAGGCCGGGTTGACGAGGGATGGCAAACTTCTCTTTGTAAGGGGATCGGGCTAACGCCAGAATGTCTAAAGTGGGCATACAGGTCTCCGTTGGCGACTGGCAGTATACCGCTTTGGCGTGAGTGACGGGACTTCCCCCGGTAGCTGGCTCTTGTGGATACTCCTTTAATCGGTGAATTGCGTTATCATCAAGCCCGGACAGTAGTTTGTCCCTCTGAAATTTTTGTTGATTGAATAGTTAAGGATCAGAACCTATGAGTGGTTTGCAGGATCGAGTACAGGATACGAAAGAGCGCTTTCAGGACTGGATGGCAGATCGAAAGGACGCCAAAGGTGGTTCCGGACGTCTGATCGTCTGGCTGGTGGTGTTATATCTTCTGGTTGCGCTGGTAATAGGTATGTTCTGGTCGCAGGAGCCGGAGACATTTAACGTACAGGCGTCAGCGAATACGCGGGCAGAAGAAATGGGTGTTCAGCCAGTTCGTGGCTTCACCACTACCGCTACCCTGATGAAGATCACCGAAACCATGCTTTACAAGCCGGGTGGCTATCTTTCGAACGATATTTTCCCGCCGGGGGTGTGGCTGGATAACATTCCTAGCTGGGAGTTTGGTGTACTGGTTCAGGTACGTGACTTCTCCCGTGCACTGCGCAAAGACTTCAGCCGCTCGCAGAGTCAGTCGACGGAAGATAAAGATCTGGAAATTGCTGAGCCGCAGCTGCATTTTGACGGTAACAGCTGGTTGGTCCCTGATTCCGAGGGTGAATACAAGCGTGGCCTCGAAGCTCTGCAGTCTTACCTGACCCGCTTGTCTGATCCAAATGAGCCGACGGCGCAGTTCTACGCACGTGCGGACAATCTGCGTCAGTGGTTGCTGGATGTTGAAACCCGCCTGGGTAGCCTCTCTCAGCGTCTGAGCGCATCGGTAGGCCAGCGTCGTCTCAATGAAGATACAGGCGCGACTCCTCTCCCTTCAGAGGAAGAGGTAAGAACTCCGTGGACTGAGGTTGACGATGTGTTCTACGAAGCGCGCGGCACTTCATGGGCGCTTCTGCACCTTATGCGTGCTATCGAGGTAGATTTCCAGGAGGTTCTGGAGAAGAAGAACGCGTTGGTTGGTCTACGTCAGACCATCCGCGAACTGGAGGCTACTCAGGAAGCACTCTGGTCTCCAGTGGTACTGAATGGCAGTGGGTTCGGTGTTTTCGCTAACCACTCGCTGGTACTCGCGTCTTATATCTCCCGAGCTAATGCGGCGATTCTTGACCTTCGTGAGCTGCTCGCTCAGGGTTAATTGCTGACCTCTACAGATGCCGCACGCCTTGCGGCATCTGTTCTTTACCCTCCCAAAAAGTAAGAACTCTTCTACATTTCAATAAGACACATGGCGCATTTACGTTTTGTTGTCTGGTTTTGTTGGCCTGTTTGTGCATAACTATGTGCTAGGTGGCCCTTTCTGTCTTGACGGAAGGGAATCACGATTGTCCCGGATTTGGACCTTCAACATTGAAAGCACTCATAACAATAATTACGAGCGCGTGTTTACTGGTTGCCTGTGGTGGTGGCTCTGGAACGTCAGACGATACTCCAGCTCCCCCGGATACCGCACCAGCTACGCCAGAAGAAACCGTAGATACCGACGATGATGGTATTCCTGATTCTCAGGATGACGACATCGATGGGGATGGCGTGCGCAACGCCGAAGACGCTTTTGTATTTGACGCCGGTGAATGGGCGGATAGCGACTTTGATGGCATAGGTAACAATGCCGACGCAGACGATGATAATGACGGTTACTCCGATAGTGATGAAGTCGCGGCTGGCTCTGCCCCCTTGGATGCGATCGATACGCCGGCAGATCTCGACGGCGACTTTATCCCTGACCTTCTTGATGACGATATAGACGGCGACGGTGTTCTGAATGATTTAGACGCCTACCCTTACGATCCAGAAAGGAGTGAGCCTGATGTTGTTACTGAGCCTACCGAACTGGACACTGAACTTCTGGCGCTTATCGCTGACATTGGGTTTGATCCTTCCGAGCTGACAGATCGTATAGTCCCTCAGCCGGGAGATGCGTTGGTCGAGCTGGGTAAGGAGCTGTTTTTCTCCAGATCTCTCAGCTTTGGTGATGATGTTGCCTGTGCGAGTTGCCACGACCCGAGACTTGCTGGAACCGATAATCTCAGTTTGCCCGTCGGCGTTGGCGCTCATAATCCGCTGATTGTCGGGCCTGGGCGCCGACATGATGGGAACTACTACATCGACCCTAAAGCTGACTTTGGTCCGAACGTACCTCGCAATAGTCCGACGACCTTTAATATTGCTTTCTATGACCGAGCTATGTTCTGGGATGGGCGTATTGAAACCATCGAGTACGATCCGGGAGACCTTTACTACGTAGGTGTCGATACTGGTGCCCCGAATGGTGAAGGTCAGTTGATGCGAACACCGGACAGCCAGTTCCGTGGACCAGATAACAAGGCTGGTCCCAACCTGACTGCTGCTCAGGCACGCTTTCCGGTAACTTCTGTGGTTGAAATGCGCGGCTTTGATCCTGCCGCAGGTCTTACCTCATACGATACTCGTGATCTGATTGCAGAAAAATTGCTTGATCGTGGTTGGGAAGGATACTTCCGCGATGCCTTCAACGATTACATTAGTCTTGATAGAAAGCTGATCACTTATGACCGCATAGCGATGGCACTTGGCGAGTATCAGCGCTCGCAGGTTGCACTGGATTATCCGTTCTCGCGTTATGTTGACGGTGACATTAATGCGATTTCTGAAGAGGCAAAAGAAGGTGCGCTACTCTTCTTTGGCGAGGGTAAATGTTTCGGCTGTCATGCAGGTGCTAAGTTTTCCGATGAGCAATTTTATCCCTTGGCAACGCCACAGATAGGGCGTGGTAAAAATGTCTTTTCTCAGGACTTTGGTCGCTATAACACGGTACCGGATGTATCAGATAAATTCGCTTTCCGTACTCCCAGTTTGATTAATGCCGAGCTCACATTCCCCTATATGCATGCCGGCTCTATCGCGACACTGGAAGAGGCCATACGTTGGCATTTCGATCCGGTAGCACAACTTGAAGGGTATGATTATAGCCTTGATCATCTTGCCCAGTTTGCTGGCCTCAATATTAATACAAGCGGCCACCAGGCTCAGGTTCCGGCAATTTCTGCGGCTTATCAGCAATGGCGCTCCAATAAGTCACGTAGATACAATCGTGTACCCAGTGTCGTCTCGAGCGAGAAAGTCTCACAGTATGCGGCCTTTATTCGGAGCTTGACTGCCGATTGTCTGAAAAGCAGCGTTTGCGTCGAACAATGGATGCCAGATTACACATCGGTCGACCCCGATGGGTTCCGGCTTGAACCAGAGTTCTCCTTCTTCGATAACACTGCTGTTTTTGACGTATTTCCTCCTGCTCCAGGAGAATCAGTTGCCCCAGTCTTTCCTGATCTTTCTGAGATAGAGCCAGCTAATATATCGTCCTGTGTGGCAATGGATGTGGATAGTCGCCCGGAAATTGATCTTTCTGTTGGCTTCAGAAAAGTAGTCCTTTCCGGGTTGAATGAGTCACACAGAGTTGGGCCAGAAATACTCGACGATATTGTCAGTACTGCGGAAGTTGCCCTGGTGATAGGTTCTATCGCTTCCGCAGATATTGATGGTGATTGTGATTTTGATCTCGCCATTGGACTTGGTAAAGAGAAAGGTATTCAGATATATCTCAATGAGAACGGACGTTTTGAAAAAGCACCGGATAATATGGGTATCGATAGTAGAGGTGATATTGCTGCTTTCTCTATGGCTGATATCAATGGTGATGGTTGGCCGGATATTCTGGTTGGGCACGCATACGAGCCTGACAGCAAACTTTGGCTGAATAATGGGGGCACGGGGTTTATTCGAGTTACTCAGTTTGGTTACGACACAGTGCGCACTACCCATAATGCATCATTCGCGGACATAGATAATGATGGCGACCTGGATATATTCAGTCACAACTGGGATTTCATGAGAACGGCAGAGGAAATACATCTCTGGAAAAATGATGGGCGAGGGCTTTTTGAGCCATGGCAGGATGACGTGGTTTATGGTGCCTTTGGTGATCGCGATTACACATTCGCAGCGAATTTTGCAGATGTGAATAAAGACGGAAATCTCGATATCCTTGTTGCGGCTGATTTTCAGCGTTCACAAGTGTTTCAAGGTACCGAGTCGGGCGAATATATCAACGCAACCCGAGCCAGTCGTATTACCGACTATAACGCAATGGGAGCAGCGGTGGGTGATATAGACAATGACATGGATGTGGATTGGTTCGTAACAAACATTCAGATTCCTTTGCCAGGATATGATCCACTGACGAACCGATTGTATCTGAATCAATCGGTCGAAGGAGAGGATATTGCCATGGAAGAAATATCTGATTCTGCAGGTGTGGCAAACGGTCTATGGGCTTGGGGCACTTGCATGAAAGACTTCGACAACGATGGCTGGCTCGATATCTTTCACGTTAACGGCTACGGATATTCAAATACGACATTCGATCACCCTCTGTTCAATGTTTTGTCCTGGGTTGGTTTTAATGGCGTCTACGACTTGTTGGGAGCCAATGCTCAGGAGTTGATCAGTACTCTTTATGGGTATTTCGGAGACTTTTCTGGTGTTAACACGAATCTGGGGGGAAGTTACCTGGATGAAGGCCAGTTTGTTGAAGAGCTCGAAGCACTTATCGCTGCCTCAGAAGAATTAAGCGAGCGCGTTGGCGTTGATTCAATCATTCTTGAGAACTTCTACGGTACACCGGCCAGACTGTTTATGAATAATCAGGATGGCACCTTCCGTGAGGAAGCTGCATTGCGTCATATTGATGATACTGGTGAAGGCCGGGGAATTGTCTGTAATGACTTTGATCGAGATGGCGATATCGACATCGTAATTATGAACCACAGTGGATTTCCATCGTATTATGAAAATCATTTCCGTCGTTTAATTACTGCGGACGACAACTTCCTGAATGTAAGACTGCGTGGGGTAGGCGGTAATCAATTCGCTTACGGTGCCAAGGTATATGCGACCAGTGAAACACTCAACCAGTACCGGGAAATGCGTTTTGAGAATAATTACATGTCCAATAATGCACCAGAGCTACACTTCGGCTTAGCAGGCGATGACGCTGTCAGCGAACTGCGAGTTGAGTGGCCAGGCGGGGAAGTTACCATTCTGAGTGATGTTCCGGTTAACCAATTCATGGTTATTGAGCATCCATCCTATAATGACTGATATGTAACAAATCCGTCATGAAGCTGTAGTAAATTCGCCTCCGTTTCATTCTCGGGGGCGTGCGCCCCCAGTAATTACCGGGGGAATCATGAGTTTTAAGCGCCTCATCAGTACGGCCGCGATCACCAGTAGTTTCTGCTTCGCGACAGCGCATGCAGCAGAAGTTGTCTTTTACATCTCTGAAGATGGCGGCGCGGCTGACGCCGTATCCGTTTCTGTTAATGGCCAGCGCCGGATAGTCAATCCTCAGGGCTTTGTTACCTTTGAACTGCCTGCTGACAGTTACACCGCTGAATTGTCGCAATACGGTGCCTGGGTAGGAGAGGCTGATTTCACCCTCGAAAATGACGACTCTTCAAAAGATGTATTTGTCGAGATTTTAGGTGGCGAAGCCATTGCTGAAACCAGTTCGTCTGACGCCGCTGGCGGTGTAATCAAAGGTCAGTTGATATCCAACGAAACAGGTGGCCCCGTTTCAGGTGCACGGGTATCTGCGGCAGGTACAGAACTTGGTGTGATTACTGACGACGATGGCAATTTCTCACTCGAATTACCGCGCGGTAACTACACCCTGACTGTTGCTCATCCAAGCTATCAGAGAGCTGAACTTAACGTTAATAGCATGCCTGGCGTACCGGTTGACCTGAATGTTGAGGTCGGAATGTCCGGGAATGGCGTCATCGAAGAGGTTGTTGCGGTTGGTACTTATGTCGCAGACTCTGCAACCAGTCAGGAACGTGATGCCAGCGCGGTCCTGGATTCGATTGGCGGCGAACAGATGTCTCGCTTTGGTGATTCTAACGCGGCTTCTGCGTTGAAGCGTGTGGCGGGCGTGACCATTGCAGATGGTAAATACGTCGTCGCTCGTGGCCTGAATGAACGTCATACATCGATTCTACTGAATGGTGCCTCATTGCCGAGTCCTGACCCATCCCGTCGGGTCGTACCTCTCGATCTATTTCCGTCCAGTGTGATTGATGGAATCGACGTTCAGAAAACGGCCACTCCGGATGTATATGCAGATTCAACGGGTAGCACAGTCTCTTTGAGTACTAAAAAGTTCCCTCTGGAATTTGAAGGGAAGCTGTCTCTGTCTTTGGGGTATAACGATAGTGCTACCTTTACTGAGCAGGAATTTATGCAGGAAGAAGGTGGAGACTTTTTCGGCTTCGGTGCAGATGGCGATAGAGCGCTGAATCAGGATGCTAAAGAGTTCAGTAGTGAGAGCCTGCTTTTTAATCCTGAACTTGGTAAGAACCTGGTTGCAGAGTTGCCTGACAATCTGAATACAGAAGAACGAAACGTCCTACCTGATATTTCTGCAGAGCTATCTATGGGGGATACATTTTACGACAACGGTAATACTGCATACGGTTACCAGGCATCTGTCAAATTCTCTAACGAATGGCAAGTTCAGGAAAGAGAGTCCGATACCAACCTGCTTGGAGAGGATGGCGAGCTCAACGTTGATGACTCATACGATGAAACACGGACAACTAACGACGTGAATCTTGGGTTTGGACTGAGTTTAGGAATGCTCTCGGGCATACATGAAGTCACCAGTAATACCTTATTGCTTCGTCAGACCCACTCGGAAACCAGTGTTAAACGTGGGACAGGTGGAGACCAGGATCGTGAGGGAATTCTATACAATATGGACTGGTTGGAGCGCCAGCTGTTCATGCAGCAGTTCACAGGCGAACACTATTTTGATCGTTTCCTAAAAACGACAGCGCAATGGCAGATAAGTTTTTCTGAGGCTGAATTGGATAACCCGGATCGGCGTCGGTATACCTATGAAATTCCTGCTTTTGATGAGGGGCTGGATGACTATTACCTTTATTGGAGTGAGGTAAAGCGAGAGTACAATACGCTTTCTGATTCGATCACAGATTATAGTGTCAGTTTCGACTCTTCTCTTTTCGAGTCGTCCACAAATTACCTGACAGCAGACTATGGCTTCTCAGCTTTTACCCGTGAGCGTGAAGCTGATGGCACGACGCTTGGCTACGATGCAAACAGTGGTCTGGCGGGTGACTATATTAACAATTTCGATATCGATCAGATCGTAACCGAAACCATCGCCGCCGATGAGCTTAGCCTTCTCAATCAGACCGCAGGTTCGGCAGACTATAATGCCTCATGGGATATGACGGCTCTGTTTGGTGGTATCGAGTATGAACGCCTTGAAGTCTTCCGGGTCAATGCGGGACTTCGTAGCGAGTCCTCTGATATTTCAGTACAAACGTACGAGTCTAGTGCTCAGGATCAAAGTAACCCCATTTATGCAGAAATCTCTGACTCTAATGTGTATCCATCAGCTGGTTTAACAGTTTTTCTTGGCGAGAGTGTTCAGCTTAGAGGTGCCTGGTATCAGACTATTAACCGTCCAGATTTTCGTGAACTCGCTAATGCGCAGTACGTCGACCCCGATACTGGCGACAATATACGAGGCTACCCTCTGCTTGAAAGTGCGGAGATTACCAATATCGATGTTCGTGCTGAATGGTACATGAGTGAAAATGAAAGCATTAGCCTCGCTTATTTTACCAAGAACTTTGACAAGCCAATCGAAAAGACATTACTGACCGGTGGATCGGTATTCTCATACCGTAATGGGGATACTGGTACCATCAATGGTGTCGAAATCGACTTCAGGTCGGAATTTGATCTCAGCAGTTACTTAATGTTTGTTTCGGGAAATCTATCTTTAATTGATTCTGAAGTAGATATTGCATTTCGCTCACGAGCTATGCAAGGGCAGCCCGATAGTCTGGCGAATGTTCAGATAGGGCTTGATGATTACGACAGTCAACAGAAATTCACACTGGTGTATAACTATCATGGTGAGCTACTGTACTCAGCAACTCAGGCCAATAGCAATTCACCGGATATTATGGAAGATCCGAGAGGCGAGTTAAGTGCGAACTATTCAACAGAAATTGTACCGGATCTTACGTTTAAAGTGGCTTTGAAGAACATTACAGATGAGCCCGTCAGTCTCACACAAAAAGGTGAAAACTATCGCTCCTATCGTAAAGGGCGTGAGGTCTCTGCCGGTATTTCGTTGGTTTTCTGATAAAGCGTTTTATAAAAAATCCCGCATTCGGCGGGATTTTTTTTATCTTTCATAAAAGTGTCACACAGTGGCCATAGCATGTGTCTCGTCAAGTTCTTAACCAGATTAACTAACCAAGGAATTACCATGGAACTTAAAAAACTTCTTGTTGCTATGACTGCTGTTTCTGCAGCTATGCTGACAGCGTGTGGCGGCGACAGCTCTTCATCAAATAATACAACTACACCAACTACGCCTACTGTTACTGATAACACTTGTAGCGTTGGTGTTGGTAAAGAACTGGATACTACTTACTCCGTTGATGGTGTGGATATGCCAGTATGTCTGCTCAGTGGCAGCATTCTGACTGACGCAACACTGACTACCGACTATGTGTACAGCATGACTGACTACGTTACTGTTGGTGATGGTGCAGGCGAACTGACTTCCTACGATGCTCCAAGTGAAGTAACTCTGACTATTGACCCAGGTGTTGCTTTCCGCTCGACCTCTAAGGGTACTCTGATCATCTCTCGTGGCTCTAAGATCAATGCCAACGGTACTGCAGAAGCGCCAATCGTTATGTCTTCTATTGATGACAACTACGAAGGCAATAAAGAGTGGGGCGGTCTGGTAGTTCAGGGTTTCGCTAAGAATAACCAGTGTGCGAATGAATATGCAGCGACTCCAGAAGAAATCTGTAATACAGCTGACGAAGCTGATACCGGTTTCCATGGCGGTAACGACGATGCTGACAACAGCGGTTCTATTTCTTACCTGATCGTTGCTGAAGGAGGTTACGAAGTTGTTGCTGATAGTGAAATTAACGGTATCACTATGCACTCAGTGGGCTACGGCACAACTGTAGAAAACGTTATGGTTTATAACAATTACGATGATGGCATCGAGTTCTTCGGTGGTTCAGTAAATGTTAAACACCTGATTCTGGTCGACAATGGTGATGAGTCAATCGACTGGGATGACGGCTATCGCGGTAACATTCAGTTCTCTCTTGTTCGCCAGGGCGTAACCAATGCGGGTGACAATGGTATCGAAGCGGATAATGCTGGTCTGAGCAACACAGCTGAGCCAGTTTCTAATCCTACTCTTTCAAACATCACTTTCCAGACTGCTTCTGAAGGTTCTGCATACCTGATGCGTGCGAAGGTAGGTACCTACGGCACTCTGACTAAGATTGCTGCCGATAACTATGCCAAAGCATTCCGTATCGCTGATACAGAGACAACTGTTGTATTGACCGACTCTCTGGTTGAATATACAGGTATGGATGCAGAAGATACTCTGCGTCTGGAAAATAGCGCTACAGAAGGTCAGATCACTGGTTGGGGAGCAAGCTCAACTTCCGACAACGTTGCTCTGGGTAATGCTTTTGAAGTAACCGGTGGCAATGGTTCAGTAACTGCAAGCACAGCGACTAGCGCAAATGCTTCTACAGGCTTCTTTGAAGAAACTGACTACATCGGTGCGGTTGACCCGACTGTTACTGCTGCAGAAAGCGCTTGGTGGGCATGGGCAGCTGACGTAATCCCAGCAGCCTTCGAAACTGAAGAATAAGTCACTTATTCTTGCGAGATAAACGGCACCTTCGGGTGCCGTTTTTCGTTATACGACAGCGATATGTAATTTTCTTGTAGCAATTCTGCAATGTCACAGAATTGTCATCTTTTCTTCGTATTCTTCTCGCGAATTCAGAAACGCCGGTTTCCGGCCATTCTTTTTAATTGGGTATTTAACATGGCAACAACCAAACGCCAGGCGTCGCGCCTTCTGAGCGCTATCGCTATTGCTGGTATGAGTTTTACAGGCGTCGCCTCCGCTGCAACGCTGGATGACGCAGTTGAGCAGGGTGTCGAGCGTGTAGAGCAGGCACAGGCTTCTCAGCAGACCATCGATTCTATCGACAAAGACATTCGTGCTACCGAGCGTGATTACCGTGCACTGATGAAAGAAATCGAAGGCCTGAATGTCTATATCTCTCAGCTGGATCGTCAGCTGGACGCTCAGGCAAAAGACCTGGCAAGTATCGATAAAAGCATGAGTCAGGCAGCGCTGGTTGAACGCCAGATCACTCCTCTGATGCTACGCATGATTGATGCTGTTAATCAGTTTGTGGCAGCAGATGTACCTTTCCTGAAAGAAGAGCGCATGGCGCGTGTTTCCAAACTGAATGACCTGATGGGGCGTTCTGACGTTACCGCGGCTGAGAAGTATCGCAAGGTGATGGAGGCCTATCAGGCAGAGATCGAATACGGCCGTACTATCGAGTCATACCGTGGTGAGCTGGAAGGCGAAACCCCACGTGAAGTCGACTTCCTGCGTATTGGTCGTATCGCTCTGGTGTACCAGTCTCTGGACGGACAGGAGTTGGGTATCTGGAATACGAATACCAACAGCTGGCAGCCTCTGGCGCCAGAGTATAAGAGCAAAGTGATGGCGGGCATCCGTATTGCTCGTGAACAGGCTGCGCCAGACCTGATTAAAGTTCCGGTGGCTGCTCCTATGATGGCTCAACAGGAGGCGAACTGATGAAACTCCGTAATGTAATTTTAAGCGGTGTGTTTGCACTGGCGATGCCGATGGTATCTGTTGCTGAGACAGCAAACCTTGATCAGCTCCTGAACCTGGTAAAAGAAGGTCAGGCGCGTGATAACGCAGCTTTCGAACAGCGTATTGCTGAATTTCAGGGCTCAAAAGCGAAGCAGGAACAGCTGGTTCGTGATGCGATGGCTGAGCGCGATCGTCTTGAAGCACTGAGTGCTGATAAAGAAGAGCAGTTCCGTGATAACGAACTGATCGTTGCCGAAAAGCAAGCGCAGTTAAATGATCGTCTGGGTAGCCTGAAAGAACTCTTCGGTGTGCTGCAGCAGGTTGCTGGCGATACCAAGAGTGTTTTCGAAGGCTCTGTTATCAGCTCTGAACTGCCAGGTCGTGAAGCATTTTTGACCGACCTTATCCGTGTTGCAGGCGCCACCTCTGAACTGCCATCCATTGAGCAGCTTGAGCGCCTCTGGTTTGAGATGCAGCGTGAAGCGACTTATAGCGGCCGCATTGCAAGCTACAGCGCGGATGTTGTGACGCCAAGTGGTGAAACCACTCAGCAGCAGGTTGTTCGTATCGGTGGATTCAACGCGGTTTCTGACGGTAAGTACCTGAACTGGGACATTGAATCAGCGCGACTGATTGAGATGGATAAGCAGCCGGGTGCACGTTACACCGATGGAATTACAGCTCTCGAATCTGCGAGTGGAAGTGAATTGACCGGTTTCTGGATTGACCCTTCACGTGGTCAGTTACTGAAAATTATGGGCCAGTCCCCAGAACTGGGTGACCGTGTCGATCAGGGTGGTGTGGTTGGTTACATCATTCTTGCACTGGGTGCCGTAGGTATTCTGCTGGCTATCTGGCGCATGATTGTTCTTAACATCGAAGCGGGTCGTATCAACAAGCAGATGAAAACTGAAACTGTTGATGAAAAGAATGCGCTTGGTCGTGTGATGGCTGTATTTAATGCAAATAAGAAGAGCGACACCGAAACCCTCGAGTTGCATTTGGGTGAAGCCATTGCCGCAGAAATTCCACGTCTGACACGCGGTATCGGCTGGATCAAAATCATCTCTGTGGTTGCTCCGCTGCTCGGTCTTCTGGGTACGGTGACCGGCATGATCGATGTGTTCGAAACCATGTCGCTGTTCGGTACAGGTGACCCGAAGCTGATGGCCGGTGGTATTTCTCAGGCGCTGGTGACTACGGTATTGGGTCTCGTTGCAGCGATTCCATGTGTCTTCCTGCACACCCTGACCAACAACCGTAGCCGTGCACTGATCATGATTCTGGAAGAGCGCGCCACCGGTATTCTGGCTCGCCAGTCTGAACAGCAACAAGCGAAAGCAGCCTGATCATGATGTTTGGTGAAGTATACGAACCGGTATATCTGTTCATGGAGCGTGGAGGCGACGTCCTCTACGCCATCTTCGGACTGATTCTGCTGCTCTGGTTGTTTGTACTGGAGCGTGCCGGGTACTTCGCATTTTCTCACCGCAACGCGATGCAGCGTGCGGTGAATGAATGGGAAGCTCGTACCGAGCGTAAATCCTGGGCAGCACATCAGATTCGTGAAGACCTGATTGCCTCTCTACGCTCAGACCTCGAAGCGAACATGACCACGATCAAAATGCTGATCGGCATGGCGCCTCTGTTTGGTCTGCTCGGTACGGTTACCGGCATGATTGAAGTATTTGACGTTATGGCATTTTTTGGCAACGGCAGCCCTAAAGCAATGGCTTCCGGTATTTCTAAAGCCACGATTCCAACCATGGCTGGAATGGTAGGTGCCCTGACGGGAGTGTTCGCTCAGTCGATGCTTGAGCGATACATCAAACGAGAAAAAATCCGTATCGAAGATCGTCTGACCTTTGATCATTAATTCGGGAAAAAGATTATGAGACGCAGTTTTTCTGCCAGTCAGCAAGTAGAAGCCGAGGGCGAGATTGATATCACCCCGATGCTGGACGTTGTATTTATTATGCTGATCTTCTTTATCGTGACCGCGTCGTTCGTTAAAGAATCAGGTATTGAAGTTAATCGTCCTGATGCGAGTACCGCGCAGGCGAAGCCACGCGCAAACATTCTGATCGCCATTAATGAAAATGACGAGATCTGGATTAATAAACGCCGCGTTGATGAGAGTCAGGTTCGCGCAAATATCGAGCGTCTGCATGCTGAAAATCCGCAGGGAACCGTTGTGATCCAGGCGGATGAAGAAGCGAAGACCCGTAAGCTGGTGGCAGTGATGGATGCTGCACGTCAGGCCGGAGTCTATGACGTCTCACTGGCTACAGAGGCGATGTAAGATGCCGGTTGTTGTCCGTTTTGGTGGCGCCCTTGCTGTCGCATTCGTCGCCACCATCGCTGTCTTCTGGATGATGCAGAGCCTCATCAGTACTGGTGGCTCAGTCACCATGCCGACTGATTATGGCCGTATTCAGAGCTTTGTAATGAATGAGCCAGACGATGAAGTACAGACGAAAGATCGTCAGCCTGAAAAGCCACCTGCACCGCCGCAGGAGCCGCCACAGCCAGACATGGTGAAGCCTGAGTTTAATTCTCAGAATGCGGCTGATTTAGCACTTGGGGCGCTGGATATCTCTGCAGATCTTGCTCTGGATGCAGGTTTGAGTGGCGCAGGCAGTGACGGTGAGTTTATGCCGATTGTTAAGGTGGCCCCGACTTACCCTCGCCGTGCTGCCCAGCGCGGAATAGAAGGCTATGTTGTTGTCGAGTTTACCGTGACCTCACTGGGTACAGTGACCAATCCGGTAGTGCTCGAAGCTGAGCCTCCAGGTGTATTCGATAAGGCTGCGTTGGATGCAGTTAAGAAATTTAAATATAAACCCCAGGTAGTTGAGGGAAGTGCAGTAGATGTACCCGGGGTTCGTAACATTATCCGCTTCGAGCTGGATAAGTAACGTATAAAACTGGAGTGAGTGTTTTATGAGAAAGTTACCGATAGCATTAGTAATGAGTGCATTGTTAGGGGGCGTCCCCCTCCTGGCCGTGCAGTCTGTATCCGCCGCTGAAGAAAGCGCAGAAAATTCGCAGGAAGAAGCCTCAGCAGGCCCTCGCGTGCGCAGAACTATGACGCTGCGTGAGATCGTATTTGAGAAGCTCGAAGAAGCGCAGCAGGCCGCTGATGCCGGTAACTTTGACGAAGCCTTGCAGACACTCGAACGATTAGAAAAGCGGAAGCGTAATTCATACGAGCGTGCGATGACGCACAATATGTATGCCTACGTTTACTCGACTCAGGAAAATTACGCTGCGGCCATCCCTGAGTACGCAAAAGTAATTGAAATCGACAACGCGCCAGACAGTCTGAAGCAGACGACCCGTTACACGCTGGCAAAACTGTACATGTTGCAGGAGCGTTATGCAGAATCTCTGGCGACCATTAATGAGTGGATGTCACAGTCAGACAAAGTGAATGCAGACGCTTACATGTTCCGCGCACAGGTCCAGTACCAGCAGGAGAATTATGAACTGGCCGGTGATGATATTGCGACTGCGATTTCAATGCGCGAAGAAGCAGGGTCTCGCGTCACCGAAAGCTGGTTGCTGTTGCAACGTGCGGTGATGTTCCAGCTGAAAGACTATAAAGGCCTGGCAGTCACTCTTGAGAAACTGGTTGCGACCTATTCGAAGTCTGAATACTGGATGCAACTGGCTGCGGTCTATAATGAGCTGGGTCGCGAAGACGAGGAGCTGGCGACGTTGGAAACGGCTTATGATCAGAAGCTTTTTACTAAAGAGTCCGAATATCTGAATTTTGCTCAGGCACTGCTGAGCCGAGAAATTCCGTATAAAGCTGCGCATGTGCTGGAAGCCGGCATGGAGGCTGATGTCGTCGAGAAAAGCGCGCGAAACCTGTCGTTGTTGGGCGATGCCTGGATGCTGGCTAAAGAATACGACAATGCGATTGTTGTGATGACACAGGCAGCGGATGCATCTGGTGAAGGACGCGATTATTTCAAGCTCGCGCAGATCTATACTGAGCGTCAGGAATGGAGTAAGTCACTTGAATTCAGTAATAAAGCGCTGAACGCGGGTGATCTGAAGGCACCTTATCAGGCATTAATTATCAAAGGGCTTGCTCAGTACAATCTGGATGAACTGGAGTCTGCATCTATTACTTTCTTTAAAGCTGCATCGTATCCGGCGGCAGAGAAAGTCGCTCATCAGTGGCAGGAATATATTGAGAGCGAGCAGCAGCGTCGGGAGTACATTGCCAACGCTGGTTAATACTGAATAACGAGCTTAAAAAAGGGGAGCCGCTTGGCTCCCCTTTTTAATGCGCGATAAGCGTCAATTGCTTTTAACGCTTGGGTGTCCACGCCCAGATCATTTCTGCTGTAACGCTTTCAGTGCCCTCGCTGTCTTTGATCACAACCGGAACGCTGATATCACCTTTCTCTTCAGTTTTTAAACGTTCCAGGTCTGCATCACTCAGGGTTGCTGTCGCAGTCAGATCGCCTTTAGTGCGCTTCAGATAGGTAAGATTCATGTTACGGATGACCAGAACGCGGCTGTCAGGTACGTTCATGGCGGTCACGAAACCGGTCGCTGATTCAGCAGCCAGTGCCATCGCTGCTGCGTGTAAGGTTCCGATATGGTTGCCAACCTTGCGGCGTTTTTTGATTTTTACTATGCACTCATTGTTGGTCAGTGTTTCAACGCGACAGCCAGCCGTTCCTGCAAATGGGATAATTTTACCAATAATAAAAGAGCGTGCCCCAGCTCTCCATCCAGCAGGAAGCCGTTCCAGATTACTCATTAGTCGGTTGAGGCGGTTCATTATTTATCTCCTGTTGGTTCAGCCACCATCGCTTGTGACTGAGGGTATTTTTTCTTGGTGGCTAACCAGACTTTTTGCAGGGCTTCAGGAACCTGATTATCAGGCACCGCTCGGAAGCCTGCCTGCTCGTACAGGGCATGTAACCCCGGCAATGGGAATAGCCATACCGTTTTTTCTACATCGATCAGAATAGACCGGCACAATGTCCTCGCCAGCCCTTGCCGACGTTCAGATGGCAGGGTGCACAGATTCCGCAGTAACCACTGATCGCTATATTCCTGCAGTCGCGTCACTGACACACACTGATCGCCGCGATAGGCGCCATACAGTAAGTCGGTGGGGGTTGCGCGACCACTGTAGCCAGCTTGTTTATACAGAGAGTTGGCATCCGCTACAGTGGCCCGTTTGACGCTATTCAAATGATGTTAATCAATACGGCTAACGAATTGGGTGATGGTCTCTGCACTGGCAGATGGATCTTCGAGCATGGGTACATGCCCAAGATCCGGATAGATTTTCACTTCTGCCTGTGGAATTACTTTTTTGAATTCCGCCACTGATGATACATCCAGCACTCGATCTTTTTCACCCCACATAATCAGAGCGGGCATGGTGACGTTCTCGGAAATGATACGGCTCATTTCGCCTTGATCCATCCTTTCACGCGTTGCCAGCATGTCTGCGAAAATGACTTTATTCAATTCTGCTCGCTCAACGGTTTCGCGAATCAGAGCCGGTCGGATTGGCCAGGGTAGCGGCGGCTGCTTTTCCAGAATAAGGTCCATACGGTACTCGAATGACGCTTCATCTGTCGCGATGAGAGGGTTGTGGCCTTCTTCCAGCTCGGCAAAAAACTGGCTCTGATTCTCTCCGTCGAGGCCAGCAGAATCTATCAGGATCAGGCTGGCAACATCTTCAGGGAAGCGCGCCGCATAGATAGCACTGATTGCACCCCCCATGGAGTTTCCGACGATGTGGAATGGCTCGAGGTTGAGGTGTTCGGCCAGCGCCTTCAGGCGTTCGGCCTGACGTTCCAGGTCATAACTTTCTGCCTCGCTCGATTTACCATGACCTGCGAGGTCTGGTGCGATCAGGTAATAGTTATCCGGTAACTTATCCGCAAATTGTAACCAGGTACTGTTGTTGGCAGAAAAGCCATGCACCAGCATCAGGATAGGGCCATCGCCCTTGCGGATCAGATAATTCATCTCGATGTCTGCAATGTCAGACTTTTGCTCATCCAGCCCGGCTTTCCATTCGCCCAGGTCCAGAGCTTTCTGATAGAGCGAGTCCTGCTGTGTTGCGGTACACGCGATTAATACGTAAGCGGCAGCAACAAGCGTTGTTGCTCGAAGAATATTGAACAAAGGAGTACTCCGGTCAGTGTGATGCTAAAGCGTTTGCCAGTGAACGAACGTCGTCGATGACGTCCTCCAGTTCGTCGCCAGCGATCTGATAGCCAGGCTGGCAGACAAGGAGCATGCCAGCTGCCCATTCGATGTGAAGGTGCGGATGGGCCAAAAGCCAGTTTTGGACATTTTCGGTCAGAAGCGGCCGTATTTTGTGAACAGGAAGTCCGTAGATTGGCTGCTCGGCAAGAGTGTTGGGTAGGTCCTCATGCTCAAGCCGGCTAATGGGCTTACCCTTGTCAAAGCAGTGGGTGCTTTCCCGGGCCAAGGGGCTGACCATGAGTCGGGCGTCTGTACTGATAGGACAGGGCATAATGATCAGTGTTTGGACGGTGGGTGCTCGTCCGGTCAGACGAGTGAAATCAAACAGTAGGACAGTTTCGTCTTCGATATAGTTGGGGACGTAGCGGGGGTCGCCGGTAGACAGAATCTGAAATCCGGCTTGCCGAATGCCTGTGCTCAGCATGCGCCAGGGCTCGAAGCTCATATTCAGTCGGTCTGCGGCTCCTGCGAGTTCGGCCCGTCGACCGGGCTTGGCGAGACTGAACAGCCAGATCAGAATCCCGGCAAATGAAAGCAGAAGAACGAGCGCAGCAAATATCGTAGTCATGGGGGCAGTGTACCCCAATGTCAGCCTGAGTTCGTGATCAAAAACCGGAGGATAGGGCTGCCTGCGTCTCTGACTGTTCAGTCGCGATGTCGTCCAGCTCGAGAGTTTCAGTGTCTGCTGCAAGACCAAGTCGCACAAAAGCGCCCACCTGGCTGGTATCTGTATTGGCCAGAGGGTGATTGGTGCCCGCGTAGCTTTGCAGGGTAGCGACCTGAATCAGGTCAATCAGGTCAGGCTCGTCACGTTCGCGTTCGAAGTTGAGGTAGTCGGTAGTCACTGCGATCAGTTCGGGTGGAAAGTCCCAGGATTGAAGTACTTTCTGACCCAGCTCCTGATGCAGTTCTGCAATGGCGTGATCCATTGAAGGGCCATCCTGAAGGAGGGTGCCGGATTGTTCTGCGTAGGATAGTAAAGGCAGTGTACCAATCTGATGAACCAGTCCTGCGAGGAGCGCCTGATCGGGAGGCAATTTAGTGAAGTGGCGCGCCAATACCTGAGCCGAAGCAGCAATTTCTGTTGCGTGTGACCAGCATGCGCGCATGCGGCGGTCGATGGCATCATTGGTTGCCTGGAACATCTGCTCCATGGCGATACCGACGACCAGGTTGCTGGTAAAGTCGATCCCCAGGCGTGAGATCGCCGTTGTAACATCCGTGATGGGCACCATAGTTCTCACCATGGGGCTGTTGGTAACCCGCAGCAGTCTTGCACTTAATGCAGGGTCTTTTGTCAGGGCTCGGGCCATGTCCTGAATGCTGGCATTTTCATCTTCAGCGATGTCCCGCACCTTCAGAGCAATTTCTGGCAGTGTTGGGAGAATCAGCTCGTCTCTGGCAATCATTCCCTCGATATCTTCTCGGGTCTGCTGGATCAGTTGGCCAGTCATGCGGGTACCTCTGCGTATGTTAAATGGTGAAACGCAGAGGACGCCGGTGCACCTGTTTGTCTGGGGCTCGCTTATCCGCGTTCGTCTTCAGTATAGAAGACTCTGCGCAGAGTGATTTTCCGGTCCCCACATTCGCCCTCGAGTGTTTCCTCGTCACTGCTTACCACGGCCAAACCGATGAATTTGCCATCACGGCATACGCGGGTGGCCAGCTCACCTTTGGCTTTACCATTGATGAGAACATCCGCCATGATGTCAGGAAGATCAGTGGCTGGTTCCACCCGATACAGGTGACGCTTACTCTTCCCTAAGTATTGCAGGCGAGCGACCACTTCCTGCCCGGTATAGCACCCCTTACTGAAGCTGATGCCGTCGTGGGCCTGCCAGTCGCAGTACTGTGGTATCCAGGCTGCGGATGATAAAGGTTGTACCCAGAGCCAGCCTGAGCTTACGTCTGCCGCGTGCCAGGCCGATTCAGAGACAAGCGGATAATTGCTGAGGTAATCGTCGGTCAGTGCATCGGGCACCCAATATTCGCAACGACCGTCTGGCCAGTTCAGTTGGCGTACATCCCCCTGACGCACCGATTTGTCGCCTGAAGTGGTGTTCAATTCGCCAATGATTCTGAGATTCTCTGTGACACTCATAGTTGCTTTGAAAAAGACGGCGTACTTTTTCAGGTGATTCACCAGAACCTCTGCCTGAAACGAAGGAAGCCGTAAAATAAATCCGGTGTCGGATCGCGCAGCGATGAAGTTAGCGATCATGCGCCCTTTTGCGTCGCAACAGGCGCCTGCCTGCCACTGCTCGCTGGTGACACTTTGCATGTCGCAGGTGAGTTGCCCCTGTAGGAATTTTTCACTGTCTGGCCCGTCTATCTGTAGCAGCGTAAACTGGCTGAGCACGGTTCTCGCCTCGCCCTGATCACTTAGGGTAGGGCTTCCGTTAGCAGGAATAAATCCCTGATCGGTGATCTGGCCGAATGTGGCGATGGTCTGAGACATGATGACTCCTTGCGGGTGGGGTAGGGACTACTGCATATGGAGGCAGAGTGTATGTGATTTCAAGGGCTGGTGTGAGACTTCGTACTGACCTTTGTTATAATGCGTCCCCCTGACAGAGGTGAATCAGAAGATGACTGAAGAAAAAGAAATTCAGGCAAAGCGGGCTATCTGGCATAGTCGCCGTGGCATGCTGGAGCTTGATGTATTGCTCTTACCTTTTGCTCAGCAACAATATGCGCAGCTGAGTGACGATGATCAGTTGCGGTACCGCAACCTTCTCGACAAGGAAGATCCGGATCTCTTCACCTGGTTTATGGAACATGTCGAGCCTGAAGATCCAGACATGAAACGTATCGTTGATCTGGTACTGGCGTTTGCACGCCAACCGCGCTGAGTGGATCATACGGCCGTCCGGGCTTCAGCAGCGTGTTGAAGTCCTGACCTGGCTGTCAGCAACGTTATTGCTGGTCTTTGCTCTTTTGGGAACGGCTTTCTGGGGCTCGACAATCTATACCTTGGGGTTGCTGGCCGTTGTTCCCCTGGCGCTCGCGGTCCGGGCGTTGCTGGCGAAGCGTGAGCCTGTCCTGATTGGTAAAAACACCGACGGCTGGTGGCTGTTACGGGACAATACGAAAGTCCCTGTCAGTTTTCATTCAGGCAGTATTCGTCGACGAAAATTGATTGTACTGGTTTGGGGGTTCTGGCCCTGGCAGGTGCTTATCATAAGGCCGGACTGTTTTCTGAGTCGCGAGCCATTCAACCACCTTAAATACGAGTTGTATGGCAGTATCTGAACGCCCAGGGTTCAGATTACAGGCTACCCAGTTCGCTGATGTATTTGGACATCAGTACGGTATCAAATGCTCTCGGCAGTGCCTCAGGGTAGTCCCGGCTGTAATGCAGTCCACGGCTTTCTTTACGCATCAGTGCTGAGCGGATAATTACGTCGGCCACGTCAACCAGGTTACGCAGCTCCAACAGATCGTTGGTCACTTTGTGGTTGGAGTAAAACTCCTGAATTTCCTGACGCAGAAGTTTTACGCGGTGCTTGGCTCTGACCAGCCGTTTGGTCGTACGGACAATGCCTACGTAGTCCCACATAAAGCGGCGCAGCTCATCCCAGTTGTGCGAGATCACAACGTCTTCGTCAGAATCTGTGACCTGGCTTGAATCCCAGTGAGGAACAGGGTCGGGGGCAGGGATCTGAGCAATCTGAGCTTCAATATCTGCCGCAGCAGCCCGGGCGTACACGAGACATTCCAGCAAAGAGTTGCTGGCCAGACGGTTTGCACCATGCAGACCGGTACAGGCGGTTTCACCGATGGCGTAAAGGCGATCAATGTCAGTCCGCCCAGCATTGTCAGAAACTACGCCGCCACAGGTATAGTGAGCTGCGGGAACAACCGGAATAGGGTCTTTCGTGATATCAATACCCAGTTGCAGGCAGCGATCATAGATAGTCGGGAAGTGCTCGCGGATAAACTCAGCGGGCTTATGCGAGATATCCAGAAACAGGCAATCGGCGCCCAGGCGTTTCATTTCATGGTCGATAGCGCGTGCGACGATATCCCGGGGAGCCAGCTCGGCCCGTTCATCGAATTTATCCATAAAACGCTTACCGTTTGGCAGCAGTAGTTTGCCGCCTTCGCCGCGCACGGCTTCGGTGATCAGGAATGAACCTGCCTGGGGGTGATAGAGGCAGGTGGGATGGAACTGATTGAACTCCATATTGGCAACACGGCAGCCCGCTCGCCATGCCATGGCAATGCCGTCGCCTGAGGCACCGTCGGGGTTGCTGGTGTAGAGATAGACTTTGCTGGCACCGCCCGTAGCCAGCGCGGTTGCTTTGGCGGTGACTGCATCGACTTCGCCGGTTTTCTTATTCAGAAAGTAGCCGCCGATACAGGCGTGATGTTCAAGCCCTAGTTTGTCCCCGGTTATCAGATCAACCGCGATGTAATCATGCAACAGAGTAAGGTTCTTTCTCTCTTCTGCCTTCTGCAGAAGCGTATCAGAGATTGCATGGCCGGTAGCATCGGCAGCGTGGATAATCCGGCGCGCACTGTGCCCACCTTCCCGGGTCAGATGAAACTGATCCTCGCCATCCTTGGTAAACGGAACCCCGAGGTCGATTAACCATTGTATAGCTTCTGTAGAATTACCGACGGTGAAGCGCACGGCGGCTTCGTTACACAATCCTGCGCCAGCTGTGAGCGTGTCAGCAACGTGCGCGTCGACACTGTCCTCTTCGTCGAGTACGGCAGCGACGCCGCCCTGCGCCCAACGTGTTGAACCGGCATCCATGGAGTCTTTACTGATGATCGCGACTTTCAGGTGCTCGGGCAGCGACAAGCCCAGTGTCAGGCCCGCGGCGCCGCTACCTATAATCAAAACATCAAAAGTCAGTGTCTGGCTCATGCACACAGGCTCCAGTGGTGGTAATCTCAGCTAAGCCTTCTCTCAGGCGCTGGCAAACAGGCCGCACTATAAATCGCCGGAGGCCCGTTGACAAAGAAACTCGCTCGTCACGGAACTCGTCGAATTCTGGGTGGTCTATCGGTGTGTATGTCACGAAGTGTCAAGATAATGAACTATCTGCTCTGAGACACACCGAACTTATACAGCCACTAACGGAGGGCAAGGTGTGACTCGTTCAACTAATGTTGCAGAGAAGCAACCTACAGATGCAGGTAACCAGATGACCGACCAACCAGCTTCAGACCAACAATTGGTCGCGCGGGTTCAGAAGGGTGACCGGCGGGCATTCGACCTGCTGGTGGTGAAGTACCAGCATCGTATCCTTTCTTTGGTAGGTCGGTTTGTTTCCGATCATGCTGAAGCTCAGGATGTGACGCAGGAAGCATTTATCAAAGCGTATCGGGCGCTACCCTCTTTCCGCGGAGATAGCCAGTTCTATACCTGGATGTACCGGATTGCGGTGAATACCGCTAAGAATCACCTGATCAGTCGTGGTCGTAAGACGCCGACTCAGGACATTGACCTCGACGACGCTGCTTATTTCGCAGACGAGGCCAATATGAAAGACGTAGAGACGCCGGATGGTCTCCTTCAGAGAGATCAGCTGCGCAAGGTCGTATTTGATGCGATCGAAGATCTGCCAGACGAATTACGTCGTGCAGTGACCCTACGTGAGCTCGAAGGGCTCAGTTACGAAGAGATTGCAGAGGCAATGAATTGCCCGATAGGGACAGTAAGATCCCGAATTTTCCGAGCGCGGGAAGCAATTGAAAAGAAAATGCGGCCGTTGCTCAGCGCGACTGCATAAATGCTGGATGGGTGTAGTTTATGAAGAACCGGATAAGGGAGTCTCTGTCAGCTCTCTGTGATGGCGAGTGTGACGAGCTTGAACTGAGACGTGTATTGAATCACGTCGAAAATGATGCTGAATTCCGAGAGCAGTGGGCAAACTTCCACCTGATCGGGGCAGCTATGCGCGGTGAATCCGTTGACACCGTTGATCTCTCAAAAGGGATTTTGCAGGCCATAGAAGGTGAGCCAATGGACGAAGTTCCGGGGGCTGATCAGGTGAGTGCTTCAACAAGTGCAGCGGCGCCTGAGGTTGAAACCTCTGACGCCACGCAGCCCAAAGCGTCCGTTTTGCCGGGCTGGATGGTATCAGGTGGGGTTGCTGCTTCGGTGACCATGGCGGTTCTGTTGGGTGCGCGAGTGCTTTCCGTGTCTGACGTTACGGTTGGTTCTGCTGATATGACGCTTGCCAAGGCGGAAGCTGTTCAGTCAGCGCCTGCGGTGATGCCTCAGTCTTCTGTTGCGGCTGCTTCAGTGACTGCTGACACTCAGATGTCTGCTGCAGAACTGGCAGAAGCTCAGGAACGCCTGAAGCAATATGTGCTCGAGCACGAAGACCAGACCTTTGGTATGGAAACGCATCAGGCTGTGCCCTATGCACGTGTTGCAAATTTTGGTCAGGACAGCGGCATCCGCGAGCGCGTCCGGGCTGAAGTCAGCGCTGGACCTGCGCCAGAGTAATTTATGCTCGAGTCGTTAAGCACCCGATGTTCCACCGCGCTTTTGGCGGTGGGGCTGACGTTCGGGGTGTCTGCGAGCGCAGGCGACCAGAAAGCGTTAAGCTTAATGTCAGACATGAGTGAGGCTGTTCGCTCTCAGAGTTATTCAGGCAGCGTAATGTTTGGGTCTCCCGCTCGCTGGGAGTCGGCCCGAATCCAGCAAACCTATCGGAACCAGGGATTGGTGCAAAGGACAGACTATCTGACTGGCCTCGAGCGCTCTCAGATTCGTGCCCACGATGAAATCGTATGTATTCACGAGGGCCAGCATCAATCGGGTATGACGCCCGACGTCATGAAGCCGTTCGGTCATAATTTCCCTTCATCTCTTTCAGCGCTCGATCAGAGCTACGATTTTGCCCTCGCCGATCTTCAATCAGAGCGTGTCGCGGGTCGCCAGACGGTTTCTATCTGGATAACCCCTGAGCGTCCTGACCGTTATGCTTACCAGATCTGGTTGGACAAGGCCTCTAAGCTACCGTTAAAAGCTGAAATGACGAATGAACAGGGTAGAGTGCTGCGACGCTATCAGTTTGTGAGTCTGGATACAGAATTTACCATGCCAGACAACGAGTCTAGGGCTGCTGATGTCGGGCACACCCTCCAATTCAGTAAGAAAAATAGCGTTGATGTGAGTCCTGAGTCGGACTGGTTCCCATCCTGGTTGCCCAAGGGGTTTCACATCCAGCAGGCGATCGAGTCTGAGGATAATATTCGCATGACCTTCTCTGACGGGCTGGCTTCATTCTCTCTGTTCGTTGATCGTGTCGGGCAAGGCAGGTCGTCCTCATCCCGTGTCAGTCGACAGTGGGGCCCGGTTTCGGCTACCGTAGAAGATATTCTTACGCAGGATGGACAGCGCGTTCGCCTGAGCGTCGTTGGGGAGCTCCCTCCCATGACGCTCGATAAAGTATTGGATTCTGCGATTCCTTCGTACTCTCTCAGTATGAAGTGAAACACGCGACTGCGGCCTCGTCCGGCGTCCTCCCGATTGTAGAAAGCTGTAAAGTAAGGTCATAAATGTGAGTCAGGAAGTTGTTCAGGTCGTCGGAACAGGTGACGATGGTATCTGGGTAGAAGGTGTTCAGCAGAGCGCCTGTGGTGCGTGCAGTGCGCGCGCTGGATGCGGACAGCATACGCTCAGTAAAATGGGCAAGCCTGTTCGCTTGTGGGTGCGTACGAACGACTCTTTCAAGGTCGGAGATCAGGTCACGGTTGTGCTTCCCTCCGGGTCTCTCGCCATCAGCGCTCTGGCTATGTACGGATTACCACTATTGGGACTTATTCTGGGGGCCGTTATCGGATTTCAGGGTGGTTCTGAGCCGCAGTCGCTTCTCGCCGGGGGGTTGGGGCTGATCCTTGGGTTGCTCGCCGCACGCCAGCTTGGCAGGAAAATGCAATCTGAGTGGCAGCCAACCGTATTGAAAAAAACACACTCTACCGCAATAAATATAAACGGAGTTTCTGAATAGCGGAGATAGCCCTCGATGAAAATGACATTGGCGATTAAACATTCGCTGAGCCTTCTGACTTTCTTTTTAGCGGTGTCGTGGACTTCGGCACATGCAGACCTTCCGGATTTCCGTGATCTGGTGAAGGAGACCTCGCCCGCGGTGGTAAACATCAGCACCGTCCAACATGCCCAACAGAAAAGTGCGTTATCCGGGCAATATGGTATGCCAGACGATATGCCAGAAATATTCAGGCATTTTTTCGGACGTCAGTTCCCTCAGGGGCCTGTGCCGCGCCGTGACAGCAACTCCCTGGGGTCTGGCTTTATCGTCTCTGAGGACGGTTATATCCTCACCAACAACCATGTTGTCCAGGGTGCCGATGAAATCATCGTACGCCTGAATGACCGTCGAGAACTTGAGGCCGTACTAATTGGTGCTGACCCAAGCTCTGATCTCGCTGTGCTGAAAGTAGATGCCGATGATCTGCCGACGGTAGAGCTTGGTGATTCCGATAAGCTTGATGTCGGTGAATGGGTTGTCGCCATTGGTTCACCTTTTGGGTTTGATTATTCTGTGACTGCCGGCATTGTCAGTGCCAAAGGGCGAAGCTTGCCCAACGAAAACTACGTGCCCTTTATTCAGACTGATGTTGCCATTAATCCGGGGAACTCTGGTGGTCCTCTCTTTAATCTTGAGGGGCAGGTCGTAGGCATTAACTCCCAGATATACACGCGCTCGGGCGGCTTTATGGGTGTGTCATTTGCGATCCCGATTAATGTTGCAATGGATGTCGCAGAGCAGCTCAAGAGCAAAGGTAAGGTCAGTCGTGGTTGGCTCGGTGTGGTCATTCAGGAGGTCAATAAGGATCTGGCTGAATCGTTCGGACTTGATCGTGCTGCTGGTGCTCTCGTCGTTCAGGTAGTGGACGGTAGTCCGGCCGAGAGTTCGGGCCTGGTCAGTGGCGATATTATCGTGAAGGTGAACGGTAAGGACGTTCAGCTTTCGTCAGACCTGCCACATCTTATCGGTCGTTTACGGGCCGGTGATACCGCGAAACTCTCGGTGGTTCGTGCGGGCAAGAGAAAGACCATTGATGTTGAAATTGGTGCGCTACCGGAGTCTGATGATATTCAATTGTCATCGAATACCCCACCTGCAGAGCGCAAGAGCAACCGGTTAGGGCTCGTCGTCAGTGACATTCCTGCCGGTAAGAGTAACGAGCAGGGCGTTGTCGTCACTGATGTGAATCGTGGTCCGGCGTCCATGTCGGGCGTGGTCCGCGGTGATGTTATTACCATGATCAATGGTCAGCGCATCAGTTCGGTGGCGGATTTTGAGCGTGTCGTTAAAGACCTGCCAAGCAATCGCAGCGTGCCGATGCGTATTGTTCGCCGGGGTCAGGCCTCCTTCATACCGCTTCGGGTGAACTGACCCGCGCATGATAGACAGGGCAGGGGCTGACAGGCCCCCGTCATTCATAGCCTTAACCCGGTCCTTCAGGTAAAATCATCCGATTGAATTCACAACCGGATGATTATTCTGTGAGCCAGCTGGACCACATTCGCAACTTCTCCATCATTGCCCACATCGACCACGGCAAATCTACTCTGTCTGACCGCTTTATTCAGGTATGCGGCGGCCTCTCCGATCGCGAAATGCAGGAGCAGGTTCTGGACTCCATGGATATTGAGCGCGAACGTGGCATCACTATTAAGGCACAGAGCGTCACCCTGAACTACACCGCACGGAACGGTGAGACGTATCAGCTCAACTTTATCGATACCCCAGGACACGTCGACTTCAGTTATGAAGTGAGCCGCTCACTGTCTGCCTGTGAAGGTGCTCTTCTGGTGGTTGATGCAGCACAGGGTGTTGAGGCTCAGTCCGTTGCCAACTGTTACACCGCGATTGAACAGGGATTGGAAGTCCGCCCGGTACTGAACAAGATGGATCTCCCGCAGGCCGACCCGGATGCCGTGGCTCAGGAAATCGAAGACATTATCGGCATTGATGCGACCGACGCAGTGCGTTGTTCAGCTAAGAGTGGTCTTAACGTCGAAGACGTGCTCGAAGACCTGGTCGCCAACATCCCTGCTCCCGAAGGGGATCCGGATGCACCGCTGCAGGCTTTGATCATCGACTCATGGTTTGACCCATACCTGGGCGTTGTATCGCTTATCCGTGTCAAGAATGGCTCAATCAAGAAAGGTGACAAAATTCGCCTGAAGTCGACCGGTAAAGACCATATTGTTGATGATGTAGGTTACTTTACGCCGAAGATGACCAAGCGCCCCGAGCTGAATACCGGTGAGGTGGGTTACCTCTGCGCCAGCATTAAAGATATTCATGGGGCGCCCGTCGGTGACACGATTGTGTCTACCAAAAACCCGGACGTTGATGCCCTTCCGGGTTTCCAGAAGGTTAAGCCGCAGGTATATGCGGGTCTATTCCCTGTGTCGTCGGACGACTACGAAGCCTTCCGTGTTGCGCTTGATAAGCTCTCACTGAATGACGCTTCGCTGTTCTTTGAACCTGAAAATTCTGATGCGCTGGGCTTCGGTTTCCGCTGTGGCTTCCTGGGTATGCTGCACATGGAAATTATTCAGGAGCGCCTCGAACGTGAGTACGATCTGGACCTTATCACTACTGCGCCGACGGTAATCTACGAAGTCGTTACCCGTAAGGGCGACGTCGTCAATGTGGATAACCCATCGAAACTACCTGATATTGGCTCCATCGATGAAATGCGTGAGCCGATCGCCGAGTGTAATATTCTGGTTCCGCAGGAATACCTGGGTAACGTCATTTCTCTGTGTGTCGACAAGCGCGGCGTACAGGTCGATATGCAGTACACCGGGAGTCAGGTGTCATTACGTTACGAAATTCCTATGGCTGAAGTGGTCATGGATTTCTTTGATCGTCTTAAATCAGCGAGCCGTGGTTTTGCTTCTCTGGATTACAGTTTCCTGCGTTTTCAGGAAGCACCACTGGTTCGTCTGGACGTTCTGGTAAACGGTGATCGTGTGGATGCACTGGCAGTGATTATGCACAAAGACAGCGTGCGTCGCCGTGGTAACCTCCTGACTGAGAAAATGAAAGAACTGATCCCTCGTCAGATGTTCGACGTAGCGATTCAGGCCGCTGTAGGCAACCAGGTGGTTGCACGTACGACTGTAAAAGCACTGAGAAAAAACGTGACGGCCAAGTGTTACGGTGGTGACGTGAGTCGTAAGAAAAAACTGCTGCAGAAGCAGAAAGAAGGTAAAAAACGGATGAAACAGATCGGCAGTGTAGAGATTCCGCAATCGGCGTTTCTTGCTGTCCTCAAAGTGGACGATTAAATATGAAACGAAACCAGCACGGTATGACAACAGCGACTGCGCTATTATTAATTCTGATTGGCATCGTATTGCTGCGTGCCGTGATGGTCATCGTTCCTATCTATTTTGATGATACCGAAATCGGTATCGTTCTGGACAATATGGAAGAGAGCGGCAAAGTGAACGCGCGCAGCTCTGAGCGCTCAGTGAAAGATGAACTTGAGCGACGCCTCCGTAATAATAATATTCAGGTTACGACGGACAAACTGATCGTTAAACGTAACCGGAATACTCTGACCATCGACTGGACTTACGAAAACCGAGGCCACTTCCTGGCGAATATCGATTTCGTACTTACCTTCCAGCACCAGAAAGTTATCACCAGTGAATAATCCCCTGTTAAAACTCTCTCAGCGCCTCGGCTATACCTTCAGTGACGAGGCGCTGATTAACTTAGCGTTAACCCACAGAAGCCTGTCGGGAACCAACAACGAACGTCTGGAATTCCTCGGTGATTCCATCCTGAATTTTGTTATTGCCGAAGCACTGTTCCGTAAATTTCCTCATGCGAAAGAGGGCAAGTTGAGCCGCCTGCGCGCGAGACTGGTAAAAGGTGACACGCTGGCGGAGATCGCGAAAGAATTCGACCTTGGTGAATTTTTACTTCTGGGTTCTGGCGAAATGAAAAGTGGTGGTCACCGCCGTGATTCGATTCTCGCTGATGCAGTGGAGGCAATTATTGGCGCTATTTATCTGGACTCAGGGCAGACGTCTGCATCAGAACGTATTCTGGCGTGGTATGAGTCGCGGCTGAATGCACTGACTCTCGAAGACCCGATTAAAGACCCTAAGACCCGCCTTCAGGAGCATCAGCAGGCCAACCGTCTGAGTTTGCCGAAGTACACTGTAGTCAGTGTCGGTGGGCCCGGTAATGAACAGGTATTCACGGTCAGCTGTCGCATTCCACAGCAGGAAGATGTTGTCACGGCAGAAGGCTCAAGTCGCCGAGCTGCTGAGCAGGCTGCTGCTCAGGTATTTCTGAAACGTCTTGGGCTTGAGGAGTCTGCATCATGAGCACACGCACTGGTTTTGTGGCGATTGTTGGTCGTCCGAATGTTGGCAAATCAACGCTGATGAACCGTATTCTCGGCCAGAAGCTTTCTATTACATCCCGTAAGCCGCAAACGACTCGTCACCAGATTCTGGGTATTCTCACAGAAGAAGATACTCAGATCGTTTTTGTTGATACTCCCGGGATTCATAAAGCGCACGATAAGGCGATTAACCGCTACATGAACCGTGCGGCTACAACGGCGGTAAAAGACGTTGATTTAGTGGTGATGGTTGTCGACCGGATGCGCTGGACGGATGAAGATGAAATGGTGCTCCAGACCATTAAGCAGCAGCGTGCGCCGGTGATTCTGGTCGTGAATAAAATCGATTTTGTACGAGATAAAGACGAGCTGCTTCCTTACCTCGAAGAGCTTGCTGGCAGGCACCCGTTTGATCAGATCATTCCTCTGAGCGCGAAGACAGGCCATAACGTCGAACGTATTGAACACCTTATTCGCAGCTATCTGCCTGAAAATCCATATTTTTACCCTGAAGATCAGATTACTGACCGCAGTTCACGTTTTCTTGCCGCCGAATTGGTTCGCGAGAAAATCATGCGACAACTGGGGGATGAGTTACCGTACGAAATGACGGTCGAGATTGAAGAATTTGCGCACACAGGAACGCTGATCGAAATCAGTGCGCTGATCATGGTCGAGCGTCAGTCGCAGAAGCGCATTGTGATTGGTGATGCAGGTTACCGCATAAAACAGATTGGCATCGAAGCACGCAAAGATATGGAATCACTGTTTGACTGTAAGGTCATGCTGAATCTTTGGGTAAAAGTGAAATCAAACTGGTCTGACGATGAGCGGGCCTTGCGAAGTCTGGGGTACGACGACAGAGAAATATGAGGCACTGGTGGCTACTGAGACGCGAGCCGCTCGGTGGTGGCTCGGACTGGCTTTGTACCTTATTCACGAGACATAGTGGGCTGGTCAAGGTCGTATGTCGCGATGGGCAGATCCCGGAGATGCATCAGCGATGCCGTGGCGACTGGTCCATGCGTGGCGACCTTGCGCGGCTTAAAGTCAGTGAGGCGGAGCCTGCGTTGCATTTGTCTGGCGAAGCACTCGTCTGTGCTTTGTACATGGATGAATTGCTGACAACGATCCTCCCTTTAAACGACCCTTCAAGCGAATTATTTGATTTATATTCGACCATACTGACGACTCTGAGAGAAAACGAACGGGTTGATATCTGGCTTCGCATGTTCGAGCAACGCCTTCTCACTCATTGTGGGCAAGGTATACACTGGACTCAGACCGCTCATGGTGCGCCCGTGCTTGCCGGGACACATTATCTTTTTCGCGGTGGGGAAGGCCTGATCGAAGACCCGGATGGGTGGAATGGTGAAGTGTTACTTGCCATTGATGCCGGGGAGTTCCGAGTGCCAGGGGCACTGACGGTTGCTCGCCAGGTGTTGCGTATCGCAATCGACTTTGCAGCTTCAAGGCCGCTTATCAGCCGTGAACTTTTAATACATCGCTCCTGAAACAGGAAAGAAATATGACTAATACACGCGTACTGCTTGGCGTTAATATCGACCATGTTGCGACACTCAGACAGGCTCGGGGAACCCGCTACCCAGACCCGGTTCAGGCCGCTTTTATAGCTGAGCAGGCGGGCGCGGATGGTATTACGATTCATCCTCGAGAAGATGCCCGTCATATTCAGGTTCGTGATGTCAGGATGCTCGCGGATACGCTTCAGACCCGGATGAATCTTGAGATGGCGGTTACTGAAGCCATGATTCAGCTGGCAGAAGAAGTAAAGCCCGAAGCCTGTTGTCTGGTGCCAGAGAAGCGGGAAGAACTGACCACCGAGGGTGGGCTGGACGTTCTTGCCCAGGAGGACACGATCAAGAATGCGGTCGCGCGCCTCGCCGCCGTGGGGGCTGAAGTTTCGCTCTTTATTGATGCTGATTACGAACAGATTGATGCGACGGTTCGTACCGGTGCTCCGGTGATCGAGTTACATACCGGCGGTTATGCTGATGCTGAGACTCCTGCGGAGCAGGCCCGGGAGCTTGAACGTATCCGCGATGCAGCGGCGTACGCTGCAGGTAAAGGGCTGATCGTTAATGCCGGGCATGGATTGCATTATCACAATGTCGAAGCCATCGCGCAGATCCCGCAGATGAATGAGCTGAATATTGGCCACGCGATCATCGCTCAGGCGCTTTTCAGCGGTCTGGAAGGTGCGGTGCGCGACATGAAGCAACTGCTCGTTGAGGCGCGTGCCTGAGTGGTTGATCGCCCTGTAACCGGTTGTACTGCGCCCGGATTTTCTGTAGCAGGGAGAGATACTCTGCTTACAGCCGCTGGCGTAGGTACTGATTTACTCGCTGTGGGCCGAATTAAAGAGGCCTATGAACGACACTCCGAGCGGCTTGTAAAACGGTTATTGACGCCTGCCGAACAGCAGGTATTTTCAGAACATCCTGATCCCATAAATTATCTGGCTAAAGCGTTCTCTGCAAAGGAAGCATTGGCCAAGGCATTGGGAACGGGTATTGCCTCTGGTGTCAGTTTTCAGGATTTTTCTATTCAGCGTGATCGCGCTGGCAAACCACTGGTGCACGTCAGCGGTCGTGCTGAAGAGATTATGCGATCAGTCGACGAACGGGCCCAATTATTATTGAGTCTGAGTGACGACGATGGCTGGGTTCAGGCATTTTCAGTATTGGCTTTGGTACCAGACGCATCTTCAAACTGAGCTTGCCAGTCATTGTCTCCGGCCCATTTTAATAAGCGTTCCGTTTCGGTCATCAGCACCCTGAGAAGTTCTGGATACGCTTCAGAGTTCTGTTCTTTCAGACAGGTTTCAAATGCTTCCAGTGCTGATCTCAATGCGGGGACGCCACAGTAACGTGCTGCACCGTGTAGCTTGTGAGTTGCCTCCAGAAGCTCGGGCATTTTTTCTTCTTCCCATAGCTCCAGAATCACGTCTTTTTCTTTACGCAGCATATCGATCAGCATGCTGAACATATCGGTTGCTAATCCGGGGTTTCCGTTAGCTTGATGCAAGGCCAGTTCTGTATTAAAAATGCCGGTTGCTGCCGGAGCTTCATGTCGAAGTGGCGGGCTCTCTTCGCTGTCTGCTTTAAAACCGGTCCAGCGCTCAATAATCCGTGCCAGTTGTTCCATGGATACTGGTTTCGTCTGGTAATCGCTGAAGCCGTTCGCAATTAATGCCTGACGTTCGTCGGACATCGCGTGGGCGGTGAGCGCAACGATAGGTAGATTGCGTTTACCCGGTAGCTTCCGGATGCGGGCGGTTGCTTCATTGCCTGACATCCCTGGCATCTGAATGTCCATCAGAATCAAATCCGGACAGTCACGGGTTGCCATGGCAACTGCATCAAAACCGGAGGGTGCCTGAAGAGTATTTACGCCGAGCTCATTCAGTAATGTCACTGCTAGTTTGAGGTTTGCTTCGTTGTCATCGACGGCCAGCACTGTCGGAACTTCTTGAGGTGCTGGTGTATCGGGCGCCGCCAGTGGCTCGACATTATGCCCGCATAACTGCAACACCTGTCTGACCAGTTGTGTCTGGGTGTAGGGTGCAGTGAGCAGAGGTGTCGTTACTGTGGCGCGCATACGTTCAGGCAGAGCGTTCCTGCTGATATTCAGAACGGGAATCCCCTTACCGGAACAAATTGTCAACCACTCGTCCATTCCTCCCTGGCTGATCATATGGCGATCGCAAAAAATGATCGCGACATCCGTCTTTTTTTCACCACAGGTAACAGGAACTTCGGCAGGACTATGATATTCCTTCAGGGTTGCACCGCGTTTTTCCAGCAGCTCAATCGTATCTCGTGATGGTGCGCCGTTCGGGTTGATCAGGGCAATTTTGCAATCGGCCAGCGATTGAGGAAGTTGGGCATTTTCTTCATCAATTTCGGCTTCGATAGTAAATGAGAAGGTCGAGCCTGCACCTTCGTCACTGTGTACCCGTATATCGCCGCCCATAGCTTCGACCAGAGCGCGTGAGATAATCAGCCCAAGACCTGTTCCGCCATACTGACGGGCAATGCCAGGGTCCGCCTGAGAAAATGCCTGAAACAGGCGCGCCTGTTGTTCTGAGCTGATACCAATACCTGTATCTGCAACATCGAACTGGATACTGATATGACCGTTTTTCTGTTGAATCGGAACGACACTGATCGACACGCCGCCTTCGTGAGTAAATTTCACGGCGTTACTGCAAAGGTTGGTGAGTACCTGCTTGAGACGTAACCGGTCAGAAACGATCAGGTCAGGCATATCTGGCGAAATATACTGGTAAACCTCAATGCCTTTCGAATAAGCATTCGGTGTTAGAACCTGAAGTACCTCTTCAACGAGATCGCGGAGGTCGAAGTTTTCTGCCTCCAGAATCAATTTTCCGGCATCAATTTTGGAGAGGTCGAGAATATCGTTAATGATGTTGAGCAGGTCTTCTGAGGATCGACGAATCGTATCAACGTACTCGCCCTGGCGCTCATTTACCTGAGTTCGGGCAAGCAGGTCGGAGAAGCCAATGATGCCGTTAAGTGGCGTTCTGATTTCATGGGATACGTTGGCCAGAAACTCGGATTTTGTGCGGCTTGATTCAAGCGCATTGCGGTGCTCAATCATCAATTCGTGGTTGCGGATTTCCAGCTCATCAATGGTTTCCTGACTTTCGCGTGCAGACTGCTCCATCGAGTGTTGGTGCTCAATATTGGCTCGCTGAATGGCGGCAGCCATCGCATTGACGCCTGCGGCGAGATCCTGCAGTTCACCGGTAGAGTTAACGTGAATTCGGGTATCGAGTTTACCGCCTCGAATTTCGTTCAGGGCGTTCAGGATGTCCTGTACCGGGCCTGAGATATTACGGCTGATCCGTATGGCGAAAAACGATCCTAACAGCAGAACAACCGCGATAATTGAAAACGAGGATGCAAGGAGCTGGTATTGCATCAACCGGGTATTGCTGTTCGACAGTTCTATTTCTGCCCAGCCCAGAAGGCGCAATTCGGTATCCTGAGCCTGAGCATAAAATTGCTCTGTGAGCTGATCTGAGATCACCAGATTCTGGGCAAATATGGGAGCTTTTACCCTGACAGAGCCTGTTGTTCTGGCAAGCTGTAGCTGATTTTCCTTCAGCTCTGTGGCACTTATCCGGTCAGTTATCATACGTGGCCCCGAGTGAGCCAGTAGGTTCATCTCTTGGTCAAACATATTGACGGCACGTACGTCCCTTTCTTCGAGCATATTGTTAGCAATGTTCTGGAGAATACCCGTGTTCCCGGTCATAACACCGTACTCACAGGTGGGAGCAAGTTGTTTGCCCATGGCCAGGGCGCGCGCTTCGAGAAGGTCACTGAGGTCGGATGCTCGCCCGACGATAAAGAACATCCCAAGTACCAGCGAAACCATGACACCGGGTAGTAGTGCCATCAGAAGGATGCGATTGCGGATGCTCCAGTTATTCATAAGGACGGGTCTGATAAAAATCCCAGAATATAGGTCGGGCTGTCGTGGTGCAAATCTGACATGCACTACCTTCGGCTCTTGGTTAGAATAGCGCGCCATATGCATACGCCTGATTTCCGGAGTACCTATGACTGATCCTGTTTACCCTACTATCGCAGATTGCGTTGGTCAGACTCCGCTGGTGCGGTTGCAGCGGATGCTCGAAGCCGATAACGGCAGTCAGGTTTTGCTGAAACTTGAAGGGAACAATCCCGCGGGCTCAGTTAAAGACCGACCGGCGCTGTCGATGATCCAGCAGGCCCAGGCGCGCGGGGATATTAGCCCGGGCGATACCCTGATTGAAGCAACAAGCGGCAACACTGGTATTGCGCTGGCCATGGCTGCCGCCATCATGGGATATCGGATGATTCTCATCATGCCAGACAACGCCACGATGGAGCGTCGTTGGTCGATGGAGGCTTATGGCGCTGAGCTGATACTGGTGTCCAAAGAGGAGGGCATGGAAGGTGCCCGCGATCTTGCTCTACGGATGGAGAGCGACGGACAAGGGGTGGTGCTGAACCAATTCGGTAATCTGGATAACCCTGAGGCGCATTACCTTGGAACCGGCCCAGAAATCTGGCAGCAGACCCATGGACGTGTCACCCACTTCGTCAGCTCCATGGGTACAACCGGAACAATTATGGGGACGTCGCGTTACCTCAAGGAACAGAATCCGGACGTGCAGATCATTGGCCTGCAACCATCCGACGGTGCGGCGATTCCGGGAATACGCCGCTGGCCCCAGGAATATCTACCGACGATTTTTGACAGTCAGCGCGTCGATACCGTGAAAGATATCAGTCAGGATCTCGCCGAGAATACGATGCGCGAACTGGCGCGTCGCGAAGGTATCTTCTGTGGCGTTTCATCAGGCGGCGCAGTCGCTGCCGCGATTGATATTGCTCGTTCAAACCCAGGGGCAACCGTGGTGGCGATTGTCTGTGATCGCGGTGATCGTTATCTGTCATCCGGTGTCTTTGCGACATCTTGAATCGAAGAAAAATGCCCCAATTTAGTGCTTCACGAGATTATCTGCCTCAGGCATTGAAGCGGTTTTACTGAATAAACTATAACGGATGGAAGACGCGTGAAGCAGTCAGGAAAAGGCCGTGAACTCAGCTTGGTCATCGACAATCTGAATTCTGAAGGGCAGGGAGTTGCCCGCTCTGGGCGCGATGTCTATTTTGTGCCAGGCGCACTGGTCGGAGAAAAAGTCCGGGTGCGTATGCTCGAGCGTAGTAAGAAAATCTGGCATACGCAGCTGCTGGAAATTGAGTCTGAGGAAGCTGTATCCCGTCGTACGCCGGACTGCCCACACTATCAGCGCTGTGGCGGTTGTGACCTCCAGCATATGCAGTATGACGCTCAGGTTCTTTTCAAACAGGGCCGGGTTGAGCGCGAGTTCGGGCGCCAGAAGGTCCCAGTCGATAGCTGGGCAGCCCCCCTTACCAGTGATGAGTGGCATTACCGGCGTAAAGCGCGTCTGGGCGTGCGCTTCAGTAAAGAGCAGCAAAAGAACTTTATTGGTTTCCGCGAGGCTGCCAGTTCCCACCTTACCGACATAGACCGCTGCTTTGTGCTGCCTGACCACCCTGCACTGGACTGGTCCGAGTGGCGTCAGGTTATCAGTTCACTTGAGGCTGCCTCTCTGATTACGCAGATTGAGCCGCTCTGGGCAGACAGTGCACTGGTATTTATCCTTCGGGCGCTGAAGCCGCTTTCTGGCAATGATCATCAGGTTCTGGTTCAGACATTTGAGCGTTGGCAGGCAGGCTCTGACTTGCCTCTGCAATTATGGGTACGCACAGAGAAACATGCTTCACCTGTGGCGTTATGGCCGGATAACCCCGACGAAATATGGCATGAAGTTGATGGTCTGAAGCTGCGCATTCAGGCCGACGACTTTATTCAGGTTAACCGTAGTATCAACCAAAGCATGGTGGCTCAGGCGCTGGAGTGGTTGGAGCCAGCGGAAAATGAACAGATCTGGGACTTATTTGCCGGGCACGGAAACTTCTCAATGCCCCTGGCAAAGCGTTGCAAACAGGTTATTGCCGTTGAGGGCCAACAGGCTATGACGGACAGCCTTCAGGCACAAGCGGAAAACTTGGCCCTTTCTTTGCAAACTAAGTGTGCTGATTTATCGGCATCAGGCACCCTTGAGTCACTACCTGAGCCTGATGCTGTGTTACTCGACCCGCCGCGCGCTGGTGCAGACACGGTCATGACGGAGCTGATTCGACGAAAAGTTGGCAGGATTCTTTATGTATCCTGTGATCCGGCAACTCTGGCGCGGGATCTTGCACAACTGGTGCCCGCGGGCTATGAGGTTATTAAGGCAGGAATTATGGATATGTTCCCGCAGACGCATCATGTCGAAACCATGGTGCTACTGAAGTATCGGGGAAAATAATGGTTAAGGTACGCGAAGATCATCCACTGTTACATGATGGTTCACTGGATATAGATCGCTGGTTAGAGGAAATTTCTCATACTTCTGATCTGCACAATCCCGAGGAATTGCGTGAAGCACTGGAGCTGGCAAAGAAATTGTCAGACGAAGCGATTGCAAACCGCACATACTGGTCGATTGACAGCGTCCAGATGGGTATCGAAATGGCGCAGACATTAATCGATCTGCGCCTCGATAATGCGTCGATCATTGCGGCGATTCTTTATCGTGCTGTCCGAGAAGGCCGTCTGGCACTCCAGAAAGTGGAGCGACAGTTTGGCCAGGAGGTCGCAAAATTAATTGAGGGTGTTCTACGGATGGCTGCTATCAGTGCTATCCAGAATTCCAGCGATGAAGTGGTACTCGGTCAGCGTCAGGCGCAGGTAGACAATCTGCGTAAGATGCTGGTGGCTATGATTGATGATGTTCGTGTCGCACTGATTAAGCTGGCAGAAAGAACATCAGCCATTCGTGCTGTAAAAGATGCGCCCGAAGAAAAGCGACGCAAAGTTGCAGAAGAGGTTTTCAATATATATGCCCCCCTTGCACATCGTCTTGGTATTGGTCATTTAAAGTGGGAGCTCGAAGATCTTTCTTTTCGTTACTTACAGCCGGACGCCTATAAAAAAATTGCCTCGTTAATCGATGAAAAACGACTCGCGCGACAGGACTACATTGATAGTGTTGTTAAAACTTTACGTGATGAGCTGACTGCTGCTGACATTCACTGCGATGTCTATGGTCGGGCTAAACATATCTACAGTATCTGGCGTAAGATGAGCCGGAAGAATCTCGATTTTTCCAAAATCTATGATATTCGTGCGGTGCGAATTCTGGTTCCAGAGCTCCGGGATTGCTATGCAACCCTGGGGATTGTGCACTCACTATGGCGGCATATTCCGAACGAATTTGATGACTATATCGCGAATCCCAAAGAAAATGGATATCGCTCCTTGCATACTGCTGTGATCGGGCCTGAAGGCAAAGTCCTTGAAGTCCAGATCCGCACGAATGCGATGCACGAAGATGCAGAGTTGGGTGTTTGTGCACACTGGTTATATAAGGGCACAGACATCAGTGCAAAAGACCAGGGCTATGAGCAGAAAATTGCCTGGCTTAGACAGGTACTTGAATGGCAGGAAGATCTGGATGATTTACCGCGATTCTTTGGTGAATTGCGCAGTGATATCAACCCTGACCGCATTTATGTATTTACCCCGGACGGTCACGTCGTTGACTTACCGACTGCGGCTACCCCGGTCGATTTCGCCTATCGGGTTCATACTGAAGTAGGTAACAAATGTCGGGGCGCGAAGGTCGATGGCCGTATCGTTCCTCTCACCTATCGACTGAATACGGGCGAGCAGGTAGAAATTCTTACACATCCAGCAGCACATCCAAGCCGGGATTGGTTATATCCGGACTCAGGGTATATTCATACAGCGAGAGCCCGGGCAAAAGTAGCGCACTGGTTCAAACTTCAGGACCGCGACAAAAATATCGAAGAAGGGCGCCAGCTTGTCCTGCATGAAATGGATCGTCTGGATCTCGTCGATGAACCTCTGCACGATGTCGCACGCCAACTTAATATGAAGGCCGTGGAAGACATGTTTGCTGCAGTCGGTGCGGGTGATCTGCGTCTTGGTCAGATTATTCATCAGTTGCTCAAGCAAGCGGATACAAATACGCATCGCCAGCAGGAGTTACCACTGCTGCGTCGTCACGAAGCCTCAAAGTCAGATGCGGCAGACGATGTATTCATTGAGGGTGTGGGTAACCTCATGACACAGATGGCGCAGTGCTGTCATCCTGTGCCCGGCGATGATATCCGCGGCTATGTGACCATAGGTCGCGGGGTCACGGTACACCGTAGTGACTGCGAAAACCTGCTGCATCTTGCAGCGGTAGAATCGCGTCGCGTACTGCAGGTGAGCTGGGGGCGTCGTCCTGGCAAGCTGTACCCGGTTGAGATGGTAATCAGCGCTTATGACCGGACTGGCCTGCTCAGTGATGTCAGTGCGTTGCTTGCAAACGAAAAAGTGAACGTTGTTGCGGTGAATACGCGCTCGGATCAGGGTGATAATACTGCCTCCATGAGCCTGACTGTCGAAGTGGATAGTCTCGAGCGACTCGCACGGGTCATGAATAAAATTGAGCAACTTCCGAATGTAGTGAAAACCCGTCGCGTGCGGGCAGGAAGCTGAAATGGCCTTTTCTGTAAGAGACCTGACTTACGTAATGAGTCGTCTGCGTGATCCTGACACGGGTTGTCCCTGGGATATTAAACAGGATTTCGCCTCCATCCTTCCGCATACACTGGAAGAAGCGTATGAAGTTGCTGATGCCATTGAACGTGAAGATTGGCCGCATCTGGAAGAAGAGTTAGGGGACCTACTGTTTCAGGTCATCTTTTATGGTCAGATGGGCAGTGAAAAACAATACTTCAACCTGGAAAGTATTGTTGATCGTCTTGTTGCTAAGTTAATCCGTCGCCACCCGCATGTTTTCCCAGAGGGGACCATCGACAGTCAGCGAGCGCCAGGCGAGGACCCGGATGAAGAATGGATTAATCAGCGTTGGGATGAAATAAAAGCGGAAGAAAAGGCTCACGCTCCGCAGGCTATAGACAAAACTTTGCTATCAGACATACCTGTTACTCTGCCTGCAATCACACGTGCTGTTAAACTTCAGAAGAAAGCATCGTCGGTAGGATTTGACTGGCCCCAGAAAGATCCGGGGGTTGTCAATAAAATCCGGGAAGAGCTTGATGAAGTTATCGTCGAATTAGAGGCGGGTAATAACGCATTGCTGGAGAAAGAGATCGGCGATCTTCTGTTTGCTGTTGTGAATCTTGCACGTCATCACAAAATCAATCCTGAGGTTGCACTGCGTGGCACTAACGAAAGATTTCAGAAACGATTTGACGTTGTTGAACAGGCTTCCAGCAGCGCCGGTGGTTGGGAGAATATGACCCCCGACAGCATGGAATCCGCCTGGCAGAAGGCCAAGCGACTTACTGATTGAATTTACTCAAAGCACAGAAGGCAGCTGTCAGCTGCTCTCTCTTCTGTACTTAATTTGAAGCCTGATTAATGTCTGTCTTCAGACAGCACTTCCCGGTACTTGCGTGCTAACTCAAGAAAGCGAGGGGTCAGCCCAATATCTTCATACAGAGGAAAGCCATCCTCGTCTTCAGCAACCACCTTGTCCCCCGCGATGTAAGGAAAGCCCGACGCCATGTCATCCAGTGCAGCGCTGATCAGGTCCCGCAGAATCTGTTCCTTCGACATTGAAGGGAACATTTCAGCCAGCGCCTCAATACGGGCAGCGTCATTAACACTTAACGGCAAAGAGTAGCTTTCCTCGGTCAGTTCAGCTCCAAACTCAGAAGCCCAGTGTTGCATTAGTTCATTCACTTTCACGTCATACTCCTCACGCTATTGCCTATACTGTTCTGGCAATAAAGTTATGGCAAAAGTTTCTGTTTTTTTCATCCTCTTCTGGAAACTTTGGCAGGGAAATAAATCTGAGCGATGGCGAGCGACCGCAGTGGCCTTGAGTTTCCGCGGATTTAGCGCACACTGAAGTATCCACTTTTTACAATCTACTTACGCCGTCAGGGCAAATCAGAACCGGTCAGCACGCTGTGTGGGCCACAGGGAGATGATAATGAAAGAACTCGACGCGCTGCTTCGCGATAAAGTAAGAATGCTGGGAAACGCGCTGGGCAATACCATACGTAATGATCTCGGTGAAGACACGCTGGCCCAGATCGAGACGATCCGTAAGCAGGCTAAACGCGCCCGTACCGGTGATGAAAACGACCGGGATAAACTGCTCGATCTGCTTAAAGGATTGTCTGATGATTCTCTGGTGCCGGTGGTACGGGGCTTTAATCAGTTTCTTAACCTGGCCAACCTTGCTGAGCAACAGCACGGCATCAGCTGGCGGCGGGAGGATGTCGGTGAAGAGAGCACCGATACCATGTTCCCTGACCTGATTAAACGCCTTGTTGAGGCCGGAATCGAAGGCGAAGATCTTACCTCCAAAGTGGCAGCGGCTAATGTCGAGCTGGTACTCACCGCACACCCTACGGAGGTCACTCGCCGTACCCTGATCCAGAAATACGATGAGCTGTCGCACCTCCTGCAGCAGCGTGATGATCTTCATGACGAACATCCATCACTGGCCTCGATTGAAGAACGTATCTCCCGATTGATTAACGAAATCTGGCACACCGATGAAATTCGAAAAGTTCGTCCGACGGCGGTTGATGAAGCCAAATGGGGCTTCGCGGTCATAGAAAACTCTCTCTGGTATGCCATTCCTGAAATGTTACGCAGCATGAATGTAGATTTGATGGAAAGAGGCGCTCCCGCCTTGCCGCTGGATGCCGTACCCGTCCGTTTCTCTTCCTGGATGGGGGGAGACAGGGACGGGAACCCGAACGTTACTTCGACCGTCACCGAAGAAGTCCTCTATCTGGCTCGCTGGATGGCTGCCGACCTGTACTTGCGGGATATTGAGCTTCTGGGCAGCCAGCTTTCTATGTATGCAGGCACCCCAGAATTTAAAGAAAAATATCCCGGTCATGAGCCGTATCGAGAATGCCTGCATGGCCTGAGAACCCGCCTCGAAAATACCCGGGAATGGGCCCAGGCAAATGTTGATGGCGAAGTTTGTGAGCTCGAGCCACTGCTTGACGACGCAGACCTTATCGAGCCGCTGCAAGCCTGTTATGACAGCCTGGTTGGATGCGGATTGAAGTCAATTGCTGACGGTGACCTGCTGGATACACTTCGTCGCTGTGCCTGTTTCGGTCTGGCTCTGGTGCGACTGGATGTTCGCCAGGAATCAACACGTCATAGTGCGGTGCTTGCAGAAATATGTGACTTCTATGGCTGGGGAAATTACCTGGAATGGTCCGAAGATAAAAAGCAGGAGTTTCTGTTAAAAGAACTGACTTCCCGACGCCCACTCATTCCTGAGTTCTGGGAGCCATCTGATGAGGTTGCAGAAGTTCTGGCGACGACCCGTATTCTGGCGCAGCCGATTGGGCAGGGCGTATCCTGCTACATCATTTCTATGGCGAGTGAGCCGTCTGATATTTTATCCGTCGCACTCTTGTTACAGGCCTCTGGTGTCCGTCACAAATTACCTGTGGTGCCTTTATTTGAAACGCTCTCTGATCTTGAGCAGTCAGGCCCCCGAATGGAAAAGCTATGGCAGGTTCCCTGGTATCGGGAATACAGCGAGTGCCGTCAGCAGGTTATGATTGGGTACTCAGACTCTTCCAAAGATGCAGGTCAGCTTGCAGCGGTCTGGGCTCAGTATCAGGCGCAGGAAATTCTTTCCCGCGTCGCTGATGAACAAGGATATTCACTGCGATTATTTCATGGCCGGGGTGGTACTGTTGGTCGCGGTGGTGGCCCAGCGCACCGGGCAATTCTGGCACAGCCACCGGGCTCTGTACGTGGCGGCTTACGTGTCACTGAGCAGGGCGAAATGATACGTTTTAAATTCGGGCTTCCCGAAATAGCAGAACGAAACCTTAAGATTTATATCTCTGCTGTTCTTGAGGCGAATCTTTTACCGCCACAGACTCCGGTGCAGGAATGGCGTCAGACCATGAGTGAACTTGCTGAGGTTGGTGTCGGTTCCTATCGTGCAATGGTTCGTGATAATCCCGATTTTGTGAGCTATTTTCGTGCTGCTACTCCGGAGCAGGAACTGGGTAAACTATCCTTAGGGAGTCGCCCTGCAAGAAGACGAAGCGGTGGTGGAATAGAAACACTTCGCGCTATTCCATGGATTTTCGCCTGGACTCAGATCCGTTTAATGTTGCCAGCCTGGTTAGGAGCAGACAGTGCACTGGAAGATCAGATACAGCGTGGCAAACTCACGACTTTAAGGCAGATGTATTGTGAGTGGCCATTTTTCAGAACCTACATAGATATGTTGGAAATGGTGCTCTCGAAAGCAGATACGGCGATTGCGGGATATTACGAAGCGCTACTGGTTGAACCCGATATGCAGCCCCTCGGCAGTCTGCTGCGACAGCGCCTGGGTAATGTGACCGCACTGGTATTACAGGTTAAAGAGCAGAGCGAATTGCTGGAGCATAATCAGAGTCTTCAACAGTCGATGCAGGTTCGTGATCCCTACACTGACCCGCTTCACTATCTACAGGCTGAGCTGCTGTATCGCGAGCGCCAGTCTGCCGATGTAGTCAGTACTGAAGTCGAGAAAGCGCTCATGGTTACCATGGCGGGCATTGCTGCTGGGATGCGTAATACGGGCTGATTGCCCGTGTTCTCTGGCTCTCAGAAGGCCCCGACCAAGGTTGTGCTGGTTGTACAGGTGATTTCATCTAGAATCACTTGAGCAATAGCTGGCTAAAGAGTAAGGTTAGGCCTATTTTTCTCTCTGGCTGATCAAATATTAAACAATAATGAACAGTCCAGTACCGATTTTGTTTATCGAGGAGCAGGCTCATGCGCGTCATTCTTCTAGGGGCTCCGGGTGCGGGTAAAGGTACCCAGGCCCAGTTCATCTGTGAAAAATTCTCAATTCCCCAGATTTCAACCGGGGATATGCTGCGAGCTGCAGTAAAGGCAGGCAGTGAGCTTGGCCTTAAAGTGAAAGAAATTATGGAAACAGGTGGCCTGGTATCTGACGAGATTATTATTGATCTGGTTAAAGAGCGTATCCAATCTGACGATTGCGCCAATGGTTTCCTGTTTGATGGCTTCCCGCGTACGATTCCTCAGGCTGAAGCCATGATCGAAGCCGGTGTTGATATCGACTACGTTGTCGAGATCGATGTCGATGACGAAGAAATTGTTAAGCGTCTGAGCGGCCGTCGCGTTCACCCGAATTCAGGTCGTGTGTACCACGTGATTTATAACCCTCCAGTAAATGAAGGGAAAGATGACGAAACTGGTGAAGATCTGATTCAGCGCGATGACGATCAGGAAGACACTGTGCGTAAGCGTTTATCAATCTATCATGAGCAGACCGCTCCATTGGTAAGCTTCTACAAGAAGCTGCGTGAAGAGAAGGGCGAATCAGCTCCAGAATACGTTCATGTTCCAGGTGTAGGTTCTTTGTCTGACATCACTGAAAAAGTTACGAGCGCTTTAAGTTAAGTTCTCAAATAACTCTAATGAAAGGAGCCGCAAGGCTCCTTTTTTGTTTCTATAAGTTAATACCCGAATAAGAAATAAAGTTCAGCCGGTGTTCCTGTTGCGCTTAATTCGCTCTTCCTCTTACCGACTTCCTTCCAGAAATTTTCAATTCATATGGCCATTATTGATCCATCAACCATGTGTTAATGATTCATAGTCTCCGGGATAAATCTCGATTAGCCGAAGATTCATTGAAACTGACACCCGATAGATGGCGTCGGGAACTCAGCCGGATTTTGTTCTCTAATTAACGGTATGGGCCCTGAAATTTCACTCATTTGGGCCAGATATGCATTCTGCATTTAAAAAATCGAGGATTTTTTTGTTTTTTTTATGAAAAATACTATTATTCCGTCGGTTACTTTATATACTGTATTGAAGTATGAAGATTTACTTATGTGAATTATCACTACTAAGTAAGTCCACAACGAATCGGGGATTCACTGATTATCAGCCCCACCGCTTTTATAAACAGGTAAGTAAAAGAGGAAATACCTATGGCTAAAACTAAAGCACCTGCCAAGCGCGGCCGGAAGCCTGCGGCGAAAAAGCCGGTTGAGTCTGCGGTACCTGCTGCTGTTGCAAAGGCAACGAACGCCGTTGAAAAAGCGGTGGCAGCTCAGTCCAAGCAGAAAGAACGTGTCACTGCCGCTGAAACCAAGCTGAAGCAAGCAAAAGTGAAAGCTGCTGGTCCAAAGGCCACTGCCGCGACTAAGCGCTCAGTAGCGACTGCTACTAAGGCGGTCAAAACTCAGAAAGAGAAACTCTCTGAATTGACGCAGAAGGTTGCTGAAGCCAAGAAAGACCTCAAAATTGCAGAACTGAAAGCCCGCATTGAAGCGACTGCTGCGAAGGCTGAAGAAACTGTTAAAAGTTATGCTAAGACACTGGCTGATAAAGCAGAGGCCGATCTCGAGAAAGCTCTGACTAAATTTGCTACTCAATGGCGTAGCAAGCGCGATAAACAGGACGCCCGTAAAGTTAAAGCTCGCACTACTGCAGAGAACAAAAAAGTAGCTACTGCTTCTAAGAAAATAGAATCTTCGATTAAAGCACTTGAAGCTAAGCCAGCGGCCAAACGTGGTCGCCCTGCAAAAGCGGCTGCACCAGCGAAAGCAACGACTGCTCCGAAGAAGCGCGGTCGTCCTGCTAAGGCGACAGCACCAGCAAAAGCTGCACCGAAAAAGCGCGGTCGCCCAGCTAAAGCGGCTACAGCAACTAAGGCAGCTACCACCGCAGCGCCAAAGAAGCGCGGTCGTCCAGCTAAGGCGACTACAGCCAAAGCGGCACCTAAAAAAGCAGCTGCTAAGAAAACAGCAGCCGCTAAGCCGGCGGCAGCACCTAAGAAACGGGGTCGTCCAGCTAAGGCAGCGACGACAGCAGCGAAAGCACCTGCTAAGCCAGTGGCAGCAAAGGCAGCGCCAAAGAAGCGTGGTCGTCCACCTAAGGCAGCAGCTTCGAAGCCAGCAGCGCCAGCACCAGCCCCAGCTGCTGAAGAGAAGAAAGATTCTTCAGAATCTTAATTCTCCGCTTTGTGAAAGAACCCGGCTCGTCCGGGTTTTTTTATGCCTGACGTTCCTCGCTGTCCGACAGTGAGCTGCGGCATTCTCCCGCTGAATCCTGATATACTCCCCGCATCATTGATCGGTGGTATTCAAATGTCTGTAATTCTCACAATCGACGCATCTTCCTCACTCTGCTCTGTTGCGCTGAATATCAACGGCGAACTGGTCTGGAATACAGAAGAACAGCCAAGACGTCACGCCCAGCGTCTGCTCCCGATGATAGACGATATTCTGGCTGATTCAGGTATTTCCAGGCATCAGCTTGATGGTCTGGCGTTTGGTCGTGGCCCAGGGTCATTTACCGGAATACGGATTGCCGTATCTGTGGCACAGGGGCTTGCTTTAGGATTAGATCTTCCTGTCTGTGGTGTATCGTCTCTTGAGACTGTAGCACTCGCTGCTGCTTCAAATGATGAGACTGCAAGCAAGGTGCTTGCGATTATGGATGCACACATGGGAGAGGTGTTCTGGGGGCAGTTCGACGTTATAGATGGAATGACTCAGGCCGGTGGTGTTGAGCAGGTGGGGTCACCGGAATTATGCCTGACGCAGGCAAGTGAATTCGGAGGGCTGCTTGCTGGTGATGGCCTCAGCTTAGCGCCTTTTAGTGAGTTGAATTCAGCATACGCAACGATTCAGCCGGAAGCTCGCATCATGGCAGCACTGGCGGACCGGGAATGGAATAATGGCAATTTCGGCTCACCCGATAATCAATTACCGGTATATCTGCGTAACTCTGTTGCATGGAAAAAGCTGGATGAACAGCCAAGCCTTCTGAAGCGAAATTAACATAGGAAGTTATTACCCGTGGATCTACTCGAAATTATTGTCCTTGCAGTATTACAGGGCCTGACCGAATTTCTTCCAATCAGTAGCTCTGCGCATCTGATTCTGCCTTCCCGCATGTTGGGTTGGGAAGATCAGGGGCTCGCATTTGATGTGGCTGTTCATGTTGGAACACTCGCGGCTGTTATTGTCTATTTCCGTGCAGAGATTATACGTCTGTTACAGGGCTGGTTAACGACCGGCTTTACCCGACATCCCAATGCCGATGGGCGGCTGGCTTGGTACGTCGCGTTGGCAACTATTCCGGCAGGGCTTGCTGGTTTATTGCTGAACGACTGGATTGAGGTGAATCTTCGTTCTACGGCGGTAATAGCAGCGACTACTATAGGCTTTGGCATTCTTTTGGGGGTTGCGGACCGGGTCAGGCATGGCCGCGCAGGTCTCGGGGAAATGACCCTGTTGATGGCGTTGGTGATCGGTGTGGCACAGATGTTCGCGCTGATTCCGGGAACATCACGTTCGGGGATTACCATCACCGCAGCCCTTCTGATTGGTATGCAGCGGGTTGATGCTGCGAAGTTTTCGTTCCTGCTGTCGATTCCATTGATTCTTGCGGCGGGTGGTTTGAAGACGTTGGAGTTGGCAGAGCAGTCGACGGCTGTTGACTGGCAGTCGCTGATATTGGGTATTGTTATCTCTGCGGTCAGTGCCTGGATTTGTATCTATTACTTCCTCGCCTTTATTAACCGCATTGGCATGATGCCATTTGTTGTTTATCGATTAATTCTGGGCGCTGTTCTGCTTCTGTTTTTCGTATAGATATGACTGAATTATACTGCGCTTCTGATTTTGCTCCTCACCTGCACGAGTTCGCCGACGCGTTTGGATTAGGTGTCTCAACAGCGAACATGCCTCAGAATTCGGAGTATCACCTTCATCATGATGGGCATGCTTTGGGGCTGGTCCGTGGTGATGCGCCCAAGGCCAGAGTGATTGTTGATTTCTGTGCCGGTGCTACAGCGCACAGACGTAAGTTTGGCGGCGGAAAAGGGCAGGATATCGCGAAAGCGGTCGGCGTCAGCTCTGCGTATTTACCGACGGTCGTCGATGCGACGGCTGGCCTCGGTCGTGACTCGTTCGTACTCGCGACACTGGGCTGCCAGGTGACCGCTATTGAACGTCAGTCTGTCGTCGCAGCGCTGCTTCAGGATGGCCTGGAGCGTGCCCGTCTCGATAGTGAAGTTGGGGATATTGTTGACCGTATCCACTTAGTTCACACGTCTGCACATCAGTGGCTTGCTGCACAGGCCGAGAACTCAGTTGATGTCGTGTATCTGGACCCTATGTTTGATCATGACCCTAAGCAGAAGGCGGCTGTCAAAAAAGACATGCAGGCGTTTCGTGAGGTTGTTGGTCAGGATGTCGATTCCGATGACCTGTTAGGTCCGGCGTTAGATGCAGCGCGATGCAGGGTGGTTGTAAAGCGTGCGCGCAAAGCGCAGCCGCTTGCAGGGCGTGCGCCTTCTTACAGCATTACGGGTAAGTCGAATCGGTTTGATGTGTACGCTCTGGCCAGAGTAGAAGCTCCGGCCTGAGAGGTATCAGCCTTACAGGCTGATCAGAATGGTTTGCCTCAGGTTGGCATCCAACAGATTTTCAAGGATGCTCATGAGAGGGTTCAGGTCTTCGTCGAAAGACAACACGTCATCTTCACCGCAGCTGATCATTCCACTATCAATCAATTGACGTATAAGTGCACGAAATAATGCTTTGTCGAAGAATTCTGGTGCATTAATTCCATAAAGTAAGCTCAGGCGCTGGGCCAGCAGTGTCGATTGCTCTTCCAGCTGTTGAGCGGTCAGGTTTCCACTGCCCTGATGCTTCAGGCGGGAAATCGACAGGAAGTAACGCTGGAGTGTCTGAGAGATCGGATCAGCGAGGCTCTGCAACATCGGTAGATTGTCGCCATCAATGCGGCAATGATAACAACCGTCACTCACTTCCAGATAGCCGCGCTGCTCCAGTACATCCAGCCAGCTGTTAACAGCTTGTTCGAGAGTGTCTTCTGTCCAGTGAAGGAAGAGTTCTGCTTTCAGGAATGGATACAGGGCCTGACAACTTTCGAGGATATCCGCCTGAGTGCAGCGACGATTATTGAGTAGCAGGCATGCAATCAAAGATGGTAGTGCAATGATGTGGAGAACATTGTTGCGGTAGTACGTCAGGGTAACCGCCTGGCGCTCATTCGTCTGAATCAGGTCGCCCATGTCGTGCTTGCTACGGGAAACCGATCCAAGCTCTTCGGCGTGGGCAAGCCAGTCGCTCGCATGTCCGTCAGGTAAAACCGTCATATCGGAATACGGAACCATGGCCAGCAGGTCACGATAGGCTTCCATATGACGCATCAGCTGATTTTCATCCATGGCCTGGCGGGGCGACGCAAGAATAGCGAGTGCGATCAGGTTGATAGGGTTAACCGAGGCTGCGCGGTTGATTTCGGTGACAACGGTAGTGGCCAGCTCATCAACCAGTTCCGGTGCCCAATCAGGGCGATAGTTACATGCTTCGTAGTCCTGATTACTCCAGCCTGGGTGGCGCTCTTCAAGGTATGGTGAGAGATGTATCGGTTCGCCAAAGGTAACGTTGACCTTACCAAACGACTTCTTGAAAGAACGCAATGTGCCCAGTACGTCGAGAAGGCTTTCCTTCTTTTTCGCTTTTCCGCGCAACTCACCAAGATAGCTCTTTTCTTCGAATACTTTTTCATAACCCGTATACACAGGCACGAACACCATTGGCTTTTTTGAGTCGCGCAGGTATGAGCGAACCGTCATTGCAAGCATCCCGGCTTTCGGGCTGAGGGTACGGCCGGTACGGGAGCGGCCACCTTCGACGAAATATTCTGACGAATATCCATGGGTAAATACCGAGTGCAGATATTCATCAAAGACGGCTGCATACAGCGGATTACCACGGAAAGTTCTGCGCATAAAAAATGCACCGCCGCGGCGGAGTATCGAGCCAACCACTGGCATATTGAGGTTAATACCCGCAGCAATTTGTGGAAGCTGTAGGCCATGGTGGTAAAGAACGTAAGACAGTAATAGATAATCGATGTGGCTTCGGTGGCAAGGAACATAGACGACAGTGTTGTCTTTGCCGACTTCTTTTACCTGTTCGATATTGTGGATAGCCGTGCCGTTGTAGATTTTGTTCCACACCCAAGTCAACAAAATATCCAGGAAACGAACGTTGGTATACGAAATGTTTGAGGCAATTTCATCCGCGTATTTAAGAGCCCGCTTTCTCAGCTTCTCGCGTTTTAAGCCGTTCTCTTTCATTTCACTTTCAATGGCGTGACGGACCATTGGGCGATTCGGGATCTGATGAACCAGTGTGCGTCGGTGAGACAGTTCTGGGCCCAGTACCGATTTTGTTACCTTGCGATTGTGAACACGCAAAACACGGGCGAGTTTACGGGCGACCAGCTCCGGAGAGGTTTCGCCTCCCGCCAGTTCGCGTAACGACAGGGGCTCGGAGAAATGAACAAAGGTATTACGTCCGTTAAACAGAATCGCAAAAAAAGTCATCACGCGGCCGCCGAGGCTACCTGCATTCTGCAGCCAGATACGAAGGAAAGAACGTTCGCGCTCCGGTGAACGTCCCCACATAACCCGCACGGGCATCACCTGAATGTCACGACTGTCATCCGCAAGCATCCATTCAGCTTGTCTCTTCAGATGACGGGGAATTGTAGCGAGCCCATCTTTGCGGAATGGATTTCCGGGGCGGCGATAAATGCCGAAATAAGGATTGCCAGGTAAGGTACCATTCAGCCGTTGCTGAAATGGTGCCTGCCAACCACGCTCGGAGACTTCTTTGTTAATAACAATCTGCTCGGCATATGAGGGATAGAGCATGGCGTAAATAACGGGCTGCACTGGGTCCAGTTCGATCTTGTCTTTATCAGCACCAATAATCTTTGTCTTGACCAGCTTATAAAGCAGCTTCTGTTGCCACTGATTGATTCGGATACGTAATTTTCGGATGACGCTCATAGATGAACCTGTAAAAAAGAACCATTTCAGGCGGCGGATTATATGTTATCCACGTGACAATTACTGGTGCTGTACCGCCAATTAATAGTGCGGTGGTGGCGGTTCGTCCGCTGGATTTGCAATCCCGCTGTCGGTTGTCTGGATTTGCTCCATGCGCCGATACATATGCTGCAGTGCTTCTTTTGCTAACCGGAACTCTGCTGATATGGTCGCAAGTTCTTTATTCAGAGTCTCCACCGTATCCTCGAGATATGTAATCCGCGTTTCAAGTTGAGTGACTCTTTCGGCCGCAGGCGGCAATTTATTTTCCATGATTGCAGTCTCCATGCGCTATCGTGTTGATTTTTTTGGTTAATTGGGCTTTCATAGCCCACTTGTCAATGGTCTGCGACGGTATTTTTACGTATATCGGGCATCCCGTCTCTGGCCGGCATAATAACAACGAGTGATTCGGGATAACACATGGGTAAGTTAATGGTTCGTAAATTAATCGTAGCAGTCGTATTTGCAGTAATAGCGCCGTTTGTTGTCGTCGCGCTGATTGCAGGTCTGGCTAAAGATATTCAACTGGCTGGTGGTGCTGCCACTAGCTTCTCTACTCTGCTGAACTCAGAAGGCATGGCGGTCGCACTGATTGTTATGGCAATTCTGGCATTCATCATCAGCTTTGTGTCTGCTCAACTGGTTCCGGCGCGTCGCCGTCGCCAGCGCAGCAGTGGCACTATGGTTGAGAGTGACGTAGAAGATGGCCGTGAGCGTGGCGTCGTTAAGTGGTTCAACGTGAAGAAAGGCTTTGGCTTTATTACCTGGGACGAAGGCGAGGATGTGTTTGTTCACTTCCGCTCTATCCGTGGTCAGGGGCATCGCTCTCTGACCGAAGGTCAGCGCGTTAAGTTCAGCGTTGTTCGTGGTGAGAAAGGCCCTCAGGCGGAAGATGTATCGGCGATACGCTGAGTCTGATGAGTATAAAAAAAGCGGCTTGAAGCCGCTTTTTTTGTATCTGTCTTCAGCCCTGATATGGGCTACTGGATCTTCTCTCGATGAAGCGAGAGCTCGTCGCAGCTCTGCGACTCGCACAGCCAGCAAAGCGTAATTTTCAGATGAGACCAGAGCATAGGCTTACCTCCTTTCTATAACTGCAGTATAGACAGGAGGTTGTACTGTGCTCTGCACTGACCTGAAAGTCAGGCGACTAAGCCAACCAATCTCAGAGTTTCAGAAGAGATTTAAGCAGTCGTGGGTTCGCTACTGCAATGTTGGCTGGTGCAGAAACACGCGGTGCGCCATCAATGGCTGCAAGCAGGCAGCCCGCTTCTGAGGTCAGAAGAGTGCCGGCATTCAGTGCGATGGCGTCGAGATCAGACACCAGTGCCGCCTGGAAGCGGTCCGCAGCAACATAAGCCATGGTCAGAATGCCCGAGCCAATAGAGCGTACGTCGTAGTTTGATTCCATCAGGCGCATTACTTTCGCGCGCTGGTCAGCCGCGTTGTCACTCAGGCCCATAGGCTGAGTGAACGCAGTAATTGCGTCGGTTAGGGTAGTCACGCCACCACAACGGATACGGCGACCATTAAGTTGGGTACCCCGACCACGTGAAGCGCTGAACTCATCACCATTCATTGGGTTGAGGACAACGCAATGCTCAGTGCGGTCTTTGTGCAGGCAGTTGATGATGATAGCAAACGCCGGAATACCTACGCGGAAGTTAGCGAGATCATCGATCACACAGATCTGCCAGACTGGCTGACCTTCTTTGCCGGCATTGAAACCGGTTTCGCGGCCTTCGAAGTTATCGTCGGCAAGTGACTTCTTCAGCTCGAAAATAATGCTCTTTTCGAGACCAATGGTGCAGTCAGCAATAAACTTAGCTTTTTCCTGATCAGTACTCTGAGCAGCATCAAAACGGTCAAGACGACGAACCAGATCCTGACCGGCGTTGCGCGCAGCGCGCAGCGCCAGATTCACCATGGGTTGCATAGGGTATTCCTGTTGCTTTAAAGAACGTAAGGCAGGGCGAAAAGCCCAGCCTTTAAAAAACGGCCGCGAAGTATAACAGCGTAAAACTGGTTGGCGAAGTCCCTTTTGCGCTACACTTTCGGCCTTTACATTTCTACCACGTCGGGTCTTACATGCTGAACAGAATCTGTGTCGTGATGGTCAACACCACACACTCCGGGAATATAGGTGCAGCGGCGCGGGCGATGAAGAACATGGGGCTGAGTCGCCTGTTGTTAGTAGATCCGATTGCCAGTATCGATGAAGAGGCCATTCAACGGTCCTCACGTGCCGAAGACATACTGCACAATGCTGAAATTCATCCGACACTGGAAAGTGCGATTGCCGGTTGTGGTCTGGTGGTTGGCACCAGTGCCCGCAGTCGCAGCGTTCCCTGGCCATTGATGACCCCAAGGCAGTGTGGTGATCGCGCAGCTCAGGCGGCAGCAGCGGGGAATGATATCGCGCTGGTTTTTGGTCGCGAAAGCCGTGGTCTCACCAATGAAGAGCTCCATCTGTGTAATGCACACGTGCATATTCCAACGGATGAGAACTTCTCTTCGCTCAATGTAGCCCAGGCGATTCAGGTCATGGCGTACGAAATGCGACTTGCACTGACCGAGGTTGAAAACGCTGAAGCTGGGCAGCGGTGGGGCGTGGATTGGGATTACCCCATGGCAACGCACGATCAGTTGAACGGTATGTTGCAGCATATGGAGCAGACTCTGGTTGAGATTGGCTTCCTTGACCCCAATACTCCCAAGCAACTGATGACACGTGTGCGCCGGCTGTTTCAGCGGGCGGCTCCGGATCGCATGGAAATTAATATTCTCAGGGGCATGCTGGCGGCCATTCAACGGCGCACAGATGCCTCAGAGTCTGATAAAAAAGGGGATAAGGCTTGAGTATCCGTCAATTGCGCGAAGATATCGCATGTGTGTTCGACAGGGACCCGGCGGCACGGAATACCTTCGAGGTACTCACAACCTATCCGGGTGTCCATGCGATCATGCACTACCGGCTGGCCAACTGGTTATGGCGTCGTGGCCTGAAATGGTTCGCGCGTGTGCTTTCTACGTTCAGTCGCTGGATGACGGGAATCGAGATTCACCCGGGCGCAACCATTGGTAACCGCTTCTTCATTGATCACGGTATGGGCGTGGTGATTGGTGAAACCGCTGAGATTGGCGACGATGTGACCCTTTACCATGGTGTGACTCTTGGTGGCACAAGCTGGAATAAAGGTAAGCGTCACCCAACCTTGCACGATGGTGTTGTGGTCGGTGCAGGCGCTAAGGTGCTAGGCCCGATTACTGTAGGCGCTGACGCTCGTATTGGTTCTAACGCTGTGGTGACCAAGGACGTGCCTGAATCTGTCACTGTGGTGGGCATTCCAGGGCGTATTATCCGCAAGGCGAGTACGGATGCTGAGAACCGCCGGCGGGAAATGGCTGCGAAGATAGGGTTTGATGCGTACGGTATGACCGATGATATGCCCGACCCGATCGCGCGCTCGATCCACAACCTTATGGATCACATGCATCACGTCGATAAGAAAATCGACAATATGTGCCGGGCGCTGAGTAACCTTGGGGATCACAGCTGCGAAGATGCACTTCCTGAGCTGGAAGAAGAAACCTTCGTCAGCCTGCATGAGCGCCTCGAGGCAGAAAGAGAGAAGTCCTCCGGAGACTGACAAAAGCTTTCGCAACATAGTTGACTGTTTTAGTCGGAAATACGCATAATCAATCCAGTACTAACGAGGTGAGATTATGCGTTTAACGACTAAAGGCCGTTATGCTGTGACAGCAATGCTGGACCTGGCTATCCATGCACGTCAGGGGCCAGTCAGCCTGAACGATATTTCCGGTCGTCAGGGAATATCTCTGTCATACCTCGAACAGCTGTTCGCCAAGTTGCGGCGTAATGGTCTGGTATCCAGTGTGCGCGGGCCGGGTGGTGGTTATCAACTTAGCCGTGCTGATGCTGAGATTAACGTTGCTGAGATTGTGGATGCGGTCAACGAATCCATGGACGCCACACGCTGCAACCGCAAAGGTGACTGTCAGGATGGCGAAGAGTGCCTGACTCATCATTTGTGGATGGATCTGAGCGATCAGATCCACAGTTTCCTGAAGAACATATCCCTGTTTCAGCTTATTGAGCGTCGTGAAATCAAAGACATCGCCAGTCGTCAGGAGCGTGGAGTCCGCGACCGTATCGATAGTCTGTTGATTACCGACAGCATGGACACCAGTCGCTCGGCTTGACGCCAGAGATCCGCTGAGGACAATGCGCGTTAAAACCCAGTGATGCGGATACAGCAATGAAATCAATTTATCTCGATTACGCAGCGACGACTCCCTGTGCTCCGGAGGTCGCGGAAGCAATGACTGCCTGCCTGACTCTGGACGGCAACTTTGCGAATCCTGCGTCACGTTCGCATCGCTACGGCTGGCAGGCTGAGCAGGCGGTAGAGAATGCCCGTGGCCAACTGGCCCGTCTGATCGGCGCTGATACCCGCGAAATTGTCTGGACGTCGGGCGCGACTGAAAGTAACAATCTGGCAATCAAAGGCCACGTCGAAGCGCTTCGACGCGAACAGCCGGATACTCCACTTCACATCATCACCTCCGCCATTGAACATAAGGCGGTTCTGGATACGGTGGCCTACCTTGAACGTTGGCACCAGGTTCACGTCAGTTACCTTACGCCGGATGCGGGTGGCCTTATTCAGCCGTCGCAGGTGGCGGATGCTCTGACCGACAATACGTGTCTCGTCACGCTAATGGCGGTTAACAATGAACTGGGCACAGTGACTGACATTCCAGCGATCGCGAAGCTACTCAAAGGTCACAAGGCTTTGCTGCACGTCGATGCAGCCCAGGCTGTTGGTAAAATGGCTGTCAATATCAGTGACTGGGGCGTTGATATGATGTCCTTGTCGGCGCACAAGTTTTACGGCCCTAAGGGCATTGGCGCCTTATATGTACGTCGCGACCCTCAGGTGCCTTTAGTCAGTCAGATCCATGGTGGTGGTCATGAGCGTGGCATGCGCTCAGGCACTTTGCCAACGCATCAGCTGGTGGGCTTTGGCGAGGCTGCTCGCCTGGTCAGTGAACAGCTGGTGACCGATGAAGCACGTATCCGCGAATTGCGTGATCGTCTCTGGGCAGGAATCTCATCACTGGGTGATGTCTGGGTGAACGGTGACCTTGATGCGCGCGTCGCTAACCATCTCAATGTGAGTTTTGCAGACGTGGATGGTGAAATCCTGCTTGCCAGCCTGGCGAAAGTGGCCGTGTCTTCCGGCTCTGCCTGTACCTCGGCGAGTGTGGAACCATCCTACGTTCTGAAAGCAATCGGACGCAGTGATCAGTTGGCTCACGCGGGTTTGCGAATGAGTGTTGGCCGTTACACAACGGAAGAAGAGATCGACTTCGCGATTGCTGAAGTTTCGCGTGTTGTAAGCCTCCTTCGTAAACAGTGAGTGAGTTGCGGCATCCTTTATACAACTTTCATAGAAAGGTGCGTATAATCCGCGGGTTTTGAACCCTAAACACACACAAACACCTACTTTGGAGCTAAAAAATGGCTGTAGAACGCACTCTGTCCATCATCAAACCAGATGCTGTTGCTAAAAACGTAATCGGCGAAATCCTGACTCGCTTTGAAAAAGCTGGCCTGCAGGTTGTTGCTGCTAAAATGCTGAAGCTGGACGACGAAAAAGCTGGCGGTTTCTACGCTGAGCACAAAGAGCGTCCTTTCTTCGGTGATCTGGTTGGTTTCATGACTTCTGGTCCTGTTGTTGTACAGGTTCTGGAAGGTGAAAACGCGATCGCTAAGAACCGCGAACTGATGGGTGCGACTAACCCTAAAGAAGCTGACGCTGGCACTATCCGCGCTGACTTCGCTGAAAGCATCGACGCTAACGCTGTTCACGGTTCTGACTCTGCTGAGTCTGCAGCACGTGAAATCGATTATTTCTTCAATGCTGAAGAAATCTGCGCACGCTAAGTGATGCAGTGGGGCAGTAGCAACGCTTGCTGCCCTGTTCACCCTGCCGGCTAGCCCGGTGCTGTACTTCAGGTATTCCAACATGTCCGACACTTCAGAAAAAACCAACCTGCTGGGCCTGTCACCTGCGAAGATGGAAGAGTTCTTCCTGAGCATTGGTGAAAAGAAATTCCGTGCGCAACAGATGCTGAAGTGGATTCACCAGTATGGCGAATCGGACTTCGAAAAGATGACGAACATGGGCAAGGCGCTGCGCGCAAAGCTGGCAGAAGTCAGTGAAATTGTCCTGCCTGAAGTCGTATATGAAGATTTCTCAAAAGATGGCACCCGCAAATGGGTGATGCGTATGCCGGGAGGCAGTGCCGTCGAAACCGTTTATATCCCTGAGAAAGATCGTGGCACCCTGTGTGTCAGTTCGCAGATTGGCTGCGCACTGGACTGCAGCTTCTGCTCCACGGGCAAACAGGGCTTTAACCGTGATCTGACTGTGGCAGAGATCATTGGTCAGCTTTATGTTGCCGCCATGAGTTTTCATGAGCCAGGTGAGCGCCGTGAACGCCGCATCACGAACGTCGTTATGATGGGAATGGGTGAACCTCTGCTCAACTTCGATAACGTTGTCGACGCCATGAATCTGATGATGGACGACAACGCTTATGGCTTGTCCAAGCGTCGCGTCACGCTGAGCACGTCGGGCGTTGTCCCTATGATTGATAAGCTCGGTGATGTCACGGATGTCTCTCTGGCTATTTCTCTGCACGCGCCTAACGATGAGCTGCGCAATACACTGGTACCTCTCAACAAAAAGTACCCGCTCAGCGAACTGATTTCTGCGACTAATCGTTACCTTGGCAAGTTGCCAGACAAGCGTAAAGCCACGATTGAATATACCCTGATCGACGGTGTGAATGACGAGATGGCGCACGCCGAAGAACTGGCTGAGTTGATGAAGCTGGTGCCGTGCAAAATTAACCTGATTCCGTTTAATCCGTTTCCTAATTCAGGCTATCGTCGCCCAAGTAATAACCGCGTATATCGCTTCCGTGATTACCTTATCAGTCAGGGCCATGTGGTCACTATCCGCTCTACGCGGGGGGATGATATCGACGCGGCCTGTGGTCAGCTGGTCGGTAAAGTAGAGGATCGCACGCGTCGTAGTCAGCGTTATATTGATGCCGTTCAGATTGACAGCGAACAGGGAGGTCGAGCTTCGTGATGCCAGTATTCAGACTATTGACAGCTATCACACTGGTAATTGGTTTACAGGCGTGTGTCACCGTCGAAGAAAGTCGTTTCAGTAAAAAAGCGTCTCCTGAGAAGGCCGTTGATAATTACACTCAGCTTGGCCTTGGTTATTTGCAGAAAGGCCGGCCTGACTGGGCGCGTGATCGTTTACAGCGGGCGCTCGAAATTAATCCGGATGACCCACAGGCAAACGATGCTATGGGGTTGGTCTGGCAAACCGAAGGCGAGCTTGATCTGGCGGAAGAATCATTCAAAAAGGCGCTGCGAGAAGACCCTGACTTTACGCTGGCCCGTCACCACCTTGGTCGCCTCTATGCACGCATGAAGCGTCATAAAGAAGCGCGCGATTTGTTGTCCGAGGTTGCTAACGACCGTTACTACAATAACCGGGTTGGTGCATACAACGATATGGCCCTGAATTTCTATCGTATGGAAAATTCTCAGGGAGCCATCGAGGCATATAGTCAGTCGCTGCGTCTGGCCCCTTATAACGTCGATGCGCTGGTCAATATCTCAACTCTGTTATTTGAGGCTCAGCGGTATGACGAGTCTCTCAAATATTTTGATCGCTTTGATCGTCTGGTCGAACGTGATCAGACCGAGCATACAGCGCACAGCCTGTGGCTGGGTATTAAGTTACTGACGATCCATCAGCAGACCTCACGAGGCGTTGCGCTGGCGGCTCAATTGAAACAACGTTTTCCGCAATCTGAAGAATATCGGATGTATCAGGAATCTCTGAACGGTGCTCAGTCATGAATAAAAACATGGAAAACCCGATTAAGCGCAGAAAAAGTCGCAAAATCTGGGTGGGCGATGTCCCGGTAGGTGGTGATGCGCCTATTGCGATTCAGACCATGACGAATACAGAAACGACGGATGTTGCTGCAACCGTAGCTCAGATTCGCCGTGCGCAGGATGCCGGCGCAGATATTGTTCGTGTATCCGTCCCTACGATGGATGCCGCTGAGGCGTTTGGTGAAATCCGCAAACAGGTGGATATTCCACTCGTCTCAGACATTCATTTTGATTATCGCATTGCGCTCCGTGTTGCAGAGCTGGGCGTCGATTGTCTGCGCATTAACCCGGGTAATATCGGTCGTGAAGATCGTGTGCGCGCGGTAATTGATGCGGCGAAAGATAAAGGTATTCCGATCCGCATTGGCGTTAACGCGGGCTCTCTCGAAAAAGACCTCCAGAAGAAATACGGCGAACCGACGCCAGACGCTCTGGTCGAATCGGCTATGCGCCATATCGATATTCTGGATCGTCTTAACTACCCGGATTTCAAACTGAGCCTGAAAGCGTCAGATATTTTCATGACGGTGGCGGCGTATCGCAAAATAGCGGATCAGATTGAGCAGCCTCTGCACCTGGGTATTACCGAAGCGGGTGGTTTGCGAGGTGGTACGGTGAAGTCCTCTATCGGCCTTGGTTTGCTTCTTTGGGATGGTATTGGCGACACTATTCGCGTGTCTCTTGCTGCTGATCCGGTAGAAGAAGTGAAGGTGGGCTGGGATATGCTCAAGTCACTGAAGCTGCGCTCCCGTGGTATTAACTTTATTGCGTGCCCAAGCTGTTCACGTCAGAACTTTGATGTGATCAAAACCATGAACGAGCTGGAAATGCGCGTCGAAGATATCCGTACCGATATGGACGTTGCTGTCATTGGCTGTGTCGTGAACGGACCGGGCGAAGCCAAAGAAGTCGATCTGGGTTTGACTGGTGGTCAGCCGAATCTCGTATACATCGATGGTAAACCAGCTGGCAAACTGACCAACGACGGTCTTGTCGATGACCTGGAGAGAATGATCCGGGAACGTGCGGCGACCCTCGACGAAGAACGCAAAGACCTGATTACCAGCGTTAAATAACTGGAACAGGCAAAAAAGAGTTAAACATGGCAAAGAAAATTCAGGCAATCCGCGGTATGAACGACATACTGCCAACACAGAGCCCGGTCTGGCAGTATCTTGAAGGCACGGTAAAAGATGTACTGGCTGGTTATGGATACGACGAAATTCGTATGCCGGTGCTGGAGCAGACGGCGCTGTTCAAGCGTTCTATCGGTGAAGTGACCGATATCGTTGAAAAAGAAATGTACACCTTTGAAGACCGTAACGGCGACAGTCTGACGCTGCGTCCGGAAGGCACGGCCAGTTGTGTGCGTGCGTGTGAAGAGCACGGTCTTCTGTACAATCAGACGCAACGCTTGTGGTACACAGGCCCCATGTTCCGCCATGAGCGTCCACAAAAAGGCCGCTATCGCCAGTTTTATCAGATTGGTGTTGAGACCTATGGAATTGCGACACCGGATATCGACGCCGAACTGATTCTGATGACTGCGCGTCTGTGGGAGCAGCTGGGTCTTGCTGACTCGGTAACGCTGCAACTGAACACACTGGGTAGCAATGATGCGCGTGCGCGTTATCGCGATGCACTGGTTGATTACCTCAGCGCGCGTAAAGACCAGCTGGATGAAGACAGCCAGCGTCGTCTTGAGACTAACCCTCTGCGAGTGCTCGATAGTAAAAACCCGGAGACCCAGGCTCTCTTGGCTGATGCGCCAGAGTTACATGACTATCTGGACGATGAGAGCCGCTCGGATTTTGACGCCCTGCGTGCGGTACTCGACGCCGCTGGTGTAAAGTACGAAATCAACCAACGCCTGGTGCGTGGTCTGGATTACTACTGCAAAACCGTCTTTGAATGGGTAACGGATAAGCTGGGTGCACAGGGAACTGTCTGTGCCGGTGGTCGTTACGACGGGCTGGTCGAGCAGCTGGGCGGTAAGCCAACACCTGCGGTGGGTTTTGCCATGGGTGTTGAACGTCTGATATTGATGCTGGAAACGCTCGAAGTGATTCCTGCTGAAGTGATGCAGACTGTGGATCTGTACGTATGCGGTGTCGGTGAAGGTGCGAGTCTTGCGTCACTGATGCTGGCAGACAGCCTGCGTGCTGAGCAGCCATGGTTGCGGGTACAGACCCACTGCGGCGGTGGCAGCTTCAAGAGTCAGATGAAGAAAGCAGACAAGAGCGGTGCATTGTTTGCGCTGCTGTTGGGTGAAACCGAGATCGCTGAAAAGCAGGTGACGGTGAAAGACCTTCGCGGTGAAGCAGGACAACAAACCATTGCCCAGAGTGAACTGGGTCAGTGGCTGACAGATAACCTGAGCTGATTAACAGACAATAAAAATAGCTTGTCGGAGACGAGATAATGACCGATTTAAGAACGGATGAAGAACAGGCAGAGATCATCAAAAAGTGGTGGTCAGAAAACGGCACCAGTCTGGTATCAACGGTTGCTGTTGCTATCGCTGGTGTGGTTGGTTGGAACTACTGGCAGGACAGCAAGCAGGCGACCGGTGAAGCGGCCTCTGCGGTATACACTCAGCTGGTTGAACTGGCAGCTCAGGAAAACAGCGACGCAACTGCCGATATGCAGCGTCTTGCTGAACAACTGAAAACAGACTTCAGTGATACTGCATACTCTGATTTCGGCAGTCTCTTTATTGCACGTATTGCCGCAGAAAATGGTGACTATGAAGCAGCGGCTGCTGAGCTTCAGGCGCTGGTAAACGACGCCGATGCAGAGCCGGTTAAGCTGGCCGCGCAAGCGCGTCTGGCGGCTGTGCTGACACAGCAGGGTAAAGCGGATGAAGCTCTGGCAGCATTGCCAGAGAAAGCTGATCCAGCCTTTGCTCCACAAATTGAAGAAGCGCGCGGTGACGCTCTGTTCCGTAAGGGCGAGCTGGCCAATGCGCGTGATGCCTATCTGCGAGCTATGGATGCTGCACAGGCGTTGGGACAGAACAACAGCATTCTGCAGCGCAAAATAGATAGCCTGAATACACCGGATACTACTTCCTCTGAGGACGCCTGATGCATTTGCGCCACTGGTTTAAGTCTCTTTTAATCACTGCATGTGCGGCGGCTCTGGCGGCCTGTGCATCCACCAATGATCGGGTATTGCCTGATGTGTCTGGCGAAGCAAAGCCGGATGTTGTCTGGCGTATCAATCTTGGTGAAGGGCCGGGGGTTACTTACACCCGTCTCAAAGCAGCGGTTGATGGTGATACCGTGTACGCAGCGGACACCGGTGGCACGGTAACGGCAGTTGAGCTGGCGTCGGGTGACCGACTCTGGACGAAAGACCTGGAACAGCCAATTCTTGGTGGTGTCTCTTTCAGTGATAATCAGTTATTTGTCAGCCTGCGGGAAGGCACTCTGGTTGCTCTGTCAGCAGAAGATGGGTCAGAGCAGTGGCGCGCTATGCTGCCAAGTGAAGCTGTGGCGCAGGCGGCTGCCGACGATCAGCGGGTATTTATCCAGACGGTTGATGGGCGCGTTACGGCGCTTGAGCGTGATAATGGCGCTCAGGCCTGGTCCTACGAAGCGGGTATGCCGGTTCTTTCGGTACGGGGCACAGGTACGCCGTTAATTACAGATCGTCTGGTGATTACCGGATATGCGACGGGCAAGCTGGTCGCGCTCGATAAAGTACTTGGTATTCCGCGCTGGGATATTCGTCTCGGTGTACCTGATGGTCGTTCTGAACTTGAGCGTCTGGTCGATGTTGATGGGTCTCCGGTGTCTGACGGGCGCATTATTTTTGCGGCTGCGTACCACGGCAACGTGGCAGCGGTCAGCGAGATGGGGGAGACCATCTGGCAGGAAGAAGGCTCAACCTACACCAGCCCTGAACTGGCACTCGGCAGCGTTTATCTGACGCTCGACGATGACAGTATCCAGTCGTATGACATGATGACGGGCGCTAAGGCCTGGTTGCAGACTGAACTGATGGGACGTGGCCTTGGCCAGGTAACAGCTACCGGGACCTATCTGGCCGTTGGCGATGAAGAAGGTTACGTTCACTTCATCAGCCAGGTTGATGGCGGTATCGAAGGGCGTATCATGCTTCGCCCGCGACCTCTGCATATAAATTATCCGCACCAGCCTGAGGCAACTAACTGGCGCCTCTCCCGTGGCCGCGATTTTGGTATCCGCAGCAATATGCTGGACACAGACGAAGGCCTTCTGGTGTATACCAATGCCGGCGATCTGGCGCTGATCGAACTGCGTTAATGCCATCCACTTTCTTATCTGAGGTTTCCTGACATGGTACCTGTTATCGCTCTCGTCGGACGCCCGAATGTTGGTAAATCGACGCTCTTCAACCGGTTGACCAAAAGCCGTGACGCGCTGGTGGCTGAAATCGCAGGTCTTACCCGTGACCGTAAATACGGTGAAGGGAAAGTGGGTGATCATCCTTTTATTGTGATTGATACCGGCGGTATCAGTGGACAGGAAGAAGGGATCGATTCCGCAATGGCGGGCCAGAGTTTTCAGGCTATTCAGGAAGCGGACATCGTATTCTTTCTGGTCGACGTCGGCGCAGGTATCACTGCTGGCGATCGCATGATTGCAGATCACCTGCGTCGCAATGGCAAAGCAGCCTATCTGATTGCTAATAAAATCGACGGTAAAAACCCCGACATCGTTCTGGGTGAGTTCTTCGAGCTGGGTATGGGGGAACCCCTGCCTATCGCTGCGGCACATAACCGTGGCATTTCGGCGCTGATTGATTACGTCATGGACGAATTAATCGAAGAAGAAAAAGTCGAGCAGGAAGAGACCGGTTACTACTACGAAGAGGGTGAAGAAGAAGTTCATCACGAAGAGCTTGATATTAAAGGTATTAAGATCGCCGTAGTCGGGCGTCCGAATGTTGGTAAATCCACACTTGTGAATCGCTTTCTTGGCGAGGAGCGGGTGGTCGTCTATGACGAAGCCGGCACGACCCGAGACAGTATTTATATTCCCTACGAACGCCATGGTCAGGAATATACTCTGATCGATACAGCGGGTGTCCGTCGCCGTAAGAATATCTCCGAAGCTGCTGAAAAGTTCTCGATTATTAAAACCCTGCAGGCCATTCAGGACTGTAACGTCTGCATACTCGTACTGGATGCACGCACGGGCATTGTCGAGCAGGATCTGCACATGCTGAGTTTTGTACTGAACTCAGGCCGCGCTCTGGTCATCGCCATCAATAAATGGGATGGCATGGATGCAGACGACAAGCAGCGTGTAAAAGACGAGATTGATCGTCGTTTCGACTTCCTGACCTTTGCCGATATGCACTTTATCTCAGCCTTGCACGGAACAGGCGTGGGCCATTTGTACGAGTCCGTTGATCAGGCTTATGAGTCGGCCATGGCGAAATGGCAGACCAACATGCTGACCCGTATTCTTGAAGATGCGATCGCGGCGCACCAGCCACCGATCATCAGAGGGCGTCGCCCGAAACTGAGATACGCTCACCAGGGTGGCTCAAACCCGCCGCGTATTATCGTGCATGGCACTATGGTGAATGAGCTTCCGGAAGATTACCGACGTTACCTTGCCAATACGTTCCGCCGTGTACTCAATATTTCAGGTACGCCGATTCGCTTCGAATTCCGCCAGGGTGATAACCCGTTCTCTGAGAAGAAGAAAGAAGTACGACATTCAAGTAAGCGCCGTGCCCAGGCCGTAGAGCGCACCGACAATAAACGTCGGATTAAGCGTGATAAAGCGCGCAAGCAACTCAAAAAGTCCTACCGTAAGCCCGGCGGCTGACACTTGTTAATCCGTGCTGAGGGAGGCAATATAAGCTCTCTTAGTGTGGAACGTGTCATATGCATAACGTTGTTATAACAGCCTTTCCGGGTGCCATGTCATCTGCTATCGCAGGTGTTGCAGACCTTCTGGTATCTAGTGGCGTGCTGTGGAATGTTATTCAGGGCGAACCCCATGAGCGTTATTTCAGCGTAAGAATTGCCTCCGAGGACGGTCAGCCAGTCCGTTGTGTGAATGGCATCGAGATCTCGGCGCATATGAGTTTTGCTGAAATCGATCACACAGATATTCTGATCGTTCCTACCATTGCTGTTCATATCAATGACGTACTGAAGAAAGAGCAGGCACTGACGGAGCTTCTGCGCAAAGCAGATACGAAGGGTTGGACGATCTGTGGTAACTGCACCGGAAACTTTCTGCTGGCCGAATCTGGTGTGCTCAATGGTCGCAAAGCAACCACGCACTGGGGGTATCGGGATACCTTTGCAGAACGCTATCCCAGTGTTGAACTGGCGGCAGATCAGTTAATTACCCGGGATGGCGATATTTACTGTGCAGGGGGCGGGCTTGCCTGGTTCGACCTCACGTTGCACCTGATTGAGCGTTTCGTAAATCACGAAGTGGCAATGCAGACGGCAAAAGCTTTTGTGTTTGATTACCGCCGCGATAGTCAGCTTTCTTATTCGCTGATGCGTCTCGCTAAGCCTCACAAGGATGACCGCATCAGCGAAATCCAGGAATGGTTGGATACCCACTACGCCGAAAAGGTACTTGTCGAAGAGCTGGCGGCTCAGTTTGGTATGTCCAAGCGAACACTTATCCGGCGTTTCAACAGCGCTTTGGCGATGTCTCCTAACGCCTATATTCAGACAGTGCGCATCGAGGCGGCACGAAAACTTCTGGAAGAAACCGAGCGAACGGTTGATGTCGTAATGAACGAAGTGGGCTACGAAGATGGCAGCTCCTTCCGGCGTCTGTTTCGTTCTAAAACGGGTCTTACGCCAACCGAATATCGACGCCGTTTCAGCCGTAGGTTGTAACCACTGATGAGCAGTGAACATACACCCCGTAGAAAAGTGATCCGCAACCCTGTCGTCAGGCATCTGGTGTTGGCTGTGGGCTGGCTGAGTGTCGCTCTTGGGTTTGCCGGAATATTTCTGCCAGTACTTCCGACAACGCCCTTTCTCTTATTATCTGCTGCGTGCTTTGTGCGTACCTCTCCACGGTTTTATCAGTGGCTGGTTGAGCACCCAAGACTTGGGCGTTACCTCATTTACTATCTGGATGGGAAGGGGATGCCACTGAAAGCCAAGGTATACACTTTGTTGCTGATGTGGAGCATGCTCCTGCTCACCGCCTTTGTTATTCTGGAGCGCCCTATGTTGCACTATCTTCTTCCGGCCATTGGGTTGGGGGTCACGGTTTATATTCTGCGGCTGCCAACGCTGAAAGTAGTGCCAGAAGCTTCAAGCGAAAAGAGTTAATACCATGCTAAATATTTTAAAAGTACATGCTGACTGGATCAGCTTTGTTCTTCTCGCCATCCTGTTTGTCGTGTTTCCGCAAATCGATCTGGCGGTCAGTAGCTGGTTCTATGACCCGGCTTCTGGCGAGTGGTGGGGCAGTGATAGCGCCGTGGCAGACTCGATTTATGGCATTTTCCGCTATATTCCTTATTTCCTGGTACCTGTGCTGCTGTTTTCTGTGATTGCCGGATTCTTTTCCTTTGGTCCAGATAAGGCAAATCGCAAATTACTTACTTTTTTGCTGGTCACCTTGCTCGCGGGGCCAGGTATCCTGGTTCATAGTGTCTTTAAGGAAGGCTTCGATCGCGCTCGCCCCAAGAACGTCGAGCAGTTTGATGGGCACAAAACCTTTACACCAGCTTTTGTTATTAACGAGACCTGCAGTAAAGGGTGTAATTCATTTGTCAGTGGCCACGCTGCCATGGGCTTCTGGTTTATGACGCTCGGTTGGCTGTTCAGCAGTCGCAAGTGGTTCTGGGCCGGGCTGGTTACCGGTGTCGTTTTAAGTGCGACACGTATCATTCAGGGGGGGCACTTTCTGAGTGATACACTCTTTGCTGGGTACGTCTGTTATTTCACATTCCGTCTGTGTGGTTGGTGGATTCTTAGACAGAGCAAGCCAGCGATTTGAAAGCCGTAATAGATTAAGAATTTGATTCCGCCATTTTTAAGAACTGGCGCGAATTGTTACTGATCTGGCTATATTACACCTGTATAACGTTTGTATTACAGACTAATATCAGTACAAAGGTTCTGACATAGGGATCTTTATCTCCACTTTTAAGCCCGGTTCCACCGGGCTTATTTTTTCTTCCTCATTCCTTTTCTCTCTATTTATCGTCCTACGCAATGTCATCTCCTGCGCTTCAGCCTGGCGTTTTCGCGTGTGCAATCAGCGTTCAGACTTTTCTGGTGGTATAAAAAAACGCCGGACGAACCGGCGTTTTTAAGCGAGAAGCTAAGCATTACTCAGCTTCAATACCGACAACCAACCAGGGCGCATTGTCGTCACGGAGGTCGCGTTCAAGATGCCATACATCGAAGATACCATCTTCAGATTTTTCCAGATCATCTTTGCAGCGGCCACGGAACAGAACACTGATTTCGCGGTGGGTTGGCGTCTCATCAGCGCGCACAATTTCTGCGTTAAGGTCCAGAATTTCCGTCTTTGGCGGAACCATCAGACGGTTGCGTTGAGCGGCCAGTGCATCGTACAGCTCAGGGCTAACATACTCACGAATCAGGTCGAGGTTGCCGTCGTTCCAGGCTTGTTGAACAAGGTGATAGTGCTCCAGTGCGCCTTGTGTGAAGGCTTCTGCATCAAAGTCAGCAGGCAACGACATAGGTTGATCAGGAGCCACGGTTGCACTCGCAGTCTCGTTCGCTGACTGAAAGCTCTGATGAGTTGCCGGACCGTGCGCCGCGGCGGCTGCCTGGCGCTGCTGAGCTTGCCCGGCTCCACGCAGAAGGCGAATGATGACGAACGCAGCAAGACCCAGCAGAAGGATGTCCATAATCTGAATGCCTTCGAATGCGCCGCTACCCAGCAGATAAGCGAACAGACCGCCGGCCAGCAGGCCGCCCATCATTCCACCCATCATACCGCCTCTTGAAGGGGCAGCCTGAGTGTTACCTGAGGTCTTGTCTGATTGCTTTGCCGGTGCGCTGCGCTGCTGTGTAGGGAAGCTTTTACCAAAGCCGCCGCTACCAAACCGTTTCGCGTGCGCTTCACTCACTACACCTAAGGTCAGCAGCATGGCCGACAATACCGTGATTAATGCTTTCATTACATTACCCTCATGCCCGGTTGGGCGCCGTCGTGCGGTTCAAGTAGGTAGATTTCGCTGCCGCCAGGGCCGGCGGCAAGCACCATGCCTTCTGACAGACCAAACTTCATTTTACGCGGAGCCAGGTTCGCGACCATTACAGTCAGTTTGCCTTCCAGGTCTTCTGGCTTATAGGCCGCTTTAATACCTGAGAATACGTTCCGGGTTTCGCCATTGCCAATATCCAGAGTCAGCTGCAGAAGTTTATCTGCACCCTCAACATGGTCGGCTTTGATAATGCGGGCGATACGAAGATCGACCTTGGCAAAGTCCGGGAACTCGATAGTGTCGGCGATTACTTCGTTGCCGTCTTCTCTGAGCTCAGGTCCTTTGTTTTTTGCCTTTTTCTCAGTCTTCTTGTCTGTTTTCTGATCTTTAGCAGTTGCAGCTCCACCGTTCTCTTTTTCGAGTTCGGTTTTTGTTTCTTCCAGAATGGCGGTGACCTTGTCCATTTCGGCACGGGCCAGCATTGGCTTGAACTTATTGATCGCATGGCCAGTCAGGATGCTGCGGCGATCTTCCCAACCGAGTGATTCAAGGTTCAGGAAGGCTGCGGTTTTTTCAGCAAGTTCAGGCAGCACGGGTGACAAGTAGGTCATCAACTGACGGAAAAGGTTCACCGCAACGGAGCAAACTTCGAGTACTTCCTGTTCGCGGCCTTCTTCTTTCGACATTGCCCATGGCGCTTTTGCCTGAATGTATTCGTTAGCGCGGTCGGCTAGTGTCATGATTTCTTTCATAGCACGACCAAATTCGCGTCTTTCGTACAGCTCGGCGATGTGATCACCTGCGTTGATAAAATCATTCACCATGGCTTCTTCAGCACAGCTCTCGCTGAGTACGCCACCGGACTTCTTGATGAAGTTCGCGGTGCGGCTGGCAATGTTAATCAGCTTGTTCACCAGATCCGAGTTAACACGTTGTACGAAGTCTTCGAGGTTGAGATCGAAGTCATCGACGCTGCTACCCAGCTTAGCCGCAAAGTAGTAGCGCAGATACGTGGGATTCAGGTGGTTCAGGTAAGTACGGGCCTTAATGAAGGTGCCACGTGACTTAGACATCTTGGCGCCATTAACAGTCACAAACCCGTGAGCGTTGACCGCGGTTGGCGTACGGAAGTCTGCAGCTGACAGCATGGATGGCCAGAACAGCGCGTGGAAGTTAATGATGTCTTTACCGATGAAGTGATAAACCTCTGCATCGGAATCCGGCTTCCAGTAATCATCGAAGCTCAGATCATCGCGGCGATCACACAGGTTTTTGAAGCTTGCCATGTAGCCGATAGGAGCGTCGAGCCAGACGTAGAAATACTTGCCGGGTGCATCTGGAATTTCAAAACCGAAGTAAGGTGCATCACGGGAGATATCCCACTCCTGCAGGCCCGAGTCGAGCCACTCTGACAACTTGTTAGCGACTTCGTCCTGTAAGGTGCCAGAACGTGTCCATTCTTTCAGGAAGTCCTGGAAGTCGGGCAGCTTAAAGAAGAAGTGCTCCGACTCTTTTTCTACCGGAGTGGCGCCTGAGATAACAGAGTATGGCTTTTTCAGTTCGGCAGGGGTGTAGGTCGCACCGCAGACTTCACAGTTGTCACCATATTGATCTTCGGCATCGCACTTAGGGCAGTTACCCTTGATGTAGCGATCTGCCAGAAACAGCTCTTTAACGGGATCATAAAGCTGTTTGATGTTGCGGGTAGCGATATGGCCTTTGTCGCGACATGCTTTGTAGATAGTCGCAGACAGTTCCCGGTTTTCTTCACTATGAGTGCTGTGAAAATTATCGAACGCGATCTGGAAGTCGGCAAAATCGGTTTCGTGTTCTGCTTTTACGCGTGCAATCTGCTCTTCTGGCGTGATGCCTTCTTTTTCTGCACGCAGCATGATAGCTGTGCCGTGGGCGTCATCCGCACAGACATAGGTACACATGTGTCCGCGCGCTTTCTGAAAGCGGACCCAGATGTCTGTCTGAATGTATTCAAGCAGGTGGCCAAGGTGAATGGAGCCGTTTGCGTAGGGCAGGGCACTGGTAACTAATATTTTGCGAGCGTTCTGATCGGTCATGACAATTCGTTTCGGTGGCTCTGAAAAAGTGGGGTCATATTGTAGCGGCTCCGCTGGGGCAGTTATACCCCAGCGGCATAGGCGGACAGTTGCAGGTCAGAAAAAACCGTCAGTCGTCTTCCCGGATATTCGGGTCAATCGTTACTTTGGCGCTGCGTATCGTATTGTCTTTGATCTGCATGATTTCAATACGGTAGCGGCCAATGCGAAGGCAGACGGGCGATTCAGGAATGTGCTCCAGGTATTCGACGATCAGGCCGCTCACGGATTTCGGCCCATCAATCGGCAATTCCCAGTGCATCGACTTGTTTACATCGCGGACGAACGCGGTGCCATCAATGATGAAGCTGCCGTCTTCCTGCGGATGAACATCCGGTGAGCTGGCTGCAGCAACATCGGTCGTAAACTCGCCGACGATCTCTTCGAGAATATCTTCCAGAGTACAGATGCCATGAACATCGCCATATTCATCGACCACTAGTGCAATGCGACGCTGATACTTCTGAAAGTTAAACAACTGGGTATGCAGAGGCGTGCTCTCAGGAATGAAGTAAGGCTCGCGCGACAGCTTTTCAATGTCTTCTTTCAGGTATTCACCGGATGAAAGAAAGCGGCTGATATTCCGGGTATGCAGAACGCCGACGACGTTGTTGATGTCTCCGCGGAAGACAGGCAGACGCGTGTGTTGCGTGGTGCGCAGTTGCTGAATGATATCACTCAGAGGGTCGTCGAGATCGATACCCACCACCTCGTTACGCGGCACCATAATGTCGTTCACCGTCATCTTCTCCAGATCAAGAATGGAGATCAGCATATGCTGGTGACGTTTCGGGATCATAGAGCCTGCTTCACGGACAACGGTACGCAGCTCTTCGGTACTCAGGTTATCTGGTGTCGCATTGGCGACGTCGACACGAACCAATTTAAGCAACCAGTTGGCAATAGTATTAACAAACCACACCGCTGGATGAAGAGCCCATTGCAGCCACAAAAGAATCGATGAGGCCGGGAAGGCGATTTTCTCCGGCGCAATCGCTGCCAGAGTCTTCGGTGTCAGTTCTGCGAAGATAAGTACAATCAGGGTGAACAGAATGGTGTTTACGAACACCGCCAGGTCCGGGTTGTCCGGCCATAGCCGCTGGCTGATGATGGTTGCTAAGGCAGCCGCAGCAAAGTTCACCAGATTGTTGCCAGTGAGAATGGTGCCGATCATCCGGTCTGGCTTCTCAAGAAGCTTAACTGAGCGCATGGCTCCTTTGTGCTTACTCTTGGCGAGGTGGCGCAGACGGTAGCGGTTGAGAGACATCATGCCGGTTTCAGAGCTTGAGAAGAAACCTGACAACACGATTAAAAGAGCAAGTATGCCGAAGAGCACACTTAAGGGAACGTCGTTCAAGACGGTGTCCTATAACTGATACGATTCCGCCATCATAGGCACTGACGTTAGGGTGTCAAGCGGCTGGCTGACCGGTCTGAAGGCTCAGGCCCGGTCGAGCACATACTCCAGTACAAACTGAGTACCAAAGTAGGCGAGAATCAGAAAGCCGGTGCCGGTCAGAGTCCATTTGCTGGCGACGGGGCCGCGCCAGCCAAAGCGGTATCGACCGAAGAGCAGAGTCGCAAAGACAATCCAGCCGACCAGTGAGAATGCCACTTTATGGATCAGGTGTTGACTGCTCAGGCTCTCAACGGCTGGCAAGCCAACAACGAAAGAGGCGGTCAGCAGTAGCATCGCCAACCACAGAATTTCGAATAACAGGGCATCCATGGTCTGCAGCGGCGGTAGGGAGCGTATTAGGCCCCGGGTCTGATGCTTCCGCAGGTTTCTGTCCTGAAGAATAACCAGAATTGCCTGCACCGACGCGATGGTGAACAGGCTGAAGGCAACGATCGATAGCAGTATGTGCCAGATCAGCGCGTAACTAAGGTCGGTTAACAGTACCTGATGCTGGATCACAGCCGCCAGTACGGCGACAACCGCCCCCATCGGTAGCAGGCCAGTGAACAGATTGTCGACGGGTTTGCGCCAGGCTGAAAACAGAAGAAGCAGGGTAATAATCAGTGCGATCAGCGAACCGACCTGAAACATGGCCATATTGAGAGCATGTTCACTGACCAGCGTGACAGACAGTGATGCCAGGTGCAGAAGTGCGCCAATTGATGCAAAGCCCAGCAACAGGCCTCGCTGTGGTGCTTTGCTGCCCTTGATGACAAGTAGCTGGCGCAAAGCGGCAAACAGATAAAAACCGGCAGCCGGTACTGCCAACGCTAATGCTGTCATGAAACTTCCCCAACACGAATAGCGCCAGTGTCGCATAAGGGGCCACCTCAAGGAAGTGCAATCATGCCAGCCCGGGCTACTTGTAAAGCTGCAGTGTTGCAGCATTGGGAACCTGAGGGGCAACGCGGTATACTCACCTACTTATTTATTTACCGTCAGACAGAGTCATCAAGATGTTTGAAAGCCTTACCGACCGCTTGGGCAGTGCCTTAAAAGGCATTACTGGCCAGGCGAAGCTGACCGAAGAGAATATCAAAGGCACCATGCGTGAAGTGCGCATGGCGCTGTTGGAAGCCGACGTGGCCCTGCCGGTCGTAAAAGATTTTACCGCGCAGGTCAAAGAGCGTGCTGTCGGTACCGATGTACTGAAGAGCCTCAACCCTGGTCAGGTATTCCTGAAAATCGTCCATGAAGAACTGCAAAGTGTCATGGGCGAAGCCAACGAAAAACTGAACCTGGCGACACAGCCTCCAGCCATCGTGATGATGGCGGGTCTGCAGGGCGCAGGTAAAACAACGACCGTTGGTAAGCTTGCGAAGTATCTTGCTGAGCGCGAGAAAAAGAAAGTGATGGTGGTTTCTGCGGACGTGTATCGTCCTGCGGCGATCAAACAGCTTGAAACTCTGGCGAATGAAGTCGGTGCTGGCTTTCACCCATCGACGGCAGATGAAAAACCGATCGATATCGCTAAAGGCGCGATCGATGCTGCCCGCCGTGGTGCGTACGATGTTCTGTTGGTGGATACCGCGGGTCGTCTGACAGTCGATGAGCAGATGATGGGTGAGATCAAAGATCTCCACGCTGCTATTACGCCGATTGAGACTCTCTTTGTCGTCGACGCGATGACAGGTCAGGACGCTGCGAATACAGCCAAGGCATTTAATGATGCCTTGCCTCTGACCGGTGTTGTACTGACCAAGGCAGATGGTGATGCGCGCGGTGGTGCAGCTCTGTCAGTGCGTCATATTACGGGTAAGCCGATCAAGTTTATGGGGATGGGCGAAAAGACCGACGCGCTCGAGCCTTTCCACCCTGACCGTGTTGCTTCACGTATTCTCGATATGGGTGACGTTCTCACCCTGATCGAAGAAGCAGAACGTAAGATCGATAAGTCGAAAGCCGACAAGCTTGCCAAGAAACTGAAAACAGGCAAAGGCTTCGATCTGGAAGACTTCCTTGATCAGATTCAGCAGATGAAAAACATGGGCGGCCTGACAGGTATGCTGGATAAGCTGCCGGGTATGGGTAACCTGGGTGCTATGGCCAAGCAGACGACCGCTGCGGAAGGCCAGTTTAAGCAGATGGAATCCATCATTTTCTCTATGACCCTTGATGAACGCCGCTTCCCGGACAAAATCAACGGCTCACGCAAAAAGCGTATTGCAGCGGGTTCTGGTACGCAGATTCAGGATGTGAATCGCGTTCTGAAGCAGCACAAGCAAATGCAGAAAATGATGAAAAAGGTCACGGCCAAAGGTGGCATGAAGAAAATGATGCGCGCTATGGGCGGCATGGGAGGACCAGGTGGTCCGGGCGGTGGTGGTATGCCGCCGGGTGGGATGCCTCCTATGATGCGCTAAGCAGCTGGCCCGAAGCTAGCTGCGTTGCAACAACTGTGTTGCAGAGTTTTCCGGAATGCTCACGTATTACAATACGCTCCGCTTCCATAAAATTCTGCGCCATGTTGTTGCGGCCTCGCTGACGCTTCTTCATTTCATAGATATATCCCGCTCCGAATATCACTTATTTTCTGACACAAGGTGTCGCCTATGTGGACCCAGAAAACCATCCAGTTAAAAGCTCGCGCTCGCGGCTTTCATTTAATTACCCGTGAGATTGAACAGGCGTTGCCTGAGCTTGCCGATGTTTCCGTTGGTCTGCTTCATGTGTTTATTCAACACACCTCAGCGTCTCTGACAATTAACGAAAACGCTGACCCGACAGTGAGAGTGGACTTTGAAGAAGTGTTCAGCCGGTTGGTGCCTGAAAATCAGCCATACTACAAACACAATGACGAAGGCCCTGACGATCTGCCCGCCCATATTAAATCCAGCTTACTTGGACCATCTCTTACCATTCCAGTGACGAATGGCAGGCTCGCTCTGGGGACTTGGCAGGGAATATACCTGTGCGAGCACCGTGATTACGGTGGTAGTCGTCGGTTAGTACTTACTCTGCAGGGAGAGTAGTGCCGGAATCGAATGATCAGGCACTTTCAGTTGTTCTGGCTTTGTCGATCTGAGCCTGAATCTCTGGAGAGAAGTCGATGCGGATGGATTTGATGAAATCGAAAAGGTCGTTTTCAGCCTCAAGTAGCATGGCGTCGCTATGCCCGTCGGGTAGCTCAAAGTTGTAATCCCCTGTGTCTCCTTCAATCATCAGCAAAGTATTTGAACTAAGCGGAGTAACGAAACACAGATCTGGTGGACCAAGCTCAGCATATCCTGTACGCATATATGCCCAATGGATACCATTTGATTTAAGTTCCACGGCTTCATCAATTGAACTCGGAAATACAAAAAAATCTGGATTGAAATCATTTTCAATCAGTTTTTCTTTAAGGTGATCTCTTATCTCTATTAAGTAGCGCTTTGCATCATCCACGGATAGCCTTGTCACAGTGGCACTCGCTTTACTGACCTGAAAGATTTGTACCATGAGATGGGTAGAAGATAGTTCTAAACCGGAGCTCTTCCGGTAGTATTGAAAAGAACTCCTCATAACACGCTTATAAGACATCCAGTCTTCTGACGGTACATCGTACGTTGCATGGTCCGACAGTGAGCCAATTTCTGTGTCACAGGACTTGGTTTTTTCTATGCTCGCAGTCGGAACAGGGATGTATATGCTGGCAACGTCCGTAGTGAACGTGAATATTACCTGGTCCGAGAAATCTGGTCCTGTAAGAAGTTTTACCATGCCAGTGTCCCAGTTAAATTCTTAACGTATTCAATAAAGCTGGATTTTATGCTTCCAGTACTTGAGTTGTAGTTTGAGAGGGCCGTGTTTGAACCTGATCCAGCTTTGGCCAATGCCTCCTTCAGATCGGTATTAGACGAACTTATTTCTGATGATACTTTTGCCGATGCCAGCGCTCTTTTATTATCGGTGAATTTACCCTCTATTTTGGCACCTCGGCGCTGAAATGCATTAACGACCTGAGCGGTGTCAGCGACGGGGTTTGTCAGTATAAAGTGGTGTTTATCTAGTAGATTGGGTAAGTGCTCTACGGCTAATTGCAGTAACTTAACCGTGTCACCCTCGATCTGCCATTTTATCGGTTTACCATTACTACGGTGCTTCTGTGTTTCACTTAATACACTAGCAAGCTCTTTCGCAACCACGGCCGGGCGCATGGCTCTTGAATCCGGTGTCATCCATAGCCCCATCTCATTCTCAATCGCAGCTGGAATATAGAAAAAATTAAAACTGTTTGGAACCTCCCAGCCGTCAACCCCGGCAAGAGTTTGAAGTACCCTTGCTGCCCGCGTTGCTTTTGCATGCGCTTTGATAAAGCCTTGCTCGTGTTCAGCAATTTTCGTGAGTACCTCAGCTGATTTACCTTCAAAGCTTTGATATAGCCCAGCTTGGTCTTCACCTTCTTCAGAAGCCCGTTGAACACCTGTGATATACACCCCGGCAGGAGTTTGATTGTCTTCAGAGCCTTGATGAATCTGATAGTAAATCGCCAGCTTGCCAATACTCTCCATATATTCGAATGGCGTACCTGTGTTCTGGTTGGCAGTGACATTGCCACCTAAAGCGCCCAGCTGCTCAATTTTGGAGGTCATTTGTAATGCGCTGGCTTCATCCGATTGAAAGGCATGAGCAAACAAAGGCGCCAGAGCAGCGTCGATAAATACTTTGCGGCCTCGGTTGGTATTGGTGTTCTTTGAAAATGGAATAAACTGGCGTGTGTCGGCTTTGCTGCCCAGAGTGTAGGCGAGTTTACGGCGGTGATGTACGATCATTGACACTATTGAGGCTCCCTGTCAGCTTTGCTGTCCTATTGGTGTGCAAGAATACCAGTCGGTCTGGCCCCAAACAACACACACTCAGGATTCGTTGGACGTTTTTTTGCAGAGCAACTTCTTATGAGACTGTTAAATTACGACACTCTGGATATCGTCGGTTTTGCGGGCGTGAGAGAACGCATTCTGGTGATGGACTCGCGTCAGTTCGGATATCAGAAGCGTGAGGATACCTGGGAGGGCTTGGGCCAGTTAATGTATCTTGCGCACGCGTACTTTAAGCCGGGTGGCAGCACTGGGCGTCATCAACACAGCGACATCGATATTGTCAGTATCGTTACCCGCGGGCGTCTTCATCATGAAGGCTCGGCAGAGGTACAACCGGATAGCGTAGCTGAAGACAGTACTCAAGGCTTAGTCGAAATTAAAGCCGGGCAGGTTATGGTGCAACGCTCGGGAAAATCCGGTTTTATGCACAATGAAATCAACCCAGATGCTGATATTGTGGGTATGGTACAGCTTTGGCTTCAACCGGCAGGTAGCGTTTCCGAGAGGGCGAGCCAGACTGTCATCGATGTTGGTCGTGGCCTGACAACTGTGTATCAGGGTATAGATACCGAACTAAGTATCTCTTGTCTCATGGAAAAGGAACTGCTGTCACTTCAGGACGGCTGGCTTTGCTACTTATTTCAAGGTGAACTGGAAGCAGGAAATCATACGATTCTCCGCGGCAGTCTTTTCTATCCTGATGAAGGTGAGTATCTGGCCAAAACCGATGACACCCGATTACTTATAGTTAAATCTGTTTTAGCGGAATAATGACTCCCAGAAATAATGAGGACAACAATGTTCAGAACTCTATTGATGCTATGTGTGTGTATTGTACTCACAGCCTGTAGCGGCACACCTTCAGACACCCTGATTGAAGAGTCTGTTGCACAGCAGAAGACAGTCAGCAATATGATTCGCGTGGTAAGTGTAGAAAAGTTAAATGGCTGGAAGGATCAGGAGTTTTATGTAGCCGATGTCCGCTATGAGTTGGAATTTCTGACCGACTATAAAACCTTCAGTGAGTCTTTAAAAGACGAAACCCCAGATTCTCTGGTGGGCAGTTTCTTTAACGGTTTCGGGTTGCTTGCACTATCAATGCAATATGGGAAATTCGAGAAAGGGCAGAAAGTAACTGAGCGAGCCGAATTTCGTTTTCGTGATACTGAAAACGGCTGGCAGTTGGCTGATTAAATGAGGTGCAGCATCACGACTCTGTGATGCTGCTCTGATGAACTTATATTAATTCCATCAATGCTTTCTTACTGTAATCCGTCAGTTCGTCAAAGCGACCTTCACGAACTTTTATAACCCACTCAGGGTCTTGCAGCAGGGCACGGCCTACAGCGACGAGGTCAAACTCGTCATTGCCCAAGCGCTCGGCCAGTTCATTAATGTTGCCGTGGGCAACGCCCGATGCATCAATCATGTCGCGTTTATCTTCATCAATAAAGCCGGCATTCAGACCCACACTGCCGACAGTAATCGCAGGCTTTCCGGTCAGTTTTCTGGTCCAGCCAGCAAGATTCATATCAGAACCTTCGAATTCTTTTTCCCAGAAGCGACGAGTAGAGCAGTGGAAGATATCAACGCCAGCATTTACCAGCGGCTTCAGGAACGCATCAAGCTCTTCCGGCGTATTGCACATGCGTGCGCTGTAGTCTTGTTGCTTCCATTGAGAGAAGCGGAAAATAATCGGGAAATCAGGCCCGACCCGATCACGGATTGCCTGAACGATTTCACAGGCAAAACGGGTACGTGCTACCTGGTCACCACCGTACTCATCATCGCGCTGATTTGTTCCTTCCCAGAAGAATTGGTCGATCAGGTAACCATGAGCGCCGTGAATCTCAACCGCATCAAAGCCAATGCGTTTTGAATCTTCAGCGGCTTGAGCAAAGGCTTCGATGACGTCGTTGATATCGTCTTTTGTCATTGCGAAGCCGGTTTCGCGACCGGGCTTGAACAGGCCCGATGGACTGTAGCCGGGCACGGATGGATCAGGCTCGGTACCTTCTTTGCGGACAGCGCCCACGTGCCATAGCTGAGGAGCGATTTTGCCGCCCTTAGCGTGCACAGCGTCTACCACTTTCTTCCAGCCGGCTAAGGCTTCTTCACCGTAGATAAATGGAACGCGGGCATAGCCGTTTGCGCCTTTATGTCCGACACAGGTGCCCTCGGTAATGATAAGACCGACTCCGTTTGCTGCACGTCGTTCGTAATAGGCGACGTTCAGGTCGTTAGGCACGTTTCCCGGCGAGTAGGTGCGGGTCATGGGCGCCATGACGATACGGTTGCTGAGTTCGAGCTTGCCAAGCGTTATCGGTTGAAACAGTGCATCTGTGGTACTCATGAGGGCTCCGTTTTTTGCTGTTATCGGTAGTGAGTGATGGCACTCTGACATTGGACTCTAACACTGCATTCCCGCCCGGTATCGAGCTATTTGTGCCATATAAGAGTGAGGTGATCTGAAAAACACTGTTGCGAATGCGTTCGGGGCGGTTACGATGCCGGCGTTAAACAGAGAGTTAACCGGACAAGTGTGAAACTGAGAAAATATGAAACTGAAAAAAATCGACAAAGCACGTTATCAGGAGCGTCGTTCACGCATCCAGTGGGCAATGATCGCAGGCTTGTTCGCAACGAGTCTGGGGTTCGCAGAATTATACCGTTATATTTTTGTCGGCGGAGAATCCAGTCTGGCGCTCAATGCTGCGGGGGTGGCGACCGGCGTAGCCATCGTTACTTTCGTGTTGTTCAGGCTTTGCGATACGCCGTATTTCGATGAGGTTAATTATGTCTGGAAGCTTAAACAGGAGCTGAACCGGATTTATCGTAAGACGAAACCATTGGATCAGGCGCTGGAAGCGGGCAGTCGCGACGCGTTGATCATCAAGTTGTACAGCCTTGAGGGCTCGCGTCAGGTATACGATCTTGATGACAACACTCTGACGATGTCTGAGCTTGTTAAACAGTTGGATGAGTTGAAATCCCGCATTGAAAACGAGACGCCGGGCGTTACCCATGACGACTACCGGCCCGAACTGTTAGAGCGGCTGTCGTGACCGCCGCGCGGGTGCGCAACGCTGTCAAAGCATGTAAACTACGCGCAATTTTCTGAGCACCAGTTTAGGTTCTACAACCATGATGAAATATATCTCCACGCGCGGTAATGCGCCGGAACTTACTTTTGAGGATGTCCTGCTGACAGGGCTGGCGTCTGATGGCGGCCTTTACGTACCAAAGGAAGCACCGCACTACACGCTTGAAGAGATCGAATCATGGCGTGACCTGCCATACACCGAGCTGGCGCATAAGATTGTTTATCCGTTTGTTGAAGGTTGTGTTGATTCAGATGCCCTGAAAGGCATGCTCGAAGACGTATACAACAACACTAACTTCGGTCACAAGGCGATTGCTCCGCTGCAGCAGCTGGATCATAACGAGTATGTTCTTGAGCTGTTTCACGGTCCGACGCTGGCGTTTAAGGATTTCGCACTGCAGTTGCTTGGGCGCTTGCTTGATTACGTGGTAACGCGTCGTCAGGAGAAAGTCGTGATTATGGGTGCGACGTCGGGTGATACCGGTTCAGCGGCCATCGAAGGCACCAAAGCCTGCGACAATGTCGATATCTTTATCCTTCACCCATATGGCAAGGTATCAGAAGTTCAGCGTCGCCAGATGACGACCGTTGAAGGTGACAACATTTACAACATCGCCATCGAAGGTAACTTCGATCAGGCTCAGGACATGGTCAAAGCCAGTTTTGGCGATCAGAGCTTCCTTCGTGGTGAGCGCAAACTGGTTGCGGTCAACAGCATTAACTGGGCACGCATCATGGCCCAGATCGTTTACTACTTCTATTCAAGCCTCAATCTGGGCGGTCCTCTGCGTCCGATGGCGTACTCTGTGCCGACCGGTAACTTCGGTGATATTTTCGCGGGTTACATGGCGCGTAAGATGGGTCTGCCGATCGAGCAGCTGATCATTGCTACAAATAACAATGATGTACTGCACCGCCTGATGAGCAAGAACCAATACGAAGTTCGTCCTCTGAAGCATACGATCACACCTTCTATGGATATCGCGGTGTCCAGTAACTTTGAACGTCTGTTGTTCGACCTGTACGACCGTGACGGTGCCAAGCTTGCTGGCCTGATGGCGAAAATGAATGCCCGTGATGATGTTGTCTCTCTCGACGAAGATAAATTGGCGAAGGCTCGTGAACTGTTTGACAGTCTTGCGGTCGATGAAAAGACCACGGTTGAAACAATGCAGCTGGTCTTTAACGAGACAGGCTATCTGCTTGATCCGCACACCGCGATTGGTGTTAAGGCTGCGCGTGAGTGTCGCCGTAACCCGAATATCCCGATGATCACGCTCGGTACTGCGCATCCGGTGAAGTTCGAGGATGCCGTAGGCCGTGCAGGATACGAGATGCCAGCGCTGCCACATCACCTGACGGATCTGATGGAGCGTGAAGAGCGTTTGTCAGTATTGCCAGCAGATCTTGAAACGGTACAGCAGTTCATCGCCGACAACACGTTCCGCGACTGATCAGAAATATCCGTATTGAGCGCCGTCGTTTGGGTATCGGCCAGCGGCGGCGTTTTTGTGTCAGTTGTCTACGAATTACACAGGAAGGCTTATGGAATATCAGTTACTCAGTGAGTACCCACAGAGCTGGATTTTTCGTCACCGGGAGTTGCCTGTGCCACAGGAACTACTGGATGATATCCGCCCTCTAAGTGAGTCGTCAGCACTGGCATTCTGGCGTCAGCAGATCAGCAAAGAGGCGACGCATGCGGCGCACTTCATGAATGATGACTGGCCGAACCGGAATGGAATCTGGCATGAGAAAGCCGAGTGGCAGCCTCGTTGGGAGTCTGATGATAACTCGCTTCCAGAAGAACTCGATTTCGGTGACTGGGAAAATAACACCACGGTGTTTTTCTGCTACGACTGCCACAATGTCATCCAGACGACCTGGGGCACGTTCAGGCAATGCTGGAAGAACTTTCTGTTCTACGACGACGAACCTCTGCTGCTTGGCCGCCGCCGAATGCAGGTAGCGCGCTTCCACTCTGATGGCACCTTTGAAACAGGTGTTCGATGAACGGAAACGGGTGTTTGGTGAGTGATTCCGATCATTCCGTCGTGAATAAATTCTGTGATTAAATGCTGACTTCTGTTTTACCGGGAATACGTATGCGCTTTTATGCGGTAGTCATTGTTGTTTTCTTAACATCTTTAACCGGGTGCGCTCACTGGCCCAGTGCTGAGCACCGTAATGTTACCCTTGATGGCGTTGAGGTGTTGTTAGAGCAATACTGCCAACCCGTGCAGAGTAGTGATTCAGATTTTGATGACATGCAGCAATCGCTAAAGGAGCAGCAGCAGCGCCTAGAGACCCTGGCACACTCGATCGATCGCCTGGCTCAGCGTCCTGTCTCTCAGGTGCCTCGCCCAGCCCCTGCTCCGCAGTGCCAACCCGCACTGATGAAAGCGACAACGGATGCTGATAATAAAGTCGTAGTCGGTGCTACTGAGTGGGTATTCCTGTCGCCTCCCGGGCGATACTTGTCGGCCAGGGTTGATACCGGAGCGGAGACATCCTCCATCAGTGCACGCAATATCGTGCGTTTCGAGCGCGACGGTAAGCGCTGGGTCTCATTCGATCTGGATACGGGCAACGCTGATAACGACATTCATCTTGAAGTTCCGTTGGAGCGAAACGTGCTTATCCGTCAGGCATCCTTTGATGACGTCGACCGTCGCCCGGTGGTTGTCTTTGATGTGAAACTGGGTGACAACCTGCATCAGCCGACTGAATTCACGCTTGCTGACCGTTCACGGATGTCTTATCCGGTGCTGCTTGGTCGCTCCTTCCTGAAAGACGTTGCCGTGGTCGATGTCGGTCAGGAATTTATTCATCCCCGTTCTAAAAAACGCTGAAACACTCAGGTCGCTAATTTATGAAACCCGCCTCTACTCTGAGCTTTTATACACTGATCGTATTATTGCTTCTGGCTGGGGTCTCTTTGATTCTGCAGCGTCATTGGGTGTACGAAGTTCCTTTAATTCACGGTGAAACGCAGACGGTCTGGTCGGTTGAAGCACTGGTCGAGTTTGAAGCCGGGGATCAGCCTGTGAAGGTGTCGATGGCGCGGCCCGCTGATCAGCCGGGCTTTACCTTGCTGCGACAATCTGGTGCTTCGCCGGGGTATGGCCTTAACTTCGTAGACGGCCCCGACCCCCGCGCAGAGTGGACCATACGTCGCGCCAGTGGAATTCAGCAGTTGTACTTTCAGGTGGATGTGCTCGAGTCGGATATGGCTCAGTCTGAAGTTATCACTCCGCCAGTATTGATGGAACCTGACTGGCAAGAGCCATATCGTAGCGCCATTTACCGGCTCTCAAAAGACGCCTGGGACGCATCGTCGGATAACTTCAGCTTCGCCCGCGAGCTGATTAAGCGTCTGACGGAAGAAGAGTCGCCGCAGCATATTCAGTTGTTGAAGCGTGCATACAACGGCCGTTTGCCGAATCTTCTGGCAGAAGTACTGAATAATTCGTCTGTGCACGCCAGTGTCGTCTATGGCCTGGAGCTGGAAGACCGCCGTCGTCGTCAGATGCTGACGCCGTTACTGCGCGTCTGGGACGGTGACACAAGCAAAGTATTCCGCCTCTACGAGATCAAAGATGAGCGCCCTCTGGCTGGCGATGAAGAAAAGCCACTCTTACTCTGGGAGCAACGCGGTGCGCCTGTGCTTGATGTGATTGGTGGTGAAAATTCGCGAATTCGTTTCTCGATGCTGCGTCGCGAAGAGTCGACCTACTCGGCGTTGAATGACAGTCTGCCGTTGCAGTCCTCTTTGCTGAATTTCTCAATACATAGCCTGCCGGTTGCTGAGCAGGCGATGTTCAAAACTATCCTTCTGTTACCGGTGGGCGCTCTTGTAGTGTGCTTACTAAGAATTCTTGTGGGCATCCGGACCTCCGGAACTTTTATGCCTGTTTTGATTGCTATTGCCTTTATGCAGACTTCGCTCGGCACCGGCATCGTCGGCTTTATTCTTGTTGTTGCCGCAGGGCTGGTGGTGCGGGGTTATCTGTCCCGCCTGAACCTGCTACTGGTGGCGCGAATATCCGCGGTGATCATATCGGTCATCGCGATCATCAGTCTCTTCAGCGTGCTGTCATACAAGCTAGGGTTAACCGAAGGACTGAAGGTGATGTTCTTCCCAATGGTGATACTGGCCTGGACGATAGAACGTATGTCGATCCTTTGGGAGGAAGAGGGTGGCCGCGAGGTGATGATTCAGGGCGGTGGTAGCCTGATCACCGCCGTACTGGCCTACGGGGCGATGCAGCATCCATTGATTCAGCACCTGACGTTTAATTTCATGGGTGTCCAGTTCATCGTACTGGCGTTGATACTTCTTCTGGGTTCATACACCGGGTACCGGCTGTTTGAGCTGCATCGCTTTGCGGTACTCAAGCGTTGAAGTTTTTACCGTCACTTATTGCCCCGTGGGCACTGTCCCGCTTTGGTATGCTGGGGATGAACGAGCGCAACCGACGCTACATTGGTCGTTATAACCCACGTAGCCTGTTCCCACTGGTGGATAACAAACGTCTGACCCGTACCACACTCAGTTCGGCGAATATTCCCATGGCTGCTCTTATCGGGGTGGTCGATCAGCAATCTCAGGTGAAAAAGATCGCCAGCCTGGTTGAGGGGCATCAGGGGTTTGCGACCAAGCCGTCGAAGGGCAGTGGTGGCAAAGGCATCCTGATCGTTACGCACAAAGACGGTGATGAGTGGGTTAAAGCAAGTGGCGGCAGGCTGACTGTCGACGACCTGAAACGCCACGTTTCTAATATCCTGTCGGGCTTGTACAGTCTTGGCGGTGCAGCGGATGTGGCACTGATCGAGTCCCTGATCCATCAGGCACACCATTTTGATGACTACACCGTTGAAGGTGTCCCCGATATACGGGTTATCGTTTGCCGAGGATATCCGGTCATGGCCATGGTCAGACTGTCGACTCACGCGTCGGATGGCAAGGCGAACCTGCATCAGGGGGCTGTTGGTGTCGGTATTGATATCGCCACGGGTGAAGCTCTGGCAGCCGTTCAGCACGGCCAGTTATTAGAGAATCATCCGGACACGGGTAAGCACCTTGGAAAGCTGGCTATCCCTGACTGGGAGGCTTTGCTGGTGATGGCTTCCCGCTGTTATGACGTAACCGGGCTCGGCTATCTGGGGATTGATATCGTCGTAGACCGTGATCATGGTCCGTTGTTACTGGAACTGAATGCACGGCCGGGGTTGGCCATTCAGTTAGCAAATAATGCCGGTCTGTTGCCGCGTTTACGGCGTCTGGACAAACTGACGGCTGCGGATACGCGTCTTCCACCGGAAGAGCGCGTGAGACGCAGCCGTGAGTGGTTTGCTGATGAATCAGTCTTCGATAAGACTATCCAGTCCGGAGTGAAGCTCGCCAAGTGACGCCAGGTCACTGTAGGCTTTGTTCACATTCATACCGATTTTGTCTGCCACCTGAAGAGGGAAGCCGGCAACGATCTCATCTTCCGATAAGTTCTGGTCATGGGCCCTTTTCAGGTACCTGGCGATATAAATGATGCCCGCTTCTTTACTGTATTCTTCAGAGTTCTCAGGCAAGTACTGCTGGGCAATAGCGTTCTGAATGATTTCCGGGAATTTCCAGCGCTTGGCCAGTTCAGCACCTACATCGGCTGAGTTATAACCAAACTGACCGTTTTCTAATGTATGACGCTTCGACGAGCTCATGGCTTCAGTCTGGTCGATACTGGCGGCCTCTTTCGGGTAGAACATGCGGATAAGCAGGTTACCGACCGAATGCATCATGCCGCAGGTGAAGGCGGTGTCTTTGTCTACCTCGGGAGTAAATCCTGCAATCCACTTCGATAGTTCAGCGATGCTGAAGGCGTTTTTCCAGAAAGCATTCTGGTCGAATCCTTCGATTTTTGAGAATGCGCTGGTTACCCCGGATGCCAGCACCATAGTGCGCAGTGTGCCGAAGCCAAGAAGCATGACAGCATCCTGTGGCGTAGCAACAGTGCGTGGTACACCATAATGTGCAGAGTTCGCAAGACGGAGGACTTTGGCAGTCAGCGACTGGTCTTTAGCTACTTTGCCGCTGATGTCATCGATGTTCAGGGAGTGCTCGTCTCCTCTGAAGCTTTCCATCAGTTCCTGAACGACGCGGGGGATATGTGGGAGCTGCTTAGGTTCAGCGAAAATTGAGGCCATGTTCATAGTTATACTTCCTCTCGAGTAACTGCTGATAAGCATAGGCGAGGCTCCAAAATCTGCTTGTGATTCAACCGTTAACTTTCGTTAATGGTAAACTTCGGGGCCTCAAATACGCACCGGATCTGGAGAGTCGACATGCAGTCAAAACGTATTGGATTTATCGGTATGGGCCTGATGGGAGTGCCTATGAGCCTCCGGCTACATCGGGCGGGCTTCAGTGTTTCTGTCTGGAATCGCAGTCCGGATAAGTCCAAGCCACTGAAAGAGCATGGCGTACGGGTATGTGAACACTTACATGAGCTGATTTCAGGCTCCGACATCCTGATGACTTGTGTAACAGACACAAGTGCGGTGCGCGCCATTGTCGAAGGGCCCGGTGGAATAACAGAGCAAGGTCGTGATAGTCAGGTACTGATTGATTTTTCCAGCATCGACCCACAGGCGACTCGTGAATTGGCAGAGGCTCTGCTCAGTAAAACGGGTATCCGTTGGATAGACGCACCTGTCTCCGGCGGCGTTGCGGGTGCCGAGCAGGGCACACTGGCGATTATGGCAGGCGGTGACGCCGCGTTGATCGATAGTATGCGTCCTATACTCGAGCCTTTGTCACAGCGCGTCACGCACATGGGACCAACGGGGTCCGGGCAAGTCACTAAAATCTGCAACCAGATGATCGTCAGCTGTAATGTGCTGGTTATGGCCGAAGTTATGGCACTGGCTGAAAAGTCCGGCGTTGATGCGAAGCAGATACCCGAAGCATTGAAGGGCGGCTTCGCTGACTCTATCCCTCTTCAGTTGACCGGCCCACGGATGGCAGAGCGTGATTTTGATCCGGTAAAGTGGCATGTGAAAACACTGCTGAAAGATCTGGATATGGCAAACGCATTAGCGAAAGATTCCGCCAGCGCTGTACCTATGGCGGGGCAGGCGGCTGAGTTGATGCGTCTGCATGCTACGCAGGGCAGTGCTGAGCGCGACCCTTGTACCCTGATCGAAATGTACAGCAGCAAGGACGAAGAGGCATGAAGCTGACGGCGAACCTTTCACTGCTCTACACAGAGCTACCTATGCTGGAGCGCTTTTCCGCTGCGGCTGAGGATGGCTTTACGGCGGTAGAAATCCAGTTTCCTTACGACACGCCAGCGGATGAACTCCGCATAGCGCTCGATGACACAGGCCTTGAGTGTGTGCTGATTAATATTCCCGCCGGTGACCTGATGTCAGGCGGAAAAGGCCTGGCTTGTGTTGCTGGTCGTGAAGCTGATTTCGAAGCGGCATTGGCCGAGTGTCTTGAATATGTGCGGGTGTTGCGCCCTCGTTGCGTTAATGTGCTGGCGGGGCGGGCAGCAGACGAGGACAGGGTGACTGCTTTAGAGGTATTGCGCATCAACGTCCAAAAGGCGGTAACACAGCTGGCGCCATTGGGAGTTCAGGTGACTCTTGAGGCGATCAATACTTTTGATATGCCGGACTTTCTTATCTCTTCTTTTGATGACATGAGACGCTTTACCGAAAGTAGTGACGCGGATATCAGAATGCAGTTTGATATCTACCACATGGCGAGAATGGGGGAGCCGGTGGAATCTCTGCTGACGACCTATGGCGCTCAGTTGGGTCATATCCAGTTTGCGGATGTACCAGGCCGGCACGAACCAGGGTCTGGTGAACTGAACTTTGAGCGGCTGTTTGCCGCAGCGGAGCAATCTGGTTATCAGGGCTGGTATGGTGCTGAATACAGACCGGAAGGTGCTACTTCCGCAGGACTTGGCTGGATGAAAAAGTATCAGAACAGGTCGAACTGATCGTCTTTGCTGGCGCGTGGGGGAATCGGGTCAGGCTGTGGAGGTGGTTCTGCCAATGGCGCCTTCGATTCTGCCGTCTGGTCTTCGCTTTCGTTGGCGATAACTTCAGCGGCTTTCTGTGCTTTTTGGGCATTCTCCTGCGCGATCTTCTCAGACAGAGTATCTGCCAGAAACAGGTCGAGCTGGGAAATATCTGTTTCTTCTTCGGTAACTTCTTCGCCGGGGCCCGCCAATATTTTCAGGCGACGTTTCTCACAAAGATTAATAATGAGCTGTTGCTGAAAAGGCGTGAATTCATTCCAGTGGAAACGTTCTTTGCGGGAACGCAGGCAGCCTTTGCAATAACCCTTGTTATTGGCTGTGCAGACACCCCGACATGGGTTAGGAATTGTGAAGAGTTCACCCTGATCTAACATAAACAGACTTGTCTTTGTTTTGTCACAGAGTACCAGCATTTGGGCTGGTGTCGAGCGGGAAGCTCTGGGGAGGAAAATGCGGGCCCGGAATCAGACCGGGCCACAGCAATTATTCGGCAGGAGTTACGTTTTCTGCCTGAGGACCTTTCTGACCCTGAACCACTTCCATGGTTACGGCCTGGCCTTCTTCCAGTGAACGACGGCCATTGCCGTTGATTGCACTGTAGTGAACGAAAACGTCTTTTCCGGAATCCTGAGCGATAAAGCCGAAGCCTTTCTCGTCATTGAACCATTTGACTGTGCCTTGAACTAAATTTGCCATACTTTTTTCCTGAGATATTGTGCTGACTACATCAGCGGACTTGCTATGTTACGGCATTAGTCAATCACTGGCCGGGGCTTCCGGAAGGTCTTTCTATAATGCCCTTATCGACCAAGATGCTTCATAAGTTCATATGCTGCACTCGTCAATCGGCCTCCCCAAAACGAGAGACGCGGTCATAGTATCCCAAGATTCCGTGCATACCAAGCGCTTACTGAGGAAATATCCCGTGGTAACAGGGCCTCTTTGTATAACTTTTGTATTAATTGTCGTCTTTGCTCAAAGCGCGTTGGATCTGACGTTCAGTCCGCCATTTCCAGAAGGCTGCCAGAACAGCACCAGCGATATTCTGCCAGACGCTGAATAGAGCGCCGGGTAGGGCAGTCAGAGGGCTGAAGAAGCTGTTGGCCAATGCGACGCCGAGCCCTGAGTTTTGCATCCCTACTTCCAGTGCAATGGTCCGCGCTTCGACTTCGGTGTTACCGTTCCAGCGCGCGATGCCATAACCCGCGAGTAAACCAATCAGGTTGTGAAGAACAACGGCCAGAATCAGCGAGTGACTTATTACCGCCAGTTCATCAGCATTGCTGGCAACGATCACTGCAATGATCAACAGAATGGCTCCGGTCGCGAGTGCCGGCAGATATTGGCTGACGCTTTTCTGAATGGCAGGTAGCCAGCGATTAACCAGAACACCGGCGCCCACGGGGAGAACAACGATCTTAGCGATCATCAGCAGCATGCCGACGGTGTCGATATCAATGATACCGCTGTGAGTAAGCTCTTCTGTATAGCCACGCCCGTAAAATGCAATCAGAAACGGCGTCAGGAATACGCCCCATAGGGTGGATGCCGTGGTCATGGTGACAGAAAGTGCGACATCGCCCTTGGCGAGAAACGTCATAACATTGGATGCTGTGCCACCGGCGCATGCGCCAACGATGATAAGCCCAACAGCGACTTCCGCGGGCAATGCAAAGAGAAGTGCGAGTCCCCAGGCGATGAGAGGCATTAGTCCAAACTGTAGAATGATCCCGAGGGCGACAGGCTGAGGCTTTTGCCAGATACGTCTGAAGTCGCTGAAGCGCAGCGTTAGCCCCATAGAGAACATAATGATGGTCAGAAGCGGTACAATGGCGCCGGTCAGCCCAAGCAATGGCTCAGGACTTTGCCAGGCCAGAAGACTCACGATAACAGCCAGAAATGGAAAAGCGCGCTCGGCATTAAGCATAGTAATGTCTCCGGTATCAGGTGGGCGGTTATATCGGTAATTGTGTACAGGTGCAAGAGCGCCTCCAGCCTCGAACCTGAGCGCTGCGACAGAAAATTTTTTAACTTTCGGTGTTCCTAAGGAGCTATTTTGGATATTCAGTTCAGCGATAAAACCCCGGTAGAGCGTTACCACTTACTGGTGCAGTCAGTGATCCCACGTCCGATTGCATGGATATTGACTGCCGAGGAAGACGGCGGTCTGAATCTGGCTCCGTATTCTTTTTTCGCGCCTGTATGCTCGGCGCCACCGACTCTTGTCGTCTCCATTGGTCAGAAGTCCGCAGGGACTGAAAAAGACAGTTACCGCAATCTCAAACGCTCGGGCTGGTGCGTCGTTAATATTGCCGATGCCAGTCAGGTGGATTCGTTAAATATGAGTTCAGCAACACTGGCTGCAGGTGTCAGCGAAACCAGCAGTTTCGATATTCCGGTTGAGCCGCAGGAAAACTGGCCGCTTCCGCGGGTCGCCGCGGCTCCTGTTGCTTTTCTCTGTCGCTACCAGCAGCAAGTTGATCTTGGCGCCGGGCCTCAGCATGTTGTCTTTCTTGAGATTGAGAGAATGTTTATTGATGAAGGTGTGGCTGCCGACGTCGATGGGCGTCTCAAGCTGGATTCTGAGTTGCTGAATCCTCTGGCGCGGTTGGGCGGGGCTGATTACGCTGCCCTTGGTGAGCGAATGGTTCGTCCGCGCCCGGAGTGAAACTGCAATTAGAAAATGTGTGGCTACAAGCAAAAACGCCGGATTAATAATCCGGCGTTTTTGTTTAATCGACCTGAGTAAGCGGGATCATCCGAGCATCCCGTGCCTTACCGTAGGCTCGCATCCGCCACAAGCAGAGGGCAATGAAAGCTACGCATCCGGCAATCCAGCTTACCGCAGTTGCTGGCGTACTGCCAAGCTGTCCCAGTTGGTAAACGATGACGGCCGTTGTATATGCCAGGCCGGTGCTCCAGCCAGTCACAAACAGCATCCAACGCATGCCTGATTCACGTGCCATCGCCCCGAGGGTGGCTACGCATGGCGTATACAGCAGTACGAACACCAGATATGAAAAGGCGGCCCACTGGCTAACAAACAGCACTTCCATGGTATTGAAGGTCGCATCCTGAACGCCTTGCTCTTCACCCTGATCTGCGCCGATAAGAGAAAGGCCCAGAGGGTCGAGCAGCGCGTCAGCAAGGCCGGCAAGATTATCAGGAATGGTCATTGTCGCTTCCGCCAGACCGCCCCAAAGGTCGTATTCTGTAGCCTCTGCTTCAGCAGGCGAATAAAGCGCATCCAGTGTACCGACGACGGCTTCTTTGGCGAAAATGCCTGTGATAATACCGACGGTTGCAGGCCAGTTATCTTCCTGTACACCGAGCGGGGTAAAGGCTGGTGTGACTGTGCGGGCGATGCTGGACAGTATTGATTTGTCACTGTCTTCATTACCGAAGCTACCGTCAGTACCGAAAGAATTCAGGAAGCTGAGGATGACAACCACAGTGACGATCGTTTTACCCGCGCGCAGAGTAAATGAGCGCAGACGCTCCCAGGTTTTCAGCAGAACGCCTTTCACCGTTGGAATATGGTACGCCGGGAGTTCCATAACAAACGGCGTCAGCTCGGGTTTAAAGAGGGTATTTTTCAGTGCAACGCCGGTCAGCATTGCCATCACAATCCCCAGAATGTAGAGGCCGAAGACCATCAAGGCTCCATTTTCGCTGAAGAAGGCCGCAGCGAAGAGGGCGTAAACGCTCAGGCGGGCACCACATGACATAAAGGGTGCCATCGCAATCGTCAGCAGGCGGTCTTTCTCGGTATCCATAGTGCGCGCAGCCATCACCGCCGGTACGTTGCAGCCGAAACCCACGATCAGAGGAACAAAGGATTTTCCGGGCAGGCCTACGCTGCGCATCAGCCGGTCCATAACAAAAGCGGCGCGCGCCATGTAACCGGAGTCTTCGATGACAGAAAGGAAGAGATAGAGCCCGGCAATCACGGGGATAAAGGTAGCTACTAGCTGGATACCACCGCCGAGGCCGTCGGCGATCAGGGTCGATAACCACTGCGGCGCGCCGATGCTGTCCATGATTTCGTGAGTACCATCAACGAACACAGTCGCAAAGGCGATATCAAAAAAGTCGATAAAAGCTCCGCCCAAATTAATAGCGAACAGGAACATCAGATACATCATGAAGAAGAAGAAGGGGATGCCAAGCCAGCGGTTGAGAACCCAGGCATCAATTTTTTCAGTGATTGATCTACCCTGGCTACGGATCGTGAGGGCATCTCTGAGAAGTACTTCAATGCTTCTGTAACGGCAGTTGGCAATCAGCACGTCGATAGGCTGTGCGTGAGCTTCTTCGAGCTTAGCTCTGAGTTCGGAAGCCAGCTGTGCCGTTTTTTGGCGGATCTCGCTGTCGAGAGGCTGTAATGAATAGACATCACACTCAAGCGCTCGAAGAGCAGTCCAGAATGGGTTCGTCACGTGCCCTTGCAATTGCGCCTGAAGTTCATCAATGGCGACATCCAGATCTTTATCCGGTCGTACCATCGGAGTTGCGACCGTCGGATGTTCAAGCTTATGGGCGATGGTGCGGCAGAGCTCCGGAACCCCGACATTGTCTGAGGCAACGATTGGCACAACAGGGACACCTAAGCGTTGCGACAGGACCTGACAGTCGACGTGAATACCTTCGCGCTCGGCAACGTCGATCATGTTGACTGCGCAAACCACAGGCACGCCCATGTCGAGCAATTGTGACGTCAGAAACAGATTGCGGTGCAGGTTAGTGGCATCAAGAATATTGATAATCAGGTCAGCTTCGCCGCTCAGAGCAAATTCCCGGGCGATTTTTTCGTCCGTCGAAAGCTCTTCATCATGACTGTCGAGAGCGTAAGTGCCGGGCAGGTCGACAAGCGTATGCTGGCCGTTGCGAAGGGTGAGTACACCTTCTTTTCGGTCGACGGTTACGCCGGGCCAGTTACCCACTTTCTGACGTGAGCCTGTCAGCGCGTTAAAAAGAGTGGTCTTACCGCAGTTCGGGTTACCGATGACACCGATGGTCGCGCGTTGAGTCAAAGTAGATCTACCTCAATGATGGCTGCTTCTTGTTTTCGCAGGCTGACAGATGCACCACGTAACTGAATCTGAATAGGATCGCCGAGTGGCGCCAGGCGCATAACCTGAACTTCAGCGCCGGGCATGACACCCAGCGCGAGGAGTTTTCGCCGAAAGTTGGTTTCAACGGCCGAGAAACCTGTGATCGTGGCTTTGGCGCCGACGCTTGCCTGATCCAGTGTGGTACGGGTCATGAATTCTGATCTCGGGAAATGGTGCTTAATGATAATTCTTATCATTAGTGTAAGCAAGCCGGAGCCTGATGTCCTCAAAGCAGACAAGACTTTACAGAGCGGAATATAGAAATACTACTTCGCGAATATTTTAATATATTTGCCTTAAACCATTTATTCGGTAATATGGCGCACCCTATATATCAGCGGGCATATATATCCAATATGTCTGCAAACGATAGAGCACCCCTATAATATCTTTTAATCAGAGGTTACCGCGTGTCTGTATTTGATCAGGACATTGATAAAAAAATTCGTCAGCACCAACAGCAGATTGCTGAACTGGAGCAGTTGAAGAAAGATCAGGAAAAAAAGATCGAAGGACTGAAAGAGTTTGATGTAGCGATCAAGCGTTTGTGCAACCAGAACGCTCTGACTGAAGACGAGCTGTATGTTTCCCGCTCTGAGCAGATTGAAGCCTGGTTGGTGGGTATGGCAAAAAGCGAATCGCCATCGTCTATTTATAACAACCTGAAGCGTCACTTCGAGAAGACGCTGAATCGCGAAGCGAAGAAAGGCGACAAGAAAGCGTCTTCACTGCCTAAGCCTAAATTGGCTGTAGGTACATATCGCAATCCAGCGACTCAGGAAAAAGTCGAAAAGATTAAGCGTAACCCTCGTCAGCTTGATCAGTGGATTGACGAGCACGGTATTCAGATTGTCCGCACCTGGAAAATTGACTGAGCACCGTCGTTAAATAAAAAAAGGGCACCTTATTCAAGGTGCCCTTGTTTTATTGGCGCTTTATTGAGAGGCGCTGTATTTATCGCCTTATGCTATCCGTAAACGCAGTGCACGTTTGCTCATATCAATTTCCTGCACTTCGACTTTCATTGCCTGGCCAAGAACAAAGCGCGCTTTGTCGTTGCTGTGAACAATGGTTTTGCTGTCGAATTTCCAGCCACCTTTGGTTTTGCGGCGGTCGATGACACCGTCGATGCCAGAGCTATTCAGGCGTACTGTAATCGAGCTGCTGTTCATATGAACAATGGTCGCATCGTAGAGTGTGCCTTCTTCCTGACGGTTCAACCATTCAAGTTTCAGCCACTGCTCCGACAGGTTAGAGGCCATACGTGCGCGATTCTGACGGTCCTGGATGTTACTAAGCTGTTCATCAGTAAACGCAGGCGGCGTTTCGTTATTCAGAAGTGCACGGACAGTACGGTGAATCAGCAGGTCATTGTACTTGCGCAGCGGTGAAGTGAAGGTGGTGTAGCAGCTGAAGCCGAGCCCCATGTGAGGGGAGCCTTCGCGGCCAAATACACTGCGGTCCATCTGGCGACTCAGAATTGTACGCAGAGGCAGGTCAGTTTCTGCTGTGGTGGCTTGCTGCAGTAACTTAACGTAGCTTTCGAGTGTTGTGAGGTCTGGCTTTTGCTCGAGGCCCAGTTGTTCTTTTAACAAAGCAGCGGCTTCGCCGAGACGCTCGGTACGGATACCGCTCTGCTGAATAAACATACCGGCGTTCTGGCTACGGAGCCACTCGGCAACGCTACGGTTACAGACCAGCATGCACTCTTCGACCAGCTTGTGCGCAGCATTGCGCTCGATGCGTACAATCTCATCGACTTTACCTTGCTCGTTGAGCACAAGCTTGTAGTCAGGGCGGTCTTCCATCACCAGACAATTAGCCTGGCGCCACTGGTTCAGTGCGCGGGCGCAATCTGCGAGGTGCAGTACGGGACCGTGCAGTTCGGCTGGAATGTCATCACAGCCGCTGTCGATCAGTTGAGCAACCTGAGAGTAGGTAAGTTTGGCCTTGCTCTCGATGATCGCGCTATGCAGCTTGGTTTCTTTTACACCCGCGTCAGCATCGAGGCGAAGCTCTGCAACCATCGCCAGACGTTTTTCTCCGGCCTGCAGTGAGCTGAAGTTTTCAGACAGCTCAGTTGGCAGCATAGGTACGACGCTGTCAGCAAAATATGCTGATGTCGCACGTTTCGCTGCTGCGTCTTCCAGAGCCGAACCTGCCTGAATCAATGCATCAGGATCGGCAATCGCCACCCATAGTGTCCAGCCATCGCTGTGAGCTTCTGCAAACAGAGCATCATCGATATCGCGTGTGCCTGCGGAATCGATCGTGACGAAAGGCAGGTGAGTGAGGTCGGTGCGTTCAGCGGCCTGGGTCTCAATCTGGCTGGCATCAATCTCATTGACGGCCTTCACTACTTCTTCACTGAATTCGTTATCGAGACCAAAGCGAGCCTGCATAAAGAGACGTTCGATATTAGGCGTTGTCTCTTTCCCTATGATCGTATCGATGCGTGCCTGGGCTTTTCCCTTAGGGAAGGGATGGCGGGTCAGTGTCGCTGAAACGAAATCGCCGTCTTCAGCGTTCAGGCGATCCTGTGGGGGAACAAAGATCCAGCGGTTCAGTTTGTCGTGGTCCGGGTCAATAAAGTGACCTTTGCCGCGGACAATATAGCGACCACAGAAGGTTTTAAGTTCCGATTCGAGCAGCTTTTCAATGATCGCCTGCTCTTTATCATCGCCAGCCGGTTCGACACGGAAGTCGATGGTATCGCCCGGTAAGACTTTTTCCATTTCGTCGGGGGAAAGGAAATAGCTCTTCCCTTCATCGGTGCCGACAAAGCCGAACCGACCGTGGCTTCCACGCACCAGGCCTTTATAGCGAGGGGTGTTATCGTGGATTTCCTGCTTCAGTTGTTTCAGCTGCGTAAGTGCGTTCTTATCAAGCATCCGGAGGGACTCTGGTCTCAAAAAGCGGCAAGTTTACTGGAATTGTGTCCGGGCTTCGAGTACTCGTCGCCTTCTGATCCGGATCTCAGAGTTTCACTTATGCACGATAGAGTGTGACGCGGCGGAATTCGTCTAATTCATCCAGATCAGGAACGGTAAAAGAGTCGAAGGCCGAAACAGATCGGTAGGGTGGAAAGTCGAAGTTTCTGATCCGGGAATCGGCAACTAGCACGGAGGGTGCCTTTTCTCTGAAGACATCAAGAAATGCCAGATTTGCGCGATCATAAAGTACATCGGCAGCGATCAGCAGGTCAGCATCTTCTTCCAGCGTGAATATATCGTCATGCAGTTCAATCGTCACCTGATTGAGTTTTGCGTTGATCGCGCAGGATTCCAGGGCATCCGGGTCAATGTCGCAGGCGATAACCCGTTCAGCACCGACCATGGCGCAGGCAATGGCAACCACGCCGGAACCTGCGCCAAAATCGATGACGGTTTTATTGCGCACCCATTCTGGGTTATCGAGAATGGCCCGGGCGAGAACCTGACCACTGGCCCAGCAGAAAGCCCAATAGGCTGGGTAAGCCTGAATCTGTAAAATTTCTTCCTGAGTAAAGGCTCGTCTCATGGATTCGGGTTCAACTAACCACAGAGATATCTCCGGGCATTGGGGCAACTGTTGGGCAGTGACCTGTGCCTCCGAATGCATTTTCTGAATGAGTTTGTTGAGCTGATCACTCATGGCCAGCTCGCTCCGGGCGAAGGTTGATCGTTTGTCCGGGGCGGGCTATCTGATACCCGGCTTTGCTCAATTCGGCCCCTGCAGATTCATCAGCGTAATGGTATAGCGTCAGGCGTTGACAGATATCCGGGCGGTATTCCCGGGCGAGATCAGCGAGCCCGGTATGAGAGGGGTTGGGGTCAACACCGCAGTCGTGGAACAGCTTTTCTTCGGTGCTGACCACGTGATGAAGTAGTTCAGGCACGGGGCGGGTATCTCCGCTGTAGAAAAAGACGCCGGGCAACTGCAGTGCAAAGCTGGAACCGGGGCCGTGATGGCGTGTCGGATAAATACGGAAGTCTTCCTCGCCATAGCGGAAAGCATCGGAGACCGGACGTAATTGAAATGACTGCCAGAAGTCGTGGTCTCCTTCGGCCATCTGCCCCGGGTAAGTGGCCAGCCGCTGATGCAGCAGAGTAATCAATGATACGGGAACAAACAGTGGAATGAGGGGCGCATTCCTGAGGCGCGCCCGTACCGTGAGAATTTCAAGGTCAGCAATATGATCGAGGTGGCAATGCGTCAGAAATATTGCTGATGGTAACTGCCCGTTATAGTGTTCGGCATAGGTGTTCAGAGTGCCGGGGCCGCAGTCAATTAACAGCAGTGGGCTGCCGTTTTTTTCCAGTACGGCAGCCGATGAGCCCACCGACAGGTTGCCACCGCTGCCTGTACCGGTGAAGAATAGTGAATATGATACGGAGTTCCGGGTCATGATACTCAGCCAGTTTTTCAGGAGGTTATCGCTGATGTGGCGTCCGAAGTTAATGCAGATACCAACAGCACTGGAGGCTTTGCCGGGGCGGAAAGAAGCTATACCGGTCGAGCCTGAACATTTTGTTAATGGTCGTAATATTACCGGGCATTGTCCACCGGGCCTGAAAGAAATTATCGTCGGAATGGGCTGTTTCTGGGGTGCTGAGCGACTTTTCTGGCAGTTGCCGGGGGTGGAAGTCACCTCTGTTGGTTATGGCGGAGGTCATACCCGCAACCCGACGTATGATGAAGTGTGCTCTGGCCATACAGGGCATGCCGAGCTGGTAAGAATCTGGTTTGATCCTGCGGTAATACCCCTGGAAGCCATTCTTAAAGTCTTCTGGGAAAATCACGATCCTACTCAAGGCATGAGACAGGGTAATGACGTGGGTACGCAGTACCGCTCAGCACTTTACACGGACAGTGATGATGATCTTGAAATTGCGAAGGCAAGCCGTGACAAGTACCAGCAATCACTGAGCGCTGCGAGCTACCCTGAGATCACCACTGAGCTGCGCTCGAACGTACGCTATTTTCTCGCAGAAACGTATCATCAGCAGTATCTGGCGAAGAATCCGAACGGCTATTGCGGCTTAGCGGGCTGTTCTGTCGGTTTTCCAGAGGCGTGAATATCAGCGCATGAAATCAGCCGGAGAAGCTTCACTGCAATGGTTTGATGCTCACTGCCATTTCGACTTCGAGGTGTATGAAGGCCGTCGGGAAGGCGACTGGGCGCAGGCGAGTGCTGCAGGCGTTGCGGGTGTCATGATTCCCGGTGTCAGTCGCGCTCTGACAGAAGCTTTGATGAAAAGACCGTCGCAAGGCTGGAATCAGCATTGTCTCGCAGGTCTGCACCCATACTGGTGTCATGAACACCACTCCTCTGATCTCACCTTTCTTGAGCAGGCGCTTAAGCAATTGAAGTCAGCAGCCGTTGGTGAGGCAGGGCTGGATGTTCATCTGGCCAAGTCAGGTCAGGTAGCTATGGAAACTCAGTGGCAATGGCTGCAGCCGCAAGTCGAGCTGGCGGAACACTTGCGGTTGCCACTGGTATTGCATGTCCGGGGAATGCACGACGAGCTCTGGTCATTTCTGCGTCGCCGGAGCTTCTCGTATGGCGGCCTGGTGCATGCGTTTTCTGGTAGTGAGCAGCAAGGGCGCCGCTGGCATGAGCTGGGCTTCGCTCTCGGAGTGGGAGGGGCCATGACACACCCTCGTGCGCAGCGCCTGAGACGCACGCTTACGGCCTTGCCCTCTGAGGCTCTGCTACTCGAGACCGATTCGCCAGATATGCTTCCCGCATTCCTGGGTGGTCGGGTCAATGTTCCGGCGATGATTCCGCTTTACGGTGCCATCTTAGCGAGGTTGCGCAACATGGACTCCTTGTCTGAAATTGCCCAGATTCAGCAGCAGAATCTGTACCGGATTTTTCCTTTGCTTGCGGTAAATTCGTCTGAAAACTCAGCTTTTAATAGTCTTAAGGACTGACAATCCGACCGAATGAAAGGGGCTGAAAAGATCCCTTGCTGGGCATGTTTCAGAGGCGTAGCTTGGTTCGCCCGGTCTCTGAAATACGCCCGGATTAGTCCCCGGACCAGACTTCAGTAAAGAGGCCTTAACCAACGCCGCGAACCCGTCAGGGAGGGTTGTTATGTTCTCCAATCACATGTTCGGTCTGTTGTACGATGCGCGCCGCGAGTGGCGCGAAATCAGCCGTGAACCCGAAGAAACCATTACTCAGGTCTACGTTAAACACGCGCTACTGCTGGCGATGATCCCGCCTTTTGCTCTGTTCACAGGAACAACCCAGATGGGCTGGAGCTTTGCAGGGCAGGATCTGGTATTCCTCAGTATCGGCAGTGCTGCAGCGATTGCAGTGGCATTCTATATCAGCCTCTTGCTGGGGCTGGCTTTGATGTCATTTATTATCCACTCTCTCGAGCATGCCTTTGGCACAACCACCAGCTACGAGCGATGCCTGCTACTGACGGTCTATACCGCAACGCCGATGTTTCTTGCCGGTGCAGCTGGATTCTTTCCTGTGTTCTGGTTCGACGCCATCGTTGTCGGTATTGCCGCAATGTATAGCCTCCATCTGCTGTTTACCGGTGTTCCTGTGTTTATGGACATCCCTGAAAGTAAGGGCGCTATGTTCTCTTTCATGGTTATGACAGCAGGCATGTGTATGTTGGTTGGAGGTATGGCGATCACTGTCATCCTCTGGGGGCTGGGAATGAGCCCTCAGTATATTTTGAGCTGAGTTCCTGCCGCTGAATTATCCGTTTATCGCTTTCGCCTGAAAGCGGTTACACTGCTTGCTGATGTTTTGATTAGTGGCAGTGTGACGTGCGTTTTTTCGCCTGTATTTTTTGCAGTGTGCTGGTGGTTGCAGCGCCTGTTCTGGCCAATGAGCTTCCTTCTGATTTTGATGAAATGCCAGCGGACCTGCAGACGGTTCTGCTGGATTTTCTGTCACCGGATCAGGCTGAAATCTGGGGTGAGGATGCACGCCAGTCGGGCACACACACGCTCGTCCGTTATCTGGATGACTACCACACTCAGGTCGAGGTCGATTTTGCCGGTGGTCAGGTACGTGTAGAAACCCGGGGCGGGGACGAACCGCTGCAGCAGTTGCGCCAGGCAATTGTGAGTATCCTTCTTACCCCTGCCGACCCTCGGCTTGTAGACCTCTATACCGCAGCTGATTTTGGTCTCACTGGCACTCCTTTTCTTTTAGGTCAGGTCTTAGATCAGGAAGGCAAAGAAGTCGGTACACAATGGCGGGCACAACGGTTTGCCGATTATCTGATTCGCCAGAAAGTGAATAAGACAGGGCGCGGTTATCGGGTTCAGATCTCCATGGTGCGCCAGCATGAGGTGGTCGCAGCACGCGGTGTTGCCGAGCAGGTTCGATTCGCTGCGCAGAGATACCAGATCTCTCCCGCACTGATCTACGCAGTGATCGAAACAGAAAGCAGTTTTAACCCATTCGCGGTTTCACATGCTGGCGCGTTTGGTTTGATGCAGGTTATGCCCCGTACCGCCGGCCGGGATGTTATGCAGAAAATCTATCGTCGCGACACGGTGCCGGGGCGCTCCTTTCTGATGGATACCAACAACAATATTGATTTCGGTACGGCCTATCTCTCCATTCTGCGGGATAACTATCTGCGTGGTATTGAGGATCCGGTAGCGCGCGAGTACTGTATGATCGCAGCTTATAACGGCGGTGCCGGGCAGCTGCTGAAAAGTTTTCACCGGGACCGCAAAGAAGCGATGCGGCGTATTAATCGCCTATCTGCAGCGAAGGTTTATCAGCATATTGTCAGACGCCATCCAAAGGCAGAAACCCGCAACTACCTGAAAAAAGTCACTGAGAGAAAACGCAAATATGCCTCCCTCTGAAAACACCCCTTTTGCGCGTGAGCTGGAACAGCTGACTGCGTCTCTGGCCTTGCCGGGCGCACGTTTGTCCCGGCGTTGGCTGGATAACGAACTGCTGGCGCTGTGGCTGTTAGAGGTTGATGATCATCTCAGTCTTGATACTCAGGCGATTGGCCGTTTCTGGCAGCGTTTGCCCTTCTGGGCCTTCGCATGGGCAGGTGGGCGAGCACTGGCCAGCTACATCGCCAACAATCACCATCTTGTTGAAGGGAAGCGCGTTCTCGACTTTGGTTGCGGCTCCGGCATCGCCGGAATAGCCGCGGGCATGGCCGGAGCCAGTGAAGTCTGGGTTGCCGATCTGGACCCTAATGCCTTGATGGCGACCCGGGTGAATGCCGCATTGAACGGAATTGATGTGCACGTGGTCTCAAACGGAGAGGACTGGCCTGAAGTCGATGTCGTGCTGGCGGCGGATGTTCTGTACGATATTTCGAGCAGCGACGATCTTCGCGCGCTGACTTTATCTGTCCCGGAATGGTTGCTGGCAGAGTCGGAAAAAGTAGCGCCGGATTTTGTCGATCTTCAGTGCCTGGACTCAATCGTAACATCGACGTTACCTATGATTGGTGATTTCGATGAAGAGGTTCAGATTGGCATTTATTGTCGGAACCACCAGGTAATACTTAATTGATACTAAGGATAAAAAGAATGCGATTTTTTACTCTTCTGGCGGCGTTAACACTCACTGTGCCGGCGTATGCTGAACTTACTAAAAGTCAGGTAGAGCGCTGGGTGGCAAGCCTTGAACCCGTGCAACACTGGATTGAAGAGAATCAGGATAAGGTCAACAAACAGGATCTTATGAAGCCCGGTAAAGGCGGAATGTCAGATATGTTCGACAACGCCCTGACTGAGCTGGAGAAGGCCGGTATTGCGGATGACTTTGAGTCTGTCGTAAAGAAGCAGGGCTATGATTCCTCAGAAGCCTGGGCGGATGACTCAGGTGAGATTACGCTGGCGTACCTGGCAACCACCATGGAAGGGAAGATTCCAAGCCGCGCAGCAATTGAAAAGCAGCTGAGTCAGGTCGATGCCAGCCCGCTGCCTGCCGCGCAGAAAAACATGATGCGTAACATGCTTGAAGGCACGTTGTCGATGATCAGCGAAGTTGAAAATGTACCCGCAGGCGACAAAGCACTGATTCAGCCCTATATTAAAAAGATTGAACAACAATTTGGTCACGCGCACTGAAGGACGGGGCGTGGATACTGACCGGAGATATTTCGATCAGATAAGGGGCTGCTGATGAGCTATCGGACCGTAGGTGACATTCTTGAGTTCAGCGAAGGGCTGCATCGACACGCTTCTGCTTTGTACGAGCGGTTGCGTGACGACACCCAGCGTGAGTGCGTGGATATGATGCTTAAGTTGCTTGCTGATCACGAGCAGCGCCTGGCAACCGCACTTGAACGTTACCGCGACGGAAACAAAGCAGCAATACTCAGCGAATGGCACCAGTTTGAAGCGGCGGACGTCGCCGACATAGTGATGGATGCAAGAGAGCTACACATGGATATCAGCGTCACTGAACTGGTTCAGCTGGCGTTAAAAGTGGACGATTATCTGATTTCGGCGTATCAGCAACTCGCGGCCGATGCATCATCGGCCGAAGTCAGAGCACTGTTTGAGGATCTTGCCAATCTTGAGCAGGCAGAAAAGATCAGCGCCGTGCGAGCGGCGCTGTCCGTTGATGACTGGTAATCAGTCGGCATTCTCTTCTTCAAGCACCTGAGCAGTGCCCGCTAATTGTTGACGGCGATAGGCGGCAGGGGTAACTCCAGTCCACTGTTTGAACGCTCGTTCAAAACCTCGACGGTCAGAAAAGCCCAGGTCCAGTGCCAGCTGCTGTACATCCGTGCGTGCGGACTTTAATGCCACTTTCGCTTTTTCGAGGCGAACCTCGCGAACCAGGGTCGAGAACTGACAGCCTTCTTCCTGTAAACGGCGGGTCAGAGTACGGCTACTGGTGCTCAGTAGTTCAGCCACGGCATCTTTTGTCATCGGCACAGTTTCAGGCCACTGATACAGAATGTGCATCACTCTCTGGCTGAAAGTCTTGAGGTTACTGAACCTCGCAAGTGCTTGCTCAGCCTCACTCCGTAGCATTGAAAACAGCTGTGGATTCGCATACGCGAGCGGGCTGTCGAGATGCTTACTGGAAAAGCTTACCCAGTTCTCCGCCTGATTGTATTGCACAGGCACATCAAAGAACCGCTGCAGACGATCTTTATGCTGAGGCGGTGGGTGCCGGAATCCGAGACCCTGTATCTGATAGTAGCTTCCACCGATCGCCTGGCCAGCCGTATGGATGCCCGATGCGATAAATTCAGAGCGCGTCTGGCTACCAAAAGGCGTACCCTCGGTGACGTAGAACACGATTTTGATGGAGTCCTGGCCGATAAAGAAGTCGGGTGCCCGGCTATCACTGATAAGGGCGTAATAACGGCGTAATACCGCTAAAGCTTCTCTGCCGGTCTGGCAGCTACTGATCAGGAACCCCAGCAGGTAAAAGCTCGGCATTTCCAGGCGTTGGCCCGCGGACAGTCCAATCGCTGGATCGTCGAGGAGGCGGGATGCCTGCTCGAGTAACTGATCAAAATGGTTGATCGAAATACGCTGTGTTGCACTGGTGACTGATGGTGCGTCCAGACCCAGGGAACCCAGCAATTCTCTGCTGGAGATGCCTTTGCTCTCCAGTAGGCGCAACAGAGGCTGCAACGCCGCCGTCGTCATAGTATTGGCTGGACTAGTGCTCATAGGGTTCAGAATGTCTTTTTATTTTTCTTATTTTTGTCGGTGCCGATGCAACCTACCTGAAGTGGCGCATCTGACCCGACTTTGAAAGTGTAAGTTATCACCAACCCGCGATTGCACCAATAGCCATTGAACAAAAAATCACCGATTTGTCATAATTTTCCTGTCTCTGGCACCATTTGTGTCATCGGTGTTGACACGTGATGGCACCGGGCGTAATATGCGCAGCCTCTGTCGCGGGGTGGAGCAGCCTGGTAGCTCGTCGGGCTCATAACCCGAAGGTCGTCGGTTCGAATCCGGCCCCCGCAACCAACAGACTTAATATTGTCATCAGGACATTTTCAGATTGTTGGTTACAGCAACTCAAACCTTACTGCTCATGAGTTGCGTATTTGTCAGAGTTTGTCGCGGGGTGGAGCAGCCTGGTAGCTCGTCGGGCTCATAACCCGAAGGTCGTCGGTTCGAATCCGGCCCCCGCAACCAACAATTAAGCCAGCCAGCGAGCTGGTTTTTTTGTGCCTCAAATATACTGTGGATGCCGACCTTGCGGTCGTCGAGCTAGGCGCCCCCGTATCGAATCCGGCCCCCGCAACCAACAATTAAGCCAGCCAGTGAGCTGGTTTTTTTGTGCCTTAAATATACTGCGGATGCCGACCTTGCGGTCGTCGAGCTAGGCGCCCCCGTATCGAATCCGGCCCCC